>NZ_JWJD01000004.1 GCF_000820505.1 Geoalkalibacter ferrihydriticus DSM 17813 | reverse complement strand
GGTCTGTTGCCATCGTACCGAAGGGATGCCGGGGGTGGTCAATTTTGGGTAATCACAGGGCCCCTTAACTGGTCAAATTTAGATTATCAAAACCATCCACCACATAGCCGGTCAGGTCGGTCCCGACCTCGGGCGCCAGAGGCAGGCTGCGATAGCGGCTCATGACGCTCTCGTAGGATTGTACCGCACCAACTTCGGCGAGGCTCTCCGCAACGATGGGGCGCATTTCCGCGGCCAGAGGCGTCGACATCTTGTCCTGGAAGTAACGCGTTGCGGCATCGGGCGGACCGTTGTAGATGCCCATGACGTCTTCGAGAGTCATGGCCTCGATGGACTGCAGAAACAGCTGTTTTGCCTTGGGCGTGGCGACCTCGGCGGCGCGGTTGAGACGTACCTCCAAATCATCGAGCATGGGGGCCATGCCCAGAGGGCGCAGGGCTGTGCGCACCCGATCAAGGCTGTTGGGCAGGGGAATGCGCACCTGGGGATCGGCATTGAAGCCGTTGAGTGCTCCCAGTTGTCCGACCACATTTTCCGATCCCACACGCAGGGCTTCTCTAAGTCCAGCGGCGATTTGCTGATTGGATAAATCAGTGGTGGTCGCCGGAGATCCGCCGCGCAGCAAATCGCGACCTTTTTGCAGCCAGCTGCCCTGAGCCAGGGATGCCGATGTCATCACCAGGGCCAGCAATAAAACGGCGATCCTGAAGACGGGGAGGCTTGACGGGGAAAGTGCTTTCATGGCGTTGGCTCCTCAGTAGAGATTTTTCCCAAATAACTAATTTGCGCGAAGATCGATAGCATGGGATTCTCAGATCGCTGCTCCTGCAAATGGGGTACAAATTTTACCTCAGTAGATATTCTATCTCGCAACCAGCGATAAACACACCCCGTCAGAGGCGGGAAGAAGACGCGGCACGCCAGTATGCGGTTCAACAACTTTACAGCGTTTCTTCTCCGTCTGCTCGATTGAAAAAGGGTGGAGGCAATTTGCCCCCACCCTTTTTAGATAACACCTTGTCACGTCGCCGTAAATCCTTGATGTAGTCTGCCGGATTTGCTGACAGGTTATCCGCGTATCCGGCGTCGGACCAAACCAACCCGTTGCCATTTTATACCAATTGCAGAACATAAACCCGATTTTACCACTGAAAATTGCCCTATAGGGTTGTTTTTGAGGTGTTTTTTAAGCAGATCCCGTTTGATTTCAGTGTGTTGGCTTGGTCCGACCCCGGGGATCTTTGAAGTTTCAATCCACGCCCCCGCACGGGGGGCGACGGTGGAACGGTTGGCCGTTGCGATTGCATGGCATGAGTTTCAATCCACGCCCCCGCACGGGGGGCGACCTTCACGGATTGCGCCCATTGCAAGCCGCTCCTGAGTTTCAATCCACGCCCCCGCACGGGGGGCGACCAGTCGCGACACTCAAGGGTTGGCCCACATGATGTTTCAATCCACGCCCCCGCACGGGGGGCGACCGCCTTCAACACCACGAAACCAGCGCGGGATAAAAGGTTTCAATCCACGCCCCCGCACGGGGGGCGACGTTAAGTACAAAACAGAGAGGCCTTTTAACTCAGTTTCAATCCACGCCCCCGCACGGGGGGCGACTAATTTCCTCAATACTGCCTCCGCAATGCTGAGCGTTTCAATCCACGCCCCCGCACGGGGGGCGACCTGGGGCCAAAATTCGTGTCGAATTTTCTAACGGTTTCAATCCACGCCCCCGCACGGGGGGCGACGTGCGCGAAGGAAAAGCGATGCATCAATCCACCGTTTCAATCCACGCCCCCGCACGGGGGGCGACGACAGTTTGACGGCAACGACGCGCTGCAACCATGGTTTCAATCCACGCCCCCGCACGGGGGGCGACTAGGCTCTGTGCAAAAAATTACCGGCCTTGACCTGGTTTCAATCCACGCCCCCGCACGGGGGGCGACTTTAGCCGGATGATCGGTGACGCCAGCCAGCAAAGTTTCAATCCACGCCCCCGCACGGGGGGCGACGCCCACTTGCCCTTGGTGTGAGGCAACCGTTCAATGTTTCAATCCACGCCCCCGCACGGGGGGCGACGACGAGCGCCTGCAGCTCCTTCATCGGTTCGGAGTTTCAATCCACGCCCCCGCACGGGGGGCGACACTTCAACATATGTTACGCGAGACGCGGAAGGCAGTTTCAATCCACGCCCCCGCACGGGGGGCGACACTTTTTTGTTGACCGTTGTATTTTGTTGTGTAGTTTCAATCCACGCCCCCGCACGGGGGGCGACCATTAACCCGCAATGGCGCATGCAGGCCATGACAGTTTCAATCCACGCCCCCGCACGGGGGGCGACGTGGGAACGATGATTGATCTCACTAGTCTATTGGTTTCAATCCACGCCCCCGCACGGGGGGCGACACTTTTACCCCCTCCATCCGCGAACGGATTCAATTGTTTCAATCCACGCCCCCGCACGGGGGGCGACGGGAGCTGTACGGGCGCATTGCCGAGGGTAATCACGTTTCAATCCACGCCCCCGCACGGGGGGCGACTGCAGACCGGACAGCCTGCCGACATTTCACAAGTGTTTCAATCCACGCCCCCGCACGGGGGGCGACGTCATGACCCCAGCGGCAACCCTCGTTGCAGATGTGTTTCAATCCACGCCCCCGCACGGGGGGCGACTTCCATGTAGGGCGCCTGGTTGCCGTTGAGGAAGTTTCAATCCACGCCCCCGCACGGGGGGCGACGCCGCTCCATGACGACGCTGTCTTTGCCACCGCTGTTTCAATCCACGCCCCCGCACGGGGGGCGACGCGATAAGGGACCGCAACATATCCGGGACGTGATGTTTCAATCCACGCCCCCGCACGGGGGGCGACCTAGGCTCTTGTCTTGGGTCGCGTAGCCGCAGGGGTTTCAATCCACGCCCCCGCACGGGGGGCGACTTTCGAGGCGGGCGCGGGAGAACTCTCTTTTTATGTTTCAATCCACGCCCCCGCACGGGGGGCGACGTTGGTGGCTGCGCCGAAGTGGCCGGGGAGTGTTGTTTCAATCCACGCCCCCGCACGGGGGGCGACGATATCAGATTCAGCATGGCGTGATTCTTTCCGGCGTTTCAATCCACGCCCCCGCACGGGGGGCGACTGACAAGAGAAGATATTAAAGCGGTGAAGGTTGTTTCAATCCACGCCCCCGCACGGGGGGCGACTGAAGCCGTCGGCGTTGTTTTTACCGAAATAGGCGTTTCAATCCACGCCCCCGCACGGGGGGCGACAAAAGGCCTGCGTAACGCATTCGGCGACCTGCTTGTTTCAATCCACGCCCCCGCACGGGGGGCGACGCGGAAAGATTGGCGGCTGCGTTAGCATGTATTGTTTCAATCCACGCCCCCGCACGGGGGGCGACGACTTCTTTGGCGCGCTGGCAGACGCGGTCGACCTATTGTTTCAATCCACGCCCCCGCACGGGGGGCGACGCGGACGATCAACCCGCAGGACGACTCAGAGGCGTTTCAATCCACGCCCCCGCACGGGGGGCGACAGCCGACATGCGGGAGAGGGACAAGATCGGGCGGGTTTCAATCCACGCCCCCGCACGGGGGGCGACCCGATTTGCGTGAGGCCGTTGACCATGCGCGGCGTTTCAATCCACGCCCCCGCACGGGGGGCGACGATGCAGCACCCCGACACCGCCGGCAGCACCGATGTTTCAATCCACGCCCCCGCACGGGGGGCGACGGGTGACGATGGGGCTGTCGGCGGTGCCTCCGCCGTTTCAATCCACGCCCCCGCACGGGGGGCGACTCCAGCTTGGCACCCCCAACTATACCAAGCTGGTGTTTCAATCCACGCCCCCGCACGGGGGGCGACGGAGCCCAGGCTTCGGGGGTTTATTCAGTTGAAGGTTTCAATCCACGCCCCCGCACGGGGGGCGACTAGGCGCGATCCGGGTCCAGGAGACAAGCGCCGAGTTTCAATCCACGCCCCCGCACGGGGGGCGACCTGTAATCGGTCAAATGCCCCTCGCCGGTTTTGGCGTTTCAATCCACGCCCCCGCACGGGGGGCGACGGTCGAAATCGAAGCCGCTGACTATTGGAAAATGTTTCAATCCACGCCCCCGCACGGGGGGCGACGCCAAGGCCCTGGGCGAGAGATCTGCATCGAGTGTGTTTCAATCCACGCCCCCGCACGGGGGGCGACCAGACGATGAACGCGAGGTGTTGCGCATCATCGAAGTTTCAATCCACGCCCCCGCACGGGGGGCGACCCGCACCCGCAAAGAGCGCACCCAGGTTGAGATCGTTTCAATCCACGCCCCCGCACGGGGGGCGACCCCCTCATCCAGTTACACGTCCACCGACGGTGTGTTTCAATCCACGCCCCCGCACGGGGGGCGACGATGTGCTCGGCGATCGTCTGCAACTCTTCACTGTTTCAATCCACGCCCCCGCACGGGGGGCGACTCAGGTCTTTTGCCACCTGGAGGCGCTCATCAAAGTTTCAATCCACGCCCCCGCACGGGGGGCGACGCGGTAAAGGTCACGCACTCCACGCGGTACTCACCGTTTCAATCCACGCCCCCGCACGGGGGGCGACATGAGCGAGCAGCAGGAACTCGCCTATATCTTTGTTTCAATCCACGCCCCCGCACGGGGGGCGACGTGCGAGCCCGCCGATGATGCCTCGGCTTTTCTGGTTTCAATCCACGCCCCCGCACGGGGGGCGACGACGATGAACGCGAGGTGTTGCGCATCATCGAAGTTTCAATCCACGCCCCCGCACGGGGGGCGACGGCCGGCGGTTGTAGGCGTCGACCTCTTCTTGCATGTTTCAATCCACGCCCCCGCACGGGGGGCGACGACGGTGATCTGCTCCTGGTCGACACCAACCCGGAGTTTCAATCCACGCCCCCGCACGGGGGGCGACCGTCACTGCATCGATGCACGCGCACACTTCGGGGTGTTTCAATCCACGCCCCCGCACGGGGGGCGACGGTTGTCGCACTCTCACAGCTCAATCGCTCACTTGTTTCAATCCACGCCCCCGCACGGGGGGCGACGCCAACTCACGGGGCTACGACTTGCGGCCCAAAAAGTTTCAATCCACGCCCCCGCACGGGGGGCGACCTGTATAAACCAACACCATTTCCTCAACGTCAGAGTTTCAATCCACGCCCCCGCACGGGGGGCGACCTGGACGATGACGAGCGCATAATGGAGCTGTCCTTGTTTCAATCCACGCCCCCGCACGGGGGGCGACCCTTGATGGTGGCATCCAGCAGGCGCGTGTAATTGTTTCAATCCACGCCCCCGCACGGGGGGCGACCGCCCGACGTTGTCGACGGTGTCGTAGATGTACTGTTTCAATCCACGCCCCCGCACGGGGGGCGACGTGAGCACGACGTACTTGTTGGCGGTGTCGGTGCCGTTTCAATCCACGCCCCCGCACGGGGGGCGACCGACGCCGCGCGCGAAAGCGGAGGGTTTCGCAACGTTTCAATCCACGCCCCCGCACGGGGGGCGACCCTTTGACGATGTCGACATCCACGGTGGTGGTGTCGTTTCAATCCACGCCCCCGCACGGGGGGCGACGCGCTCTTGCGCCATCTGGATTTCGAGCTGATCGTTTCAATCCACGCCCCCGCACGGGGGGCGACGGCAGGCGGATATACCCGCGCAGCCAGGACTCTTCGTTTCAATCCACGCCCCCGCACGGGGGGCGACTGTGGTTCACTAAGTCTTTAATTTTTATCTATTTTTTTTCCGATATTCGCGAACCTTATCCTCCCGTACAATCAAAATGCTTATATCCTCACCAGATTCTCGAAAAAACGCCTATAAATCGGCCGCGCGAACCTCCCTGGGCTTCAACCATCCCTTGGGGTTCGCTAAAGGATTAAAGGTCCTTCCTGGTCGATAGCCTCCTTTGCGCCTATGTGTTCAATCTTCCTTCGCCATCCCGCCCCTAGAAAATAAAATCGCAAGCTATCCTGGGATTCGTCGATGACATTGATCAATTGCTGGCGCATCGCCACCCATTGTGCTGGATCTACAAGGCATTCAAAGACCGAGTACTGGACGCGTTGCCCGTGATTGGTGCAAATTTTTGCCAACTTGCGCAAGCGTTTGGCGCCGGCGCGATCAGAGGTTGCCACATCGTAACTGACAAGCACCATCATGTCGTCACCGCCAGATAAACGGAGGGTACTCGTCCAGATCTCCGCGCAGATAGCGACTGAGCAATTGTGCTTGGGCAAACATCAGCATCCCGAGCGGAATTTTCTCCTTGATAAAAGGATGTTCGATTTCGACCTGTTTGCGCTTCTGGTATTCCATGAGCAGAACCTTTCGGGTGTCGTCATCCATCACCACGGCTCCGGATTCCATGGTCCGGAACCCTTTTTTGCGCACCTGACCAAGGTTAATCAATGAAAGCGCCAGGCGATCCGCCATTACCGGCCGAAATTCCTCCATCAGATCCAAGGCCAGACTCAGTCGGCCAGGCCTATCGCGGTGCAAAAAGCCAACAGCCGGATCGAGTCCCACCGTTTCAAGAGCTGAGCG
Source organism: Geoalkalibacter ferrihydriticus DSM 17813 (assembly GCF_000820505.1). Taxonomy (NCBI): domain Bacteria; kingdom Pseudomonadati; phylum Thermodesulfobacteriota; class Desulfuromonadia; order Desulfuromonadales; family Geoalkalibacteraceae; genus Geoalkalibacter; species Geoalkalibacter ferrihydriticus. The sequence continues at coordinate 249,662 of NZ_JWJD01000004.1, read as the reverse complement.
CGCATCGTGATAGAGCAGCGAATAGAGAAATGAAAGCAGGCAATTCACCCGGTCCAGAGGGGGCCTACGGTTTCGCCCGGCAAAGACGAAGTCGTCCTTCTGTGCCACGATTAGATCATTGAAGAGTCCGAAGTAGTCGTTAGCTGCTCTGCCCTCAATACCGCGGATATCATCAAGAGAATCTTCCAGTAAAAGGTTGCGAGCGACCTTTGCAAATAAGCCCACCTTTTTCGGAATGTCCAGCGAGTTGATTTTCTCCCCATGATCCCGCTGAGCCCGGCTCATAACCGTGCGGCAGTTGGTCACCTTGCCCAGCACAAACAAGCGTGCCAAACGCGCCGAAGCCACTAGGTCGTCGGCTTGGCGATACTGCTCTCGACGCAGAAGTACGTTGCCTGCCACCGGCCCCTGAACCCTGGCTAAAAACCGCCCGTAACCTGTCAGGAAGCTGACCGTAACATCCTTTTCAGCGCAATGCCCAAGCAGAAAGGGGCTGCATGTCACCTGGCCGAAACAGACAATGGAACTGAGCGTATGAATCGGCAAGCGTAGCTTGGTTTCGCGCTCGATGTTGACGACGACCGTTTCTCCCTCCTTATTCAGATAGGCCCCTTGCGTCGTCACATACAGCGTGTTGAGCATCTTTCTCATGGTTCGTCTCCCTGAGCATCCCTACCAGATATTTTCTGACCGATCGTCCGGATGTGCAGCTTTTCGGCAGGCATACGGCAATAAGTGAACACTGATCGCACTTTTTGGAGTAGACCGCTTTCGGCGTAACTCCGGTGCGAAAAAGATCATGAACCCGCTCAACTGTTTCTTCGGTCAGCCGCCTTAGGTCGACATCAAATTCAACAGCGCTCCGGCGTTTATTCTGCCCGTAAAATAAGGCCCCGCTTTCGATTTTTTTATCCAGCATTTCTTCGAGGCATAGGGCTTGAGCGCAAAGTTGCACTTCGTCGCAGCGGTCGCTTTTCGGCCGGCCTCGCTTGTACTCGACGGGATAGACGCTGCCGTCCTCATGGAACTCCACCACATCGGCCTGCCCACTCAAACCATGCCGCGCTGAGCGGACGGGAAGGGTGCGTACAATCCGTACACGCCCTTTCATCTCTTTCTCTCGGCTGTCGACCCGCTCATGCAAAATGCGTCCTTCAACGGTGTAGCGGTTTTCCTGCCAGGTTTGTTCAATGTGAATCAGGGCACACTGACGTGGGCAGTAAAGATAATGCTGCAAAGCCGAGAGCATAACGTAGTCGGATTCAGCATACATCGAAGGTTCTCCGGATTGCTTTTGCCGTACCTGCAATGCGCAGCGCAGGCGTAGCGAGTTATTTATATTTGGCGAGTTTTTCCAGCAACATATGTCGGATTCTGGGTTTGTCATCGGGGTAGAGGGAAAGAAGCCTTTTGCCCTGCTGCTGGTAAAGCTGCTGTTTTTTGAGCATGCCGATTTTGTAGTCGGCGGTGTCCATTCCCCAATACTCGATATAGACGTCAAACTCGGGCAGATAGAAATCGGGGCGGATGGCATATCCGTCAAGTATGCGGAAACGCTCATCGTAGCGGTAGTGGATTTTCTCGGTGTTCAATATCTCACAAATCAAGCGCTCGCCGTCCGATTGCACCCAGGTGCCGTCCTTGGCACGAATGTTTTTCTGCAATTGCACCTTGGTTTCAAAATTACGTCGTTCGATAAAGACCTCATCGAAGCAATAATTGCAGAACGGGCGCTGAAAAGCTTTTTTGCTGCGGGTGAACTCATCGGCTTCAAGTTTGACCCCGCAGCGCTGGCAGCAATGCTCGGCTTTCCTCTCTTCGATGCGGGTCGCCTCCTCGATGAGTTCGATGGCCAGCTTTGCGCAGGTGTTGTTGTAGTCCTTTTCAACGGGGCTGATGGCCATATCGCGAAGATCGACCAAGGCGCATTTGGCCTGGATGCCGTAAGCACCCAGGGCTTTTGCCGCATATTGGCGCACCTGCGGAAAAGCATCCTGCAATAGCGGCTGCAAAGCTGCAACGGCGTCTCTGCCATCGGCCAAACCGGCCAGCTTTCCGATGGCCGATGCCGCCAAGCGCCGCACATTGGCAACGGGTAAACGTGTCAAATCGATAAGTTCCGCCAATCCTGCCGGATCTCCGCAATTGCCCAGCGTAACTGCCCGCTCACGGAAACGTTTTTCCAGATTTTTATCCATAGGTGATTTTCCCCCTCCCGCTTTTGCTAGCAAGTGGGGTAAGGGTTGTACCCCCTTGCTTTCAACTACAATTTTTCAATAATTTCGATACCTGTCGGCGCAGTACCTACATTTACGGAAAAGTCCTTAAAGGACCGCGCCGGCCCCTGCGAACCGGGAGCGCGCGCAATTTCCACCAAGTCGAACAACTTATGCGCCGGGGCATTACCCAATTTGTCTTTATGCTTGAAGACATAGAGCTTACGACTGCTCATTACGCCGCGAGCCGCTGAACGGTCGTGCTCGAACATGTTGACCAGCGCGTCCCACAGCAAGCCCAGGTCATCCTCGCTGAAACCGGTCTTTTCTGCCAGAGGCGCCGACACAAAGCCCTGGGCGACATAAAGCCCATAGGGGACGATATGCTTGCGGCCCATAGTGCGTTCTTTTTCCAAGTCTCTTTCGTTGGTGACCGCCATACGGGTGATACTGATTTCCTGCGGAATGATAGGTTCAACGCTTTTGGCAAAAGCCAATTGCACCGGCCCGCGCACCTGTCCGCAATTGACCTCGGTGGTCATGACAGCGCCGAAGCTGCGGATGTCGAAAAAGTTGGCGCACATCCAGCCGGTTACTTTTTGTGCATCCGCAAGTTTTTTGGGGAGCTTTTTCGTTTCGGGCTTCAATTCATAAGCTTTGTAAGCCAGTTCATTGGTTTGATTGAGCACGGCCTTTTCCTGCACATAAATATTGAATCCTTCCGCGCCTTCTTTGGCCAGGGCCACGTGGTTGCGGATTTTGCGCTTCAGACAGACATCGGTCACCAGTCCATGGCCCGTTTCGGGATCGATGCGCGGCATGTTGCCTGCGTCGGGATCGCCGTTAGGATTGCCGTTTTCCACATCGAAAAGCAGTACGAATTCATAACGATTGGTGATAGCGGTCATGGGTCAGCCCTCCTGATTTTTTTTGGTGAAAAAGTTTTTGCGCTGATGGTAGTAGCCGATCATGAATTGGCCCTGCTCAATGGCAGCCAGAGTTCTGGGGAACTCAACGATCTCGGCCATGATGTCTTGCGTCATGATTTCGAAATTGTGTGCCCTGCCTCTTTTTTCCGGGTCTTTGCGTAACTTGGCGATGTGGTTGGCCGCATTTTTCAGCAGCATGTGAAAAACCTGGCCCGGGGTTGCCGATGCCGAGGCGAGATAGCGGTCCTTGATGGTGGCGTTGGTACCGGGGACGGCCTCCTCCTGGGCTTTTTCCAAAACGGCAAATAAGCGGCCCAGTAAATAAGGTAAGTCTTTTTTTTGGGGATCGAGCGACACGGGCACCTCCATTTGATGATTGCGAATGAGAAAAGCCTTAAGAAGCGCGGCGCGAAAATAGCTCACCTGATGTTCGGTGCGAATGCGCCCTAGGACGGCGGAAAGAAGATTTTGCGGATAGCGGGTGCCGGTCAACATGGCTTTGGCCAGGGCGCCTGCGAGAACCGGTGAGACGTTTTCGTTTTTTCCCAAAGGTGCCGTCTGGCAGAGCAGTCGCCACAGAGGGGGGAATTCGGGATCGCTTTCGTATTGGCGAACCAACGCCAGTTGTTGAAAATGCCTGCCGATGCGGTCCAGAAAAACGCCCACACTGTTTGCCTCCCAAAAGCGGATAGACAGCCGCGCGGCATTGGGTGCCAAGCCGAGCACATAGAATTGCACGGATTCGTCAAGGTCCGGAATGATGTCTGTTGCCCGCCGCCCATCGCGAATTGCCTGAAGCAAGCTGCGGATTTTTCCGGTGGTTTGCTGATCGTCCTCAATATCTGGGGCATCAGTGGATCCGGCTGAAGGCTCGATCAGGTCGGCAAGGAAATCCTCTGCCGGGGTAGGACGTTGCGCCCAGAAGACTAGGGTGGTATCGCCGATATGCACATTTTGTCGACTTTTCCCTGCCAGAAGGACATTCAGCGCGGTCGTGTAAGCGAATGCCGAGTTTTCAGCGACGGAGGCCTTGGTCTGATCGTAAGAAACGAAGGCGGATTTATTAAAGGATACAATGTACCCTCCCGATGTCTGTCCGCCGCGAACACCCTTGATGGGGGTATGGACGCGGGCCAAAGGTGCATCTGTTTCACCGGAAATCAAGCACTGAACCAGTTCGGCGCTGTCCCTATCCTGGTTGAATCGGAGCCAGAATTTCTGTACGGGCGCGCGATTGTGAATAAATCCGGGGGCGCCATCCAAACGAAACACCAGATTGGCATGACAAACATCTTCCCAAGCCGCAAATTTACCGACGATTTCCTCGGCTTGTGCGCAATCCCAACCTTGCAGGAATTTGATGACAGCTAAAAATCCCGGATCGTTAATTTCAGCCCCGACGATCTGAAGAAATTCTTTGAAAGCCGCGAATCGCTCTTGATTTTTTTCGGTTGCCCCCTCTGCATCTGCGCCGCAGAGGTAGCTCGCTTTGTCCCACAGAAAATTAGGCTTAACGCCAGAAGTGCGCGTCACCGATGCTGGTACGGGGATTTTCCGTGCCCGTAACTTGCCGCCTTCGGATTCGCGTAGATCTTCGATGTTCTGTAAATTGCCGTCCGCTGCCAGTACCAACGCAAAGGAGATGTTCTCAATGCTGGTCCCAAAAGGCGGCATCCCCGAATTCGGATCTTCGACCATGCGCTCATAATAGCCGTTCAAGGCTTGCAGAATCATGTCCGCACCTCCGGGGAAAGCGGCGATGGGGCATGGATGATGCCATCCTCCATGGTCGCGCGGAAAAACAGGGGGGTCATGTCGTTGTCAAAATCCATGTCGAGCAGCATGTAGCCCAATTCCTTGGACTGCCCGACATAGGGCGATGCGGGAATGTCCCCTTCGAGCAACTCAAAATAGGCTGGGAATTCGCGGCAACCAAGGCAGGGCTGATGAAAAAATTGGCCACGCGCGGCTCTTCGGTTGAAGATGTCGAGATGCTTTCCTTCGTTGTCGTCAAAGCCGGCCTTGTCGGTCAGTTCGAAATGTGCCTCGATGACATATTCCACATCGCGCAGAAGTGTCGAGGCGCGCTGCTGGCGGTTGTCGCCGTCATCCACCAGAAAATAGAGGCGCTTGCCGTCACGCATGGCCGTGGTCGGATTGGGTTTGGGGATTTTCGAACTGATTTCGTTACGCCGTACATTGTCGAATTTGATGGGCTGCAATACATGAATGCGATCCACGACCCAGCGGATCGCCGGCTTCCAGTGAATCGCCTCCAGGATGCCCCGCGCAGCCGAAGGGGTCATCACGTCGTAGGAGACGCGTTCCACCTTCATCTCCGGTCGCGTAAAACAGGCGTAATTCCCCCAGACTCTTAACTTGACGCCATACCCCATAGCTGCTCCTTTCCCTCTTGCCAAGAGTTCACAAGGTTATATGCACAAATTCTCCGGATTCCAGACTTCACCCTCATCAACGCACAATCCAACCGCAGCGCGGTATGTAGCTTCGTTGCACAACAGCGGAAATTCGCCGTGAATCATTTCCAGCGCGCCGGCGGCATCCAGAGCCGCAAAGTCTCTGGAACGCACCCCAACCGTGTACTGCTGAAGTTTTCTAAGCGTGGCGCGCGGGTATTGGGTGTACCGCAACTCCTGCACCAGGCCTTGCGCCTGCGCCTCAATGGGGATGATCACGCCGATGGTTTCCTCCTCGATGAAGCGGAAGGCCTGGCCCGCTTCCTGGAACGGCCAGATCAGATCGGTGCTCAATTTGGGATTGAGCAATGGCAGGATCTGCTTCTTGTCCAAGTCCTCCACATCGTAAAGCAATTCGAAATATCGGCGCATGGTTTCAAGCCCCAAAGGGTCGGCCTGGGGCAGGGTGCGCAGAGTTTCCGCGGCGCGGGCGGCGCAACGCTTGATCCAGGGCATGCGCGGGGGCTGCTCTGCTTCGAAGACAAACACTTTGCCTTTTTCGGGCAGCAGCCCTTCGCGGTTGCAACGACCTGCCGCCTGGGCGATGGAATCCAGCCCGGCCATGGCCCGATACACCACCGGGAAGTCAAGGTCGACGCCCGCCTCGACCAGGGACGTCGAAATCACCCGGCAGGGCATGTTGACCTTGAGCTGGGCGCGAATTTCATTCAGCACTTGCCGCCGATGGATGGGGTACATGTTGGTCGACAAATGGAATAACCGCTCATCTTCTCCTGCCGCCTGCCTAATTTTCTCGTAAAGTGTGCGGGCATGTGCCTTGGTGGAAACGATGCACAGAACCTGTCTCTCATCCGCGAGGCGCTCGGCGAGTTCGTCATCGCAAACTTTGCCGATAAATTGGACCTCGGTGCGCTGCAAACTCCGATAGAGATGCAGCGGATCGTCAATGATCTCCTGGACGTGTGGCAACGCCGTGCGCAGAGTGCTTTTGTCGTCCAGGGCCGGCTGGGTCGCGGTGCAGAGGACAACCGTGCACGTGTAGCGTTCCACCAGCTCGCGCAGGGCGGCGAGGCAGGCCTCCAGATATTCGGTGGGGATCGCCTGGGCTTCGTCGAGGATGATGACGCTGCCGGCAATGTTGTGCAGTTTGCGGCACCGCGAGGTTTTGTTGTTGAACAACGACTCGAAAAATTGGACGTTGGTCGTGACGACGAGGGGGGCATCCCAGTTCTCGGTGGCCAGCCCGCGTCTGCGATTGTAGGCATCGTTCTCGTGCTCATCGCTCTCCTTGTAATTGCAGTGATGCTCAAGGACGCAATCTGCCCCGATGGCCGCCTGGAACTCCCTGGCATTCTGTTCAATGATGGAGGTGAAGGGAATCGCGTAAATAATGCGCCGCAGGCCGTGGGCTAACGCGTGGTCCAGGGCGAAGGCCAGAGACGAGAAGGTTTTTCCCCCACCGGTGGGAACTGTCAGCGAAAAAAATCCTTGGGGTAGCAGGGCATTTTCCCGGCACTGGGCGAGAATGCTTTGGCGCAGGGCATTGACGGGGGAGGGTTTGGCGGTATGTGCTTTTTCTTGAAGAAAGGAAGTGAATCGCTGTTGCAGACTGCGGAAATCAGTGCCGCTGTCGTGCTCTGGGCGAAGCTGGGCTTTATCAGGGTCGCAAAAGGCTTCGGTATCGAGAAAGTCGGCATCTACCAGACAGGAGAAAATCATCCGGGTGAAAAACGCCAGGCTGAATCCAGCGCGATCAACGGGCAGTTTGAAAGGTGGGGCTAGCCTCTTGGGCAGGTCAAAATCGGTAAGCAGCGCGACGTCCGGCGGCACCTTGGCGTGTTTCAGGCGAAAATGAAGCTCGCCTTCCTGATTGCCGCCATTGGTCAACCCGCCGTGATGGCCGACGATCACATACGCCAGAAGCAGTCCGAGGCGTCCCAGACGCTCTCTCGCCAGGCGCGCACCGAAGGTTGAGTGATCGACGCGGGCCGTGTTTCCCTCCAGCCTTGCGGTAAAAGCGTCCGTTGCCTTGCCGGCGTCATGCAGCAAACCGGCACAGCGCCCCCATTCACCCGCGTTGAATACATCCGCAAATTTTTCGGCGAGCCTGGCGACATTTGCCAAATGATCGGGAAGGGTCTGCCAGTCCGATTTGTCTTGGTTTGCCGTTGAGTGCGCATAATATTCGGCCATAGCGTTACCCTCCCAAGATCGGCGTAAATTCCAGATAAACCCAACAAGCAAAACAAATTTTAAATTGTCTGTATGACAAAATAAGTCGCAATGGCAAATTTAATGGTCAAAGCACAAAGAATCTTTAAGAGGAGAGAGGCGCGCCCACAGTTCTGGCGAATTGGGGATGGTATTGCTGACTGGTTGGTGAGTGGCATTTGTTTCAAAAAAATCTTCCATAATCCCCTCCTGAAATCGCATAGATGACACTTGCCATCACAGAAGAATAGAAAATATTCTTATTTAATGCAAACCTTCAGCAAAAATCGGCGATGCTTGCTGTTTGACTGCCTCCACGCAATGGCCTAGGATTGCGACAGCTTGCCCCTGCGGCGACCTGTTCTGCCCAACATCAAGGGGCCCAGCTTGCTAGGCCCCTGCCGGCGGGAAAACTTCATGGATGAACTCACCTATCACTACGATGGCAGCTACGCGGGGTTGCTCAGTGTGTTGCAGCGCATCTTCGCCTGGCGTGAAACGCCGACCGAAATCTGTGTCGCCGCGCCTGCGCAGGACGATCTATTTTCCACTGCGGCGCAGGTTGCCACCGATCTGCAACGTGCCGATCAACTGCTGAGCGCCATCCGTACGCATCTCTCACCCGACAGCGCCACTTTTGTGCGCCACGCCTTTTTCTCGGAGGTTCCCGGCGTTGAAATGGCGATTTATCGTTATCTGGCCCATGGCTGGAAGGTGCGCAGGCGCCTCGATGACGACCTGGCCTGTCCCGCCGTGGCCGAGGTGCAGCGCCTGGCGCAGCGGGTGCGGCGCGAGTCTCATCGCCTCAAGGGTCTGGCGCGTTTTCGTGAAACGGACGAGGGGTTGCTTTATGCCCCGCTGGAGCCCGAGCATTTCGTGCTGCCGCTGCTGGCGCCGCATTTTGCCGAGCGCTTGGGGCAGGAGCGCTGGTTGATTCAAGACGTGCGGCGCAGCAAGGGGGTTTTTTATGCGGAGGGTCGCTGGGTGCTGGCCGATCTGGATGTCCATGCTTCGCCGCAGTTTTCTGCGGAAGAATCGCACTGGCAGCAGCTCTGGCAGACTTTTTTTGCGCGCATCGCCATTGCCGAGCGCACCAACCCGCGTCAACAGAAAAGTTTCATGCCCATGAAATACTGGAAATATCTGGTGGAGATGGAGCCGCGCTGAGGGCGGCCCTGCGGCTGCCCAGAGATAAATCGGCGGAGCCCCCCTGCAATTTAATTCCGAAAGCCGCTATACTGAGCTATTCCTGGATTGCAACGGAGTCTTTCTTTGGCGCAGCGCATCACATACATCGTCGGGTTCTTGCTGGTTTGTGGACTCTATCTCTGGGGTTCCCCGGCGGGCGCGGTTCCAGCGGAGGGCGAAGAATTTCGCATCGGCCATGAGCCCCGCAAGCGCGGCAATATTCTGGATTTGTTCTTCGGTCCCGCCCCGCCTTTGCCCACCGAGCGCGGCAAGCTCGTCATCTACGCCTTTCACGACGCCAACGGCAACAATCGCCGCGATCCCGGCGAGCGTGAACTGCACGGCAAGATCCACTGCACCGTCGGCGACATCACCTATCAGGTGCCTGCTTTTATCCCCGGTCTCGACCTGAGCGGCGGCTACGACATCGAGTGCGAGGGGGAGAACTATCTGCCTTTGCTCATCGAGTCGCACGTCTTCATCGAGCGCCGCGGCCAGATCATCCGCATCGACCTGCCCTGCCAGAAACTCAACTGACTCTGAAAACTGATTTTGTATTGTCCCCGCCCGAACAGAAAATAAATCCGTCCCCTTTTTCGGTCCTGGATTCTCAGGTTAGAGTGCGCAGGGCGTGGAGCAGGCGCTGGTTGTCTTCGGGACGGCGCACTGCAACGCGCACGTAGGTCTCATCAAGGCCGACGAAGTTGCTGCAATCGCGGACGAGGATGCCTTGCGCCCGCAAGGTGGCTGCAAGCTGCGGCGCCTTGGTCGAGCCTGGGGGAAGGTGCGCGAGCAGATAGTTGGCTTCGCCGGGGAAAACCCGCCAGCCCAGTTCCTGCAGACCCTTTTGCAATTGGCCGCGCCATTGGGGGATGACTCTCAGGGTGTGGCGACGAAAGTCCGCGGCGCCCAGGCAGGCTCGGGCGGCGGCCAGCGCCGGGGTGGAAAGGGTCCAGGGTTCGCGCGCCTGCGCCAGGCGGGCCAGGGTATGCGGCGCTCCGGCGAGATAGCCGGCGCGCAGGCCGGGCATGGCGTAGAACTTGGTGAAGGAGCGCAGCACCAGAACATTGTCGCAGTGTTTGAGGTGCGGCAGAAGAGAGTGGTCGGGACAGAAATCGACAAAGGCTTCATCGACCAGCAGCAGGGCCTGCTCGCGTATGCCGGCGGCAAGTTCCAGCAGCGCTTGCGGCGCCAGGGCCGTGCCTGCGGGATTGCCCGGATTGGCGAGGACGATGAGATCGGTCTCGGGGCGGATCTGGTGCAGCAGAGACAAGGGGTCGAACAGAAAGTTATCTTCGGCGCTGAGGAGATGATAATCAACGCTGCAGCCGATCTGGGCAAGGCTGCGTGCGTATTCGCTGAAGCAGGGCGCGAGGAGCAGGGCGCGGCGTGGCCGCAGCACACGCGGCAGCAGGTAGATGAGTTCGGTGGAGCCGCTGCCCGGGACAAAGTGTCCGGGCGCCATCTGGTGATGCTCGGCGAGGGCCTGGATCAGGGAAGCGCCGTCGATTTCAGGATAATGCTGAATCTGCTCAAGGGAGGCGCGAATCGCCGCCATGACCTCGTCCGGCGTGCCGAGAGGATTGATGCTGGCGGAAAAATCCCGCAGAGCCTCGGGCTCCAGGCCCAGTTCGCGGGCTGTTTGCAAGACGTTGCCGCCGTGTTGAGAAGGTTGCATGGCTGACTCGGGAGAAGGCTAAAAAATCAGTCCCAGCACCGCCAATCCCAATCCCAGAGCCAGGACGGCGGTGAGGTACATGAGGCGAATCATGCGGTGGTAGCAGGCGATGGTGACGGGTTTTTCGGCATCGCCGAGGGTGATCTTGTCGACCTTCTCGCCAAAATACACCGCCGGTCCGCCCAGTTGGACGCCCAGGGCGCCGGCTGCGGCCGCTTCGGGCCAGCCGGCGTTGGGGCTGCGGTGCTTGCGTGCGTCGCGCAGGGTAATGCGCAGGGCGTTGAAGCCGTTGAGGCCCAGGGGAAAGCTGGCCAGAATCATCAGCAGGGCGGTCAAGCGGGCGGGAATCCAGTTGGCCAGATCATCAATCCTGGCCGCCGCCCAGCCCAGTTCGCGGTAGCGATCGGTGAGATAGCCGACCATACTGTCGAGGGTGTTGATCGCCTTGTAGAGGATGGCAAGGATCGGCCCGCCGATGAACAGGTAGAACAGTGGCGCCACCAGGCCGTCGGAGGTGTTTTCCGCGACGGTTTCTATGCAGGCCTTGATGATGCCTTCTTCGTCGAGGGTGCGGGTTTCGCGGCCGACGATCAGCGAGAGGGAGCGTCGTGCTTCGGGCAGGTTGCCTTTTTTCACCCAACTCACCACTTCACGGCTTTCCTTGTGCAGGGAGCGCAGCGCCAGGGTGGTAAAGGCGATCCACACGCCGAGCAGGAAGCCGAGCACCGGATGCATGGCATGGAAGAGGGCGAGCAGCCCCCAGGTGACGGCGCCGGTGATGAGCAGGGTGAGAATCACCAGGATGACGCCGGCCAGGCGGCGATTGCGCAGCATTGCCAGGACCAGTTCGAGCTTTTCGATAAGGCGTCCGATGCCCACCACCGGATGGGGAATCCGGCGCGGTTCGGCGAGCACCAGATCAAGGGCGAAGGCAGCGAGGATCAGCCAGCCAAGCATGAGTCATTCTCCTGTAGGTCGAGGTGCAGCAGGGCGCCGATACGCACCAGGTCGAGATGCGCGGCAAGGTGATCGGCAAGACGGTCGAGCTCGGCATCCAGGCTCGGTGCGGCAGCCGGCGGCTCGGTAAGGTGGCGTGCTTGCCGCAGGGGCCTGAGCAGGGCGCTGCGTAACGCGGCATTGTCGAACAGGCCATGCACGTAAGTCCCCCACACCCGGCCGTCGCTGCTCAGGGCGCCGTCTTCCAGAATGCGGCCGTCGGTGCAGCGGGTCAGTTGCAACAGAGGCTCGACCTGCGGGCCGCGCCGGGTTTCGCCCATGTGGATTTCGTAGCCTTGCACAGGGGCGCTGTTGTCCAGACCGAGGATCTGAGCGGCGGGCAATGGCCGGGCGCTGACGCGGTGGGTCTGCTTTTCGCCCTGCAGGATGGTGGTGACATCGAGCAACTCCAGACCCGGCATCGTGCCGCGCGCGGATTCGACGCCGTTGGGATCGCCGAGGGTGCGGCCGAGCATCTGAAAGCCGCCGCAAATGCCGATGACTCTGCCGCCGTCGCGGTGATGGGCGAGCAGCGCCGCTGCCAACCCGTTGTCGTGCAGCCAGGCGAGATCCTCCAGGGTGTTCTTGCTGCCGGGCAGGATTACCAGGTCGCAGCCCGCCAGTTGTTCGGCCTCGGTGACGTAAAGCAGGTCTACGTCCGGCTCGTTTTCCAGGGGGTCGAAGTCCGTGTAATTGGAAAGGCGCGGCAGGCGAACCACGGCAATGCGCAGGGGGCGCTCACCGCCGCGCTTTTTTTTGTGGATCAGAGCCACCGAGTCCTCTTGCGGCAGCTTCAGCTCGATCCAGGGAACCACGCCGAGCACCGGTACCCCGGTGCGCGCCTCGATCTCGCTGATGCCCGGAGCGAGCAGACTCGGATCGCCGCGAAAACGGTTGATGATGACACCGGCGATGAGAGCCCGCTCTTCGCTATTGAGCAGTTCCAGGGTGCCGACAATGGCGGCGAACACTCCGCCACGGTCGATATCGGCGACCAACAACACGGGAGCCTGGGCCAGGGCCGCGGCTTTGAGGTTGGTGATGTCGTGCGCTCTGAGGTTGATTTCGGCAATGCTGCCCGCGCCTTCCATGACGATCAGGTCGTGGGCGGCGGCCAGGCGGGTGAAGCTCTCCCGCACTCGGGCGAAGGCCTGGGGCTTGAAGGCGTGATACTCGCGCACCGACAGATTGCCATGCACTCGGCCCTGGATGATGACCTGCGAGCCCTGCTCCGAAGTGGGTTTGAGCAGAATGGGATTCATGTCGGTATGGGGTTCGAGGCCGCAGGCCGCCGCCTGCAGCGCCTGGGCGCGGCCGATCTCGCCGCCCTCCGGGGTGACCGCCGAATTGAGAGCCATGTTCTGCGCCTTGAAGGGCGCCACCGACAGGCCGCGGCGTTTGAACAGGCGGCACAGACCGGCGGTGATGACGCTTTTGCCCACGTCCGAGCCGGTGCCGCCGATGAACAGGGCCCGGGCGGATGAGGATTCCGGGCTGAGGGATTGACTCTTTGCCGCTGCCTTTTGCGGCGTTCGGCGTCCGGCGACCTCATAGCGTTTTTCATAGCCCCGTGGCGTGATCATGCGGCCGCCTTCATCGACAAAGGTGCGGCTGTTGCCGATGATCACCAGGGTGCTCATGTCCACCGCACTGTCGTCAAACGAAGCGAGCTGCCCCACCCAGGATTGCTCTTGAGCGCCGCGCCCGGCATGGCGCACGATGCCTACGGGCGTTTCCGGGTGTCGGTGGCGCAGCAGAATATGCCGCGCTTCGTCAAGCTGAGTGGTGCGGCCGTGACTGCGCGGGTTGTAGAGAGCGACGACGAAATCGGCCTGTCCGGCGGCATCCAGCCGGCTCCGGATAAGTTCCCAGGGAGTGAGCAGGTCGGAGAGGGAGATCACCGCAAAATCATGCATGAGCGGCGCGCCGAGCGCCGCGGCAGCCGCCTGCACCGCGGAAACACCGGGAATGACCCTGATGTCCGTACCGGTGCCCTGCGCCATTTCCAGCACCAGTCCGGCCATGCCGTAGATGCCCGCATCGCCGGAGGAAATCAAAGCGACTCGCTTTCCCTGCGCGGCTTCATCCAGAGCCTGGCGCGCCCGCTCCACCTCCTGGCGCATGCCCGAAGCCCGCACCTGCTTGCCGTTGAGCAGCGATGCCACCAGATCGATATACGTCTGATAGCCCACCACCACTTGCGCCTGCGCAAGGGCCTCGCGGGCCGCGGGCGTCAGATGCTCAGGCCCGCCAGGTCCCAGGCCGATGATGGACAGCTTGCCTTGAGGGTCAACTGCTGTTCTTGGTCCTTGGTCATTGGTCATTGGTTGAAAACCCGGTTTGGGGGGGTGTCTTCGTATATGCGAATGTACAATCCATCATCGACACTCACCCTTTTTCCGCCACCGCGAGGGTCACATTGCCGTGCTTTTTCTTTTTGATCAGCAGGGTGCGGGCACCGCTTGCGGCCATAGCCGCCGGTTCGCAGACGCCTTTGGCGCCGACGGCATCGAGGGCGTGGGATGAAGGGGCGGAGGGCGCGTCCAGGCAATTGAGTTCGGCGGCGGAAAACAACTGCAGGGGCACGCCGAGATTTTTGGTAAAGCTCACCAACCCTGCTTCATCACATTTGTCTTCGATGCTGGCAACTGCGGCGATGCTTGACGGGGAGAGAAAAGCGGCGGCGAACTCGCTGCGCACCGCCTCTTCGATTTCCTCGGCGCTGGTGCCGCGATTGCAGCCGATGCCCACCACAAGATCGCGGGGACGCAGCAGCAGAAGGTTGTCCTGGTTCTGGTTTCCACCGAGCAGGCGGTGGGTCACAAACACCTGCCCGTCGAAGCGGCTCTGCATGGCCTCGGCGAAGTTTGCGACCAGAGTCACGCCGCTTTGGGGCAGAAAGTAATGGTTGATACGGTGGCGGCGATCGACCAGCGCAATGTTGCGGCGCTCGAGGAGCAGGCTGTTGAGGCGGCGAATGTTGCGCAAGGGCTCGATGGCCAACTGCTCGCGGCGCGCAATGTCGTCCCAGGCCATCAGGCCGTTGACGTCCGTGGCGGTGGTGATGACCGCCTGCGCACCCACCGCCGCGGCTGTTTGCCGAGCCAAATCGTTGGCCCCGCCGAGATGCCCGGAGAGCAGACTGATGGCAAAACGGCCGGCCTCGTCCATGACGACCACCGCCGGATCCTCGGCCTTGTTGCGCAGGTGCGGCGCCAGCAGGCGCACAACGATGCCGGTGGCCATGATGCAGACCAGCCCACGCGCCTGGCTGAAGAGTTCGGGTAACACTTGGGCAAGGGGCTGATGAAACACCTGGTCCCCTCCCTGCGCCAGGCGCGCGGGTGTAAATACCTGACTGTGAGGCAGTTCGCGCTGAAGGCGGCGGGCCAGCTCGGCGCCGCCCGGCGTAATGGCGATGATGGCAATCATGGTGGAAAGCTGTCCTTTGTCCTTGGTCTTTTGTGGAAACCCTTAGGTTCGAAAGCCGTGCACAAAATTTCGATCATAGAGTTTTGATTTCTCGCCGACGCCCTGGTGGCGTGCGTTGAGGACTTCGCCGACGAGGATCACGGCCTGGCGGCTGATACCGGCCTGTCTGACTTTTTCGGTAATGTCGCCCAGGGTGCCCTCGATCCGCTGCTCATCAGCCCAGCTTGCCTTGCTCACCACGGCCACGGGGGTGGACGGGGCGTAGGCTCCGCCGGCGAGCAGATCGGCGACGACTTCCTCCATCATGCCCACGGACAGGTAGAGGCACAGGGTCGCGCCGAGGGCGGCGATTTTTTCAAGCTTCTCGCGCTCGGGCACCGGGGTGCGTCCCTCGCGGCGACTGATGATCACCGTCTGGGAGACCTCCGGCAGAGTCAATTCCTGCCCGAGTCCGGCAGCGGCGGCAAAGGCGGCGGTGACGCCGGGGATGACCTGTGCGGCGATGCCGTGTTCCGCCAGGGCCGCGATCTGTTCTTGAATGGCGCCGTAAATACAGGGATCGCCGGTGTGCAGGCGCACCACCTGCCGACCTGCGGCCAGCGCCTCCGCCATGCAGGCGACGATCTCCTCCAGGGCCAGGGGCGCGCTGTCGACGGCCCGGGCGCCGGGTTTGAGTTCGGCGAGCAACGCGCGGTTGACCAGGGAGCCGGCATAGACCACCAGATCGGCTTGGCGCAGGGCCTTGAGGCCCTTGACGGTAATCAGTTCCGGGTCGCCGGGACCGGCGCCGACGAAGAGGACAGTGGACACGTTCAACTCCAGTCGCCCTTATTTGCGGACGATGATCAGGGAGAGATAATTGAGGTCTTCCTCGGTAACCTGGCGCAGGTCGGTGAAAATGCGTTCGTCCGCCAGGCCGATGCGGCGCAGGTAAACGGCGCTTTCCAGCAGTCCCATCTCGGTGAGTAAGGCTCTGACTCGCTCGAACACCCGATGCACCTTCATCAGCACCACCGTGTCGAAATCTTCCAGGGCGCGACGCAGCTTGTCGCCTTCGAAGGTGGCGGGCAGCACCGCCAGGCGCTCGTCGGCCAGGGCCAGGGGCAGGCCGGCGCGGGCGGCGGCGGCATTGATGGAGGAGACGCCGGAGACGAATTCCACCCCAATTTCCGGGGCTTCGTCGCGCAGTTGGCGGGCCAGATAGAGGGCGGTGCTGTAGAGCAGGGGGTCGCCGAGAGTGATGAAGACCACTTTTTTTCCGGATCGCACCAGGTGCGCCGCCTGACGCGCCGCGTCGCGCCAGAATTCCTGCATGTCCGCGGGGTTCTTGGACATGGGATAGACCTGGCGGATGACCTGCTGGCGCGGCGCATCGACCAGCCCGGCGATGATGCCTTCGGCGATGCTGGCATCGGAGCGGTCGCCCAGGGGCGCGATCACCACATCGGCTTCCTGAATCAGGCGCGCCGCCTTGAGGGTCACCAACTCGGGGTCGCCGGGGCCGACACCGACGATGGCTAAAACCTGAAGGCTCATTTCTTGGAGGCCGTGATGACGAAAACCGGGTTGTTGGCTTCGAACATCTTGTAGTCGGTGAGCGGTCGGGTGCGTGAAATGTTGACGGCCGTTACTTCGACCTCATAGCCGGCATTATCGAAAAATTCCGTGGCACTGGTCAGGGTGTCGAGGGTGATGGCGTTAAGCACGATGCGGCCGTCGGCGGGCAAGCGGCCATCCACCGCCTGCAGAATGCTCCACAGATTGCCGCCGGAGCCGCCGATGAACACGCGGTCGGGGTCGGGCAGGGTTTCGAGGCAGTCGGGCGCCATTCCTTCGACCAGGGACACGTTGCGCGCGTTGAATTTTCTGAGATTTTCGCGGATGAATTGCAGACATTGGGCGTTGCGTTCGATGGCGAAGATGCGGCCGTTGGGCAGCAGATGGTCGGCTTCGATACTCACCGAACCCGAGCCGGCGCCGATGTCCCACAGGGTCATGTCGTGGCGCAATTGCAGCTTGGCCAGGGCGATGACGCGCACTTCTTCCTTGGTGATGAGCTTTTTGACGGCGGCGAAGGCCTCATCGGGAATGCCCAGGGTGGGAATGTAGCTGTCGCCTTCGGCGTCGTATTCCTTGATGAGAATGAGTACGTTGAGGGGCGCAGCTTCAATCTCCAGCAATCCCTTGACGTCGGTGGCGAGGATCCGCTCGCGGGTGGTGCCCAGTTCCTCGCACAGGTAGGCGGCGTAGCCGTCGCGGCCGCGTGCCGTCAATTCTTCGGCGATGGCCTTGGGCGTGTTGATCTCATCGGTCAGCACCGCCGCCTTATCGTTGGCGACAATGCGATCCACCGCTTTTTTGAGGCCGCGTCCGTGGGCGGAAATGAAAACCGCGTCGTCCCAGGGTTCCTTGATCTTGGCAAAGGCGTATTGCACGGAACTGACGTTGGGGAGGAATTCGAGGTCGGCACTGGGCAGGTTGCGCAACAGATAGCGTCCTATGCTGAAAAACAGGGGATCACCCGAGGTCAGCACCACCGTCGGTTCCTGGGTTTTGGTGAGCAAATCCACCACCTCGGCGAGATTGTTGCCGATGGCGACCTTGCGCCCGGGATGCTCGGGAAACAGTGCGAGTTGACGTTCGCCGCCGATGAGTACGGCGGCCTGGGCAATCAGATCCAACGAGCGGGAACCGAAACCCTCATGGCCCTCGACACCGGCGCCGATGACGTAAATTTTCTTGTTCATGGAACTGTCCCTTCTGCAAAAAGCCATGTGGAGCCAAAACGGCGCGCCTCCCGGCCGTCATAGCCGACCAGCAGGAGGCCGGGATCCGCACCGGGGATACGCCGACTGATCCAGCTCAGGGCGCGGCGCGCGACTGCGTCGACCAGGGGGTGGTTCGCGCCCAATTCGACGAAAACCTCCCGTGCGGTGTTGGCAAACTCTATCTTTTTAATCAGGGTTCCGTCAAGGCCGAGGGTGCGCGCCCAGTCCGCCAATTGCGCCAGGTCCAGGCGCGCGTTGCGCACATGGGTGTGATCCTCGCCGCAGGCGATCTTGACCAGTTTGGCGAACTGCGCGGAAAGGATGACGCCCGCGAAGCCCTTGCGGTGGCAGGCATCAAGGGTATAGGCGGTGAAATCGCCCATCATGATGTAAGCTTCTTCCCTCCCGTTCAATGCTGCCTGGGCCGCCTGCTCACTGGTGCGGCCGGTACTCAGAACGACCCGCGCGCAGTCGGCGGCGCGGGCCACGTCGAGGGCCACTTCCAGAGTGTCGGTCCAGGCCTGATGCGATATGGGCCTGACCACCCCGGTGGTGCCGAGGATGGAGAGCCCCCCGAGGATGCCGAGGCGGGCATTGAGAGTTTTTGCCGCGCGCTGTTCCCCGTCGGGAATGCTGAGGGTTACGCGCGGGATGAGCCGGGCGGGGAGAGAGGGGAAAACTTCCAGTACAGCCTCTCTGATCATGCGCCGCGGCACCGGGTTGATGGCCCACTCGCCGACCGGAACCGCCAGCCCCGGTTTGGTGACGCGACCGATGCCCGTGCCGCCGTCGATGAGAATATCCCCTTCACTCTGCACCAGAGAGACCTGAGCATGGATTGCAACGCCATGGGTGACGTCCGGATCATCGCCGGCATCTTTGATGACAAAACAGGCGGCTCGCTCGTCGTCGAAATGCTGGCCGTTGAGAACGAAGGTCGCCTTGCAACCCGTCGGCAGAGTCAGTTCCGCCTGGTCGCGGCGGCGTTGCTCACGCAGCATCAACGCCGCGCCTTTGGCGGCGGCGGCCGCGCAGGCGCCGGTGGTGAAACCGCTGCGCAGAGTGCGTCTCATTTTGTTAGACCCGCTCAATGACATCCTGCACCGACAGCAAGCGAAGAATTTCATGTCGCGCCTCGCCGACGGTGAGGGGAATATGGTGCAGCTTGACGTGATCGCGGGTTTTGAGAATGTTCATCAACTCGGCGATGAGCGGCAGGTGCAGTTTGGCCTTCTCGATGGCCTCGGGATCGCCGAACACCTCGACCGGAGTGCCGGAACGCAGCACTCGCCCCCTGCTCAGAATGGCGATCTTGCTCATGAACAGGGGCACCAGATCGACCACGTGAGTGGCCATGATCATGGTCACGCCCTGCTTCTTGTTGAGGTCTTCGAGCAGGTGCATGAGGGAGTGTACCCCCATGGGATCGAGCCCCGCCGTGGGTTCGTCGAGCACGATCACCTGCGGCGCCATGGCGAGGATGCCGGCGATGCAGATGCGTTTTTTCTGTCCATGGGAGAGGGCGTGGATGGATTTGCGGGCGAAGTCTTCCATGCCGACACGGTGCAGGGCTTCATGCACGCGCTCTTTGATCTGCTGCGGGGCCAGACCCATATTCGTCGGGCCGAAGGCGACGTCTTCCTCGACGGTAGAGGCGAAAAGCTGATCGTTGGGATCCTGAAAAACGATGCCGATGCGGCTGAAAACCTCGCGCTCCGCGACGCTTTCGATGGGCTTGTCGTCGAACAGCACCCGGCCGAGAGTGGGGCGCAGCAGGCCGTTGAGATGTTTGATCAGAGTCGTCTTGCCGCTGCCGTTGGAGCCGAGCACGGCGAGAAACTCGCCCGCTTCTATGTCCAGATTGATGCCGTTGAGGGCAGGTGTGCCGTCCTCGTAGGTGTAATGCAGATTTTCAGTTCTGATCAGGGGCATGGAAAACCGTCATTTGTCAGTGGTGGAAAAGCGAAGACAAGAAATCTCAGCGCAGCGCGAAAATTGCGGCCAGGAGCACTAGGCCAAGGGCCAGGGCGATCCAGTCGTGCTTTTGCACAGGGCGGAGGGTGACGCCGGTGAGGGCGTCGCGGTAGCCGCGACAGAGCATGGCGGAAAAATTGCGTTCGGCGCGATCAAAGGTGCGCAGAATCAGCATTCCGCCGAGAATCCCCGAGGAGCGCAGGCTGCTGCGCAGATCGGCATAACCCAGACGGCTTCGCTGCGCGTTACGGATGCGCACCCCTTCTTCCAGCAGCAGGAAGATATAACGATACATGATCATGGCCAACTCCACCAGCACCGGCGGGCAACGGAAGAAGCGCGCGGCGCGTAGCAGTTCGGGAAGCGGCGTGGTCAGGGCGAAAAACAGCAGCACGCTCATGCCGCCGAGGATGCGTGAGGCCAACTCCAGACCGCGCTGGATGCCGCCGCTGGTGATGCTCCATTCCCAGAAAAACAGGGGCACCTGCAGGAGTTCATTGCCCTGTTTAACCCAGAACAACTGGGTGACGAGGGCCACCAGGGCGATGAGTGCCGGCATTGCCATGCGTCGCGCGAAGGTGCGTAGCGGTACGCCGGCTGCCGGGATCAGAACCAGGGCCAGAACCAGCAGCAGCAACGGCGCCCGCAGCCCCCCCGCGATGAGGTTGACGAGCAGGGCCGCGAGCAGCAGGGCCAGTTTGACACGGCCGTCCAGCACGACCAACAGGCGCCGGCTGTCGCCCTGGGCATCGATGAAAGAGTGAGCGCCGCTCATCCGCGCGGTGGGGTCTCCTGCTTCCCGGCGACAAAGACCTTGTGCCAGTAGTAGCCCATGATGAAGCCGCCGGTTGCCCCTGCCAGAGTGAAGAAAAACAGCAGCAGATCGCCCTGGTCCGTGTCGATGAGGGAATCGCGTGGCTCACGGCCGAGATCGCGGGCGAATTTTTCCACCACGGTTTCATCGACGCCCGCCCAGCGGGGCTCCTCGTCTTCGCCGAAGGCTGCGGCCGTGCCCAGGAGAGTGACCAGAAGAACCAGTAGAGCCAAACCCTTTTTCATGCCCTCGCCTCCTTGACCAGGCCGACCCTGCGCAGGATGTCGGGACGGTTTTTGCGCACATAGACCAGAATGCCGCCGGTGACCGCCCCTTCGAGGAGCGCCAGGGGAATCTGCGTGGGCATGAAAGCCAGATAGATCTGCCCGAGGACAAGCCAGAAGGAAAGATCGCCGTGCAGAGCCAGGGCCAGTTCCAGCGAAGTGCTCAGGTAGGTGAGCAGATCCGCCGCCACGCCTGCGGCGAATCCGCACCAGAACAGAGGCAGGCCCAGACGGCGCACCAGGAGAAAAGCGCCGAAAGCGCCGAAGCTGCCGACCACGCCCATGGAAAAGGTGTTGCCGCCCAGGGTGGTCAGTCCGCCGTGGGCGAGAAACAGTGCCTGCAGCAGCAGCGAGACGAAGGCAACGACCACGCTGGCAAAGGGGCCGAGGAAAATCGCACTGAGGCCCGTACCCGCCGGATGCGCGGTGCTGCCGGCGACCGGCACCGGGATGGGGAAGCAGCTGAAGACGAATACCGCGGCGCCAAAAATGCCGAGCAGAGGGATGTACATGGGATCGATCTGTTTGCGCCGGTTGATCTGGCGCACGCCCAGGGCGACGAAGGGCGCCGCCGCGAGAAACCAGAACAACGCCCAGCCCGCGGGCAGGATGCCTTCGGAGATGTGCATGGCTGCCGCGGGGGCAGGGATCAAGAGCGTCAGCAGCGCGACGCCCGCGAAAATTCGGTAAGGACTCATGGTTGACTTTCCTCGGCGAGAATCATCAGCGCGTTGAGGATTGCTGCCGCAATCGCCGAACCCCCCTTGCGGCCCCGGCAGACGATGGCCGGCAGGCCCGCGGCAACCAGCGCTTCTTTTGACTCCTGCGCGCCGACGAAGCCCACCGGAACCCCGACCACCAGTGCCGGTTGCACCGCGCCGCTGCGCGCCAGGCGCAGCAGTTCATAGAGGGCGGTGGGCGCGTTGCCGATGAGAAAGATCGAAGCACCGGCGGCGACTCCCTTGCGCGTGGCGAGAAGCGAGCGGGTGATGCCTTGGGCGCGTGCTTCGGCGGCGACATCGGCATCGGCCACATGGCAGCTGAGGCTGCCACCCAGAGTGGCGAGACGCGTTTTGTTCACGCCGGCCATGACCATGTTGGTATCGCACAGTATTCGCGCGCCGTTGCGCAGGGCGGCAAGCCCGGTCTCCAGTGCGTCGGGGGAAAACCAGGTGGCGCGGGCAAAGTCGAAATCGGCGGTGGTGTGGATCACCCGGCGCACGATAGGCCATTGCCGGGCCGTATAGGTGTGCGCGCCGACCTCGGCATCAATGATGGCAAAGCTCTGTGTTTCAATGGCCGCGGGGTCGAGGATGATTTCGCCGTCGTTCATAGTCATCTTAGCGCGCCGCCATCTTGGCCGGAGCATCCCAGCCGGCGCGCGTCATGGCATCCTCGATGCGTTCGCACACGATTTCGCCGAGTTTGGCGTGCACCCCGAGGGGCTCACCCAGGGCCATAACCAGGCCGGGATAACGGCGTGCCGCCTCTTCCATTTCCGCCGGCAGATCCTCGAGCACATGGGCGCCGGCAAAGAGAAAATAGGGATAGAGCAGAACGCGCTGCGCGCCTTGCGCGACACAGGCATCAATGCCTTTCTGGATGTTGGGGGCGTGCTGCTCGCGGAACGAAACTTCGACGATCTCGAAGCCGGTGCACTCGCGCACCATGGCGGCAATGGCGTGCAGGGCCTCGTTGGCGGCGGGAATGCGTGAGCCGTGGCCCATGAGCAAAATGGCGGTTTTCATGGGGATTGAACTCCTTTGCGACAGAAATTGACAAAATGTTCGGCAACCGATGGATGGCTGCCGAAATGCAGGTGGATGTAGCTGCCCAGTACGTTGCGGCGGCGATAGCCTTCGTCCGCAAGGTCCTCACCGCCACGCCGACTCAGCCGGTACTGGCGCGGCACCTCGGGCGGCATCTCCATCTCCGAATAATGGAATTCGTGGCCGCGCAGGCAGGTGCCCGCGGGACCCAGCAGCGAATCGGCAGTCAGAGTCACCTCGCGGTAGCCCAGCGCCCTGCGTTTTTTCAGCAGGCGCGCATGGGCGGGAAACACCCCGGCCATGGGGTACTCGTCGATGCTTTGCGACAGCAGCATGAAGCCGCCGCATTCGGCGTAGATGGGCAGTTCCTGGTCGGCGGCCCGGCGGATATCGGCGAGCAGGTGGGTATTGGCCGCAAGTTTTTCCGCGTGCAATTCAGGATAGCCGCCGCCCAGGTACAGCCCGTGGATTCCTTGCGGCAGGCGCGTGTCGCGCAGGGGCGAGAAGAAGACCAGCTCGGCACCGGCCGCCTCGAGCAGTTCGAGGTTGTCCGGATAGTAGAAGCAGAAGGCCTCATCCCGGGCCACGGCGATGCGGGCTCTGGGAGGTCTGTGCGCGGGTGAAACGCATGGCGCCAATGGTCCCGATGGGTCCGATGGAAAAATCGGGTTCAGATCGACGTGGCTTTCCAGCCATTCGGCGAGGTGTTGGTAGAAGCTCTCATCGCGCCGCGCGTCCCCGGCGGTGACCAGGCCCAGATGGCGTTCGGGCAGGCTCAGCGCTTCTTCCCGCGGCAGACAGCCGAGCAGCGGCGGCAGGTCGGGGACCGAGGCGAGGGCGTCATGCAGCAGTTCGGCGTGACGGGGACTGCCGACCCGGTTGCAGAGGATTCCGGCGAATTTCAGGCGCGGGTCGAAGCGGGTGAAGCCTTGTACGAGAGCCGCGGCACTGCGCGCCTGGGCGCGGGCGTCGATGACCAGCAGCACCCGGGCATCGAGTAGGCGGGCGATTGCGGCGCTGCTGCCGGCGTCGTCACTGCCTGAAGCGCCGTCAAACAGTCCCATGACTCCTTCAATCACCGCCACATCGGCCCCCACGCAGGCACGGCGAAAGGTGTCGCGGACGTAGTTCGTGCCGCACATCCAGCTGTCGAGATTGCGCGAGGCACGGCCACAGGCGGCGGCATGATGGCCGGGATCGATGAAGTCGGGGCCGACCTTGAAGGGCGCCACGCGCAGCTCGCGGCGGCGCAAGGCGGCGAGCAGCGCCAGGGTCAGGGTGGTCTTGCCGCAGCCGCTGGCGGGAGCGGCGATGAGAAAGGTTGGAATCGCTTCAGCCATTGAGCCGTTTCACCACCGCGTTGCCGTCGGCGAAATAGTCGATGATATTGAGGCAGCCATAATCCTGCTCGACAGCGAACATCTGCGTGAGGGGCGCGCCGATGGCATCAAGGAGAATCACTCGGTTGACGCCGCCATGGCCGACCAGGGCGACCTCTTCGCCGCGATGTCGCTCAATGATGCGTTGCAGGGCCGGGCGCACCCGCTGTGCCATTTCCGCGAGACTCTCGCCGCCGGGGACGCGGTAATGAACCAGATCGTTGAGCCGTGCCTGCCATTGCTCCGGGTAAAGCTCTTGCAACTCCTGCCAGGTGCGCCCCTCCCATGCGCCGATGTGCAGTTCACGCACCTCGGGCACGCGAACCGCCTGCAGTCCATGGGGCGCGGCCAGGCACTCGGCGGCAAAGACGCAGCGCGACAAATCGCTGGTGTAGACGGCTGCCAGGGGTGCCTCGGCCAAGCGCGCACCCAGGGCTTGCGACTGTTCGCGGCCGAAGGTCGTGAGGGCGACATCGGCTTGGCCGTTATAGCGCTTGTTGCCGAAGCCTTCCACCTGGCCGTGGCGGATGAGATAGAGGCGGGTGTGTTCGGTCATCATGGGGACATCACCGCCAGCACTAAGAGCAGAGTCAATACTTCGACAGCTTCGGTGGCCGCGCCGAGCACGTCGCCGGTGACACCGCCGAGACGCGCTTCGAAAAAGCGGATCAGGACCATGGCCGACAAGCCGATGAGAAACACCAGAAAGATGCCTTTCAGGCCGAACAGCACCAGACCGGCCAGGAGCAGGGTGACTGTGCCGATGAGAAATTCGCGTTCGCCGGCATGGTCGACAAAGGCGCCCCCCGTGCCCCCTTCGGGGCGGATGTAGCGGCAGAAGGACGCCAACACGACCTGGACCCAGCGCCCGGCGCAGGGCATGAAGAGCAGCGCCGCTGATTTGAATTCTTCGGGTACGTTGTAGAGCGACAGATACTTGAGCAGCAGCACCATGATCAGCCCGACTGCGCCCATGGCGCCGACGCGACTGTCTTTCATGATGCGCAGGATGCCCTCGCGGTCTTTGCCGCCGGCCAGCCCGTCGAGGAGATCGGCGATCCCGTCGAGATGCAACGCGCCGGTGGCGGCGATCAGAGTCAGAATCAGCAGGCAATCAAGCACCGCCCGCGGCAGAAAGGCGCCCAGCGCCCAGTTGAGCACGACCAGGCCGAGGCCGATTAAGAGGCCGACGGCGGGGAAAAAAGCCAGGCTGCGCCCGAGTCTCTCCGGGGTCGTTTCCAGATTGCGCGCCACCGGAAAGACGGTAAGAAAGGCACCGGCGAGGCGCACCTCCTGCCATTCGCGTTTCATTGATCCCTCCCCTGAGTAACCCCTGCCTGGTCGAATGTCTGGATTTCACGCAAGCCGCGCAGGGCGGCCTCGATGAGGCTCATGGCCAGAGCCGCGCCCGTGCCTTCGCCGAGGCGCATCTGCAGATCGAGGATCGGCTGCTGCGCCATGCGCTCGAGCATGACGGCATGGCCGACTTCCACCGAGCGATGCGCGGCGAAAATGTATTCGCGCACCTGCGGATGCATCTCGCAGGCGATGAGCGCGCCGGCGGTGGAGATGAAGCCGTCCACCACTACTGGTATCGAGCGGGCGGCGCCGCCCAGCACCAGTCCGGCGATGCCGCCGATTTCGAATCCGCCGACCTTGGCCAGGACATCCAGCGGATTCTGCGGATTGGGAGCATTGATCGCGATGCCCTCTTCGATGACCGCAATCTTGCGCAGCAGGGACTGATCATCGATACCCGTGCCGCGATGGGTGACCTGGGTCGGTGGCAGGCCGCTGAAGACCGCGGCAATCGCCGCCGAGGGCGTGGTGTTGGCGATGCCCATATCGCCGGTGCCGAGCAGATCGACCCCGGCATCCGCCGCTGCATTGGCCAGGGCGATACCCGCCTCCAGGGCTTCAATCGCCTGGTCGCGCGTCATGGCTGGACCGCGCCGCAAATTGGCCGTGCCGCGGGCGATTTTGCGATGGATGAGCCCCGGCAATTCGCCGAAATCATGATCGACGCCCATGTCCACCACCCGCACCTCCGCGCCGGCATGGCGGGCCAGGGCGTTGACCCCGGCACCGCCGGCGAGAAAGTTGTAAACCATCTGCGGTGTGACCTCGGGGGGGAAGGCGCTCACCCCTTCCGCGGCCACGCCGTGATCTCCGGCAAAGGTATAGATTTCCTTGCGGCGGATGTCTTCGCGGCCGGTGATGGCCACAAAGCGTCGGGCGAACTCTTCAAGTCGCCCGAGGGAGCCGCGCGGCTTGGTCTGGCGATCCATGCGCGCCTGCACGGCGGCCATGCGGTCAAGGTCGACGGGGCGAATGGAGGCCAGGGTGCGGGCCAGAGTCGGCGAGGGCATGATCTTTCCTTCTTTCTGTAGGGATTCGTGTTTTATTTCAAGCGCAAGGGACAGCCCGCGGCGACCAGCCAGGCTTCGTCAGCCACTGCCGCCAGGCGCTGGTTGGCGGTGCCGGCCAGGTCGCGAAACAGTCGCGCCAGGCGATTTTCGGGGACGATGCCGCTGCCGACCTCGTTGCTCACAATGAACACCGGTATTTCAAGCTGGGTCAGGGTTGCGGCAAGCTGGTCAACGGCGTTCAGGATCAACGTCTGATCTTCTTGATGATGAAAAAGCAGATTGCTCAGCCACAGGGTGACGCAGTCAAAAAGCACTGCGCCATAACCGCAAGCACCGCTCAGCGCCCGCACGATCTCCAGGGGCTCCTCCAAGGTCTGCCAGCGTGCGCCGCGCACGGCGCGATGGGCCTGGATGCGCGCCGCCATCTCCGCGTCCTCGACGCGCGCGGCCGCCAGGTAGAGCAGAGGGCCGGGGCAGGCTTCGGCCTGCTGCTGCGCGAAAGTGCTTTTGCCCGAGCGGGCGCCGCCGGTGATGAAGACAGTTCGTGCCATAGACGTCAGAACTCCAGGCCGCACCGGGCGGCAATGCCTTGGTCGAGGGGATGCTTGATTTTGTCGATACGGCTGATCAGGTGGGCGCGCTCCAGCACTTCGGGCAGGGCGTTGCGCCCGGTCAGTACCAGCTCAGTGTTGGTGGGACGCTCATCGAGAAATTGCAGGAATTCCCGCACGTTGAGGAGTTCTTTATGCAGGGCGCCGTTAATTTCATCGAGGACCACCAGGTCATAGTGTTCATGCGCCAGGCGCTGTTTGACTTCGGCGAAGGTTCGGGTGACGCTGGAGCGCAACAATTCCCTGTCCTGCCCTTGACGAATGCCGCCCACGCCTGAAGTGAGAATCTCCAGGCCGGGAGTCTGCTGGAAAAAGCGGACCTCACCGCTCATCGGTTGCTCCGTCTTGAGAAAGCGCACCAGCAGCACCCGCAGCCCCTGGCCGAGGGCACGCACCACCAGGCCCAGGGCGGCGGTGGTTTTGCCCTTGCCCTCGCCGGTGTAGACCTGAATCAGTCCCGTTTTCAAAACCGTCCTTTCAATCGCACGAAAAAACCCCGGTCGCAGGATGCGAGGCCGGGGTTCAGATAAGTGAACGACGGGCCCCACCCCTTCCCACGAAGGATGAGTAAACCGACATTCGGGCAGGTCTCCTGGCTTGCGGGTCATCCTACTGGCCGGGCCTTCCCGTTTTCCGATACCTGAAGCAGGTAAAAAACAGTGGCCTTAAGATCGGCGTTCGTCACCGCTTACAGTTGCGGGGCAGCGAGGGACTTTCACCCTCTTCCCTATTCTCCCGCCTGCGCTGAAGCTGCGGCGGGCACCCGAATCAATAAGGGTCGTACGTAAACAATTTTTGGTGCAAACTCTTTTAGCAGAGGCGTTCGGAACTGTCAATGGTTGAAAATATCAGGGTTTTTCCTCGGGATTCAGCGCTTCGGCAACCCGCCCCCAAATCTCTTCGCGACCCTCGCGGCTGGTGGCGGAGAACAGGGTGAAAGCTTCTACCGGCAGGGCGCAAGCCTCGGCGATTTTCTTCAGATGGTCCCGGCGGCGACCACGGGTGACTTTGTCGGCCTTGGTGACCACGGGGATGGTGGGAATCTCGTATTCTTCAAGCCAGTCAAGAAATTGCAGATCCTCCTCGCTGGGCACCCGGCGGATATCCAGAATCAGCACCACGCAACGCAGGCTGCGGCGCTTTTCGAGATAGGTGCGGATCATCGGCCCCCAACTGCGTTTAACCGCCAGGGGGACTTTGGCGAAACCGTAGCCGGGCAGGTCGACGAGTTGAAAGGCATCGTTGACGGTGAAAAAGTTCAGCAATTGGGTGCGTCCGGGAGTCGAGGAGGTACGCACCAGACCGCGCCGCCCGAGCAGGCAGTTGATCATCGAGCTTTTGCCGACGTTGCTGCGCCCGGCAAAGGCGATTTCCGGAAGGCTCTCTTCCGGATAATGCTCTGGGTGGACGGCACTTTTAAGAAATTCAGCAGATTTGATGTGCAAAATGCGACCTCGGCGGAGCTGGAAAAGTTTTACGGTTAGTGGGTCTCTTTAAAGTGTCGGCAGGCGTGGCGGCTATGATAGCATGTTTTCTCCGCGCGGGGGAAAAATCGCGAGCCCAGCTATCCAGCCGTGGGAAATGTTGGGTTTTTCTGGCGAGTTCGATCTTTTTTTGCGGTGGAATGAACTTGTCTTCCCAGGGAAAAACCATTGAATTTTTTTTCAAAAACTGTTAAGAGATGAGGCTGGCGGCAGCCATTTAAAAAAGGCTTAATCCGTGAGGAGCGACATTCTCGACGTCAATGCAAGGGAGCCCATGCCCGGTTGTCTGAGTGAGGGTGTCGAAAGTCCCGCGGAGTTTTCTTTTTTTACCCGATTCCTGAAATTGAATAAAACAATTGAAAAAGGAGATTTTTGAAATGAAGATTTGCAAGTGGCTGCGCTATGTCGCCATCCCGCTGCTTCTTTTGTCCGTGCTGGTCAGCACCGCTTCCGGGGCGACCCGCTCGGGTAGATTCGTCACCATCGACGGCCAGGAAGTCCGGTTTTTTCGCATTGAAGACCGCAACCTGATCAAGGGGTGGTTTAATGGGACCGCTCTTGAAGTGCCCATGGACGCCGTAAGAGAAATCGTTTTTTTTGACAGTCCCAACGCCAGCTACAGCATGTTCGGCAATGACATCAGTGCGGGCGAGATGGAACTGACGCGCAAGACCGATGGCCAGAAGTTTATTATACAGGACGCGTTTCTCCCCTCCGACTGTGATTGCACCTACCTGACTTATTCCTATCGCAATCCGTTCACCGACGATATCAACCGGGGCAATTTCGCCATTGACGGATTGCGTCGAATTGTTTTCGACGATCGCTGATTTTTGCCCGGCACCGGAACAAATAATTTGAAAGGCAGGTTCGCCGGTGGTGGACCTGCCTTTTTTGTGGTTGCGGTGGTTTGTGGACACTGATTTTCCACTGGTGTATAAATATAAATCGACCGAAAACGCCGGGTTTCCCTGCGTAACCTTTTTTTTCTTGTTCCTGGGAGGAAATCTCATGCTGAGCCAGACATTGCAGGACGCATTGAATGAGCAGATGAAAAACGAATTCTTTTCCGCTTATCTTTATAAGGCGATGGCGGCCTATTTCGAGGCGGAAGACCTGCCCGGTTTTTCCGCGTGGATGCGCGTTCAGGCCATGGAGGAAATGACGCACGGAGAAAAGTTTTTCAACTTTATCTGCGAGGCGGGCGGACGCGCGGTGATGTTGCCGATTGATGCGCCTAAGGGTGATTACACATCGGCCTATGACGTTTTTGACTATGCTCTGGAACATGAATATTTCGTCACCGATCGTATCAATAAGCTTATGGACCTCGCGCGTGACGAGAGCAACCATGCCGCGCAGATTTTCCTGCAGTGGTTTGTCACCGAGCAGGTGGAAGAAGAGGCCAGTTTTGGGCTGGTGAAGAAAAAGCTCAAACGCGTTGAAGGCGACGGGCGCGGCTTGCTGATGCTTGATCAGGAAGCCGGTTCGCGCACTTTTGTGCCGCCGGCCGGAATGAGTGTCACCGGCGGTTGAGGCGGCGCTTTCATTGACAATAAAAGGGGGGCGGATGCTCCCCTTTTTCCATTGCACGGAATCTCCCGGATATTCGAATGACACAAGCTTTGCCGTTTTCTGAGCGTATTGCCGTTGTCCTGGTCGAGCCCCGCCATCCCGGCAACATCGGCATGGTCTGTCGTGCCATGGCCAATTTCGGTGTCAGCGATCTGCGTCTGGTCAATCCGTGTCATTACCTGCACCCGGAGGCGCATAAGCTTGCGGTTTTTGCCTCCGATCTGCTTGGGCAGGCGCAGGTTTATGCAAGTTTGGCCGAGGCCCTGGCCGATCTTGAAATAACTGTCGCAACCACGCGCCGCATGGGCCGCATGCGTGGTGAGCTGTTGGATGTCTCCCGGTTGCCGCAAACCTTTGCGACGCTCTCCGCCGCCGGTCGCGCCGGGTTGGTTTTCGGGCGCGAGGACGCAGGGCTGACCAATGCCGAGGTGGCCTTGTGCAGCCATGCCGCCACCATCGGTACCTCGGCTCAGGGAGGCTCCCTCAATCTGGCTCAGGCCGTGGTTGTCTGTCTTTATGAAACTTGCCGGTCGGTGGCCTGCGCAACTCCCGCGCCGCGGCAAGAACCAGCGAGCCAGGGGGAGATGGCAAGCCTGTATGCAGACATGGAAGCTGTGCTGCAGCGCATTGCCTTTCTGAATCCCGAGCGTCCCGAAGCAGTCACCAACCCTTTGCGCGACATCTTTCGCCGTGCCGGATTGTCGTCCGCCGAAGCCGGCATGTTGCGCGGCATGTGGGGACAATTGGCTTGGAGCATTCGCGACTGGCGCGGTCGGCGCAAAGGGGACGGCGGGGCCCAGGGGTGAGGCTTGTGGGTTGCATTGGTCGTATATTTGTGAAAGGAGCCACGGCTCATGGACGGTTCTCAGTGTGACTCTTCGTCGACTTTCCCGGTGCTGGTCGTCGAAGATAACCCGCCGATTTGCAGCCTGCTGCAGAATGCCCTTGAGGGTGCCGGACACGCCTCGCTGTGCGTGACCAATGGTCCGGACGCCCTGGCGCAATTGGAGCAAGGGTATTTTCCCATCGTCATCACCGACCTTGTGGTCTCCGGCATGGATGGCCTGGAGTTGTGCCGAACCATTCGTGAGCGGTTTCAGAAGTACTACATCTATATTATTGTCTTGACTGCGCGCGGATCCAGGGAGGATTTGATCGAAGGCCTTGAAGCCGGCGCCGACGAGTATCTGGTCAAGCCTTTGGGCGAGGCCGAGTTGCGTGCGCGCCTGAAAATCGCCCGGCGTATTCTTGATCTGGAGAGTTCCCTCAAAAAAAGTCTCGAAGAGTTCAAGAATCTGTCTGTCAAGGATTCCCTTACCGGATTTTTCAATCGTCGTTACCTGGCCGAACGTTTGCCCCAGGAAATCAGGCGCGCCGTTCGCTATGGGCGGCCGCTCTCCCTGCTGCTGTTTGATCTCGATCACTTTAAGCGTGTCAATGACCAGTTCGGCCATCAGGTTGGGGATTTGCTGTTGCAGCAATGCGGGGTGAGTGTTGTCGATGCGTTGCGCCATGACCTCGACTGGGCGGTTCGCTATGGTGGGGAGGAATTCCTGGTGGTCTTGCCGGAAACTGATCTGGACGGTGCCCTGGTGGTTGCCGAGCGCCTGCGTAGCTCTCTGGCCCAGTTTGACATCAGCACGCCGCAGGGCCCTGTCAGGACGACTGCGAGCTTTGGTGTCGCCAGTCTGCCTGAGACCTCCACGCGCCAACGCCTGGCCGCCGAGGCCCTGATTGAGTGTGCCGACCGCTGTTTGTATGAGGCCAAACGCGAGGGCCGCAACCGTGTCAAGGGGCAGAGAGCGTGAACTCTAACGAACAGCTTCTGGGACGGATTTTCATTGTCGGCTGCGGCGATATCGGCAGACGCGTGGCACGCCTTGCTCAGCAGCGGCAATTGCCCGTCGCCGGTCTGGTGCGCAGCGAACAAGGGGCGTGTGAATTGATGGCTCTAGGCGTAGAGCCGTGCCTCGGCCATCTCGACCAGCCTGCGTCCTTGCGGCTGCCGGATCTCGGCGGAGGGAGTGTATTTTACTTCGCGCCCCCGCCGGGGGGCGGTTTCAGCGAGATGCGCGTGAGAAATTTTCTGGCCGCCCTGGCGCCTGGAAACCTGCCTGCGCGGTTGGTCTATTTGAGCACCAGCGGGGTTTACGGCGACAGCGGCGATGTCGCGGTTGATGAAAGCCGTCCCGCGCAGCCTTTGACGGCGCGCGCCCGGCGGCGCTTTGATGCCGAGGAAACTCTGCGTGCCTGGGGCGCGCAGCATGGGGTAACTCTGGTCACTCTGCGCATCGCCAATATCTATGGGCCGGGGCGCCTGCCGGTCGTGCACCTGCAAAATGGACATCCCCTGCTGGTCGAATCGCAGAGCAAGCCGACCAGTCGCGTTCACAGCGAGGATCTCGCGCGGATCTGCCTGGCGGCCGCGGAAAAGGGCCGACCCGGGGCGGTGTTCAATGTCTGTGATGATGAACCCTGTTCTGCGACAGCCTATTTCACCGCCGTTGCCGAGTTGCTGGGGATTCCCTGCCCGCCGCAGATCCCTCTGGAGGAGGCCCGCCGCCTCATGAAGCCTCTTTTGTTCAGCTATTTTATAGAATCAAGAATCATGAACAATAAAAAAATTATGAACGATCTGGGCGTGGAGTTGCAATTCCCCAGGTTGCGCGATGGTTTGCCGGCCAGTCTCAGTGCGGGGTGAGCAGCCCCAGATGGCGCAGCAGTTGATATAAGCCCATGAGTGCAACCGTCAATCCCGCGGCGCGCATCATCCAGCGGCGGCCGCGTTGGCCCAGCCAGGCGGCGGCGGCCCCCACCAGCATCAAGGCCGGCACCGTGCCAAGGCCGAAAGCCAGCATCAAAAGGGCGCCGCGTCCAGGATCGGCGCTTTGCGCCGCGGTTAATGCCACGGCATAAACCAGACCACAGGGCAGAAGGCCGAATGCCAAGCCCAGGGGCAGCGCCGCCAGGGCCGGCGGCCAGCGGCGCAGGCGGATGACGGCTTTTCCGATCAAGCGGGTCGGCACCATCCCTTCTATTTCCAGGGGGCTGCGGCGCCCGGCCAGCCCCGCAGTGGCAAGTCCTGCCGCGATGAGCAGCAGATCGGCGCCGATAAGAATCACTCGGCTGGCTGCCTGAAATCCTTCCGTATAAACCACCATGCTTCCTACCCAGCCCAGAGTTGCACCCATGACCCCATAGGTGGTCAGGCGGCCGAGATGATAGGCCAGCTGGAACCACAGCCCTGCACCGCCTTGGCGTACACTCAGGGAGAGCGCCGCGATGATGCCGCCACACATGCCGATGCAGTGGCCGGAGCCAAGCAGGCCGGTGACCAGAGCCATGCTCAGCAGCAGCGGCCCGCTGGAGGCGATTTCGGAAGGGCAGCAGGCGGGCATCAGGAATCCCTTCGGCGATTTGGTTTGCCGGATCGTGCATCGTCTTCGTCAAGCATGCGGTGCTTGGGTCCTTCGATGTCATCGAATTCCCCGCGTTTGACGGCCCAGATAAATACCAGCCAGACAGCAGCTCCAATGAATAAGGATAGAATAATGAGGATTAGGGTTGATTGCAGCATGGCTCAGTTTACCCTTATCTCAGGTCGAAGCAATTCCTTGCGCCCGAGACGCAGGGAATTGCCCACTACGCAGATGGAGCTTAGGGCCATGGCGGCGGCAGCGTGTACCGGGGCCAATTGTCCGGCCGCCGCTAGGGGCAACGCGAGAAGGTTGTAAGCAAAGGCCCAGAGCAGATTCTGGCGGATGAGAATGCGGGCGCGGCGCGCCAATAACAGGGCTTCGACCAGGCGCCCAAGGTCGGGTCGCGTCAAAACCAGGTCGGAGTTTTCCAGGGCGATGTCGGTGCCGCCGACCATGGCGCAGCCGACCTGTGCCGCGGCCAGAGCCGGGGCGTCGTTGATGCCGTCTCCGACCATCAGCACACGTTCGCGTTCCGCGCGCGCGGCGGTGATCCAGGCGGCCTTGTCCGCCGGGCTGAGTCCGCCATGAACAGACGACAGGGGCAATTTGGCGGCTAGGCGTTGCGCGGCTTGAGGGCTGTCCCCAGTGAGCAGGGCCTGGGAGAGTCCCAGGGTGTGTAATTGTTGAAGGCACGCGGCAGCTTCAGGCCGCAAGGCATCCTCCAGCAGAATGACACCCTGATAGTCGGCATCCAGGGCGACATGGACCTGGGTTGCCCCCTCAAGGGCGGTCGACGGCGGAATGTCGATCCCGGCCTGGCGCAAAAAGGCCTCGCTGCCGACTCGCAGCGATCCCTGCGGCGTTGTGGCTTCCAGGCCGCGTCCGGGTAGGGTACGCACATTTTGGGCCGGAGTAAAATCAAGCCTTCGGCGGCGCGCCTCGGCCACCAGGGCTTGGGCCAGGGGATGGCTGGAGCCGCACTCGGCTTGCGCGGCCAGAGCCAGCAATTCATCGACGCTGCCGTGCGCGGGGTACACATCGGTCAGACGTGGACGTCCCAGGGTCAGAGTGCCGGTTTTGTCAAAGGCGACCAGGGTGAGCCGTCCGGTCATTTCGAGAATGTCGCCGCCGCGAAACAGGATGCCGCGCCGGGCGGCGGCGCCGGTGGCCACCAGCACGGCCATGGGGGTTGCCAGACCTAGAGCGCAGGGGCAGGCAATGACCAGCACCGCGACCGCCGCCAGCAGCGGCGATATCTCCGTGGCGCGCCAACTCCAAAACAAAAATGTCGCAAGCGCCAGGACCATGACCGCCGGCACAAACAGAGCGCAAATGCGGTCGACCAGGCGCTGGATGGGCGCGCGCCGCATCTGTGCCTCCTCCACCAACTGCGCAACGCGGGCAATGAAAGAGTTCGCAGCGGTTGCCGTGGCGCGTACGCGAACCAGAGCGCTCAGATTGAGAGTGCCGGCGGCTACCTGGTCTCCCGGCCGTCGCCAGACCGGCAGGGGTTCTCCGGTCACGGGCGCCTCATCGACCTCCGTTTCACCCCCGACCACCTGTGCATCCACGGCAAAACGCTCGCCCGGGCGTACCTCAAGAAGATCTCCGCAACGCACCTGGGAGGCCGAGATCTCTTCGCGCTGTTCTCCCAGCAAGCGCCGCGCCGTCTGAGGCGCGAGACGCAGCAGCAGATCGATGCCGGCCGCCGCGCGGCGACGCGCGGCGCCCTCGAAGAGGCGCCCCGCAAGAATCAGGGTAACGATCATGGCAGCCGTGTCGAAATAGACCTCGCCGCCCGCAAAGGTGGCGTAGAGGCTGGTACCGTAGGCCGCCAGCACGCCCATGGCAATGAGCAAATCCATGCCGGGCACACCATTACGCAGATTGCGCCAGCCTCCTTGCAGAAAGGGCGCGCCCGAGTAGAACACTACGGGGGTGGCCACGGCGGCGGAAAAATAGTGGAAGATTTGCTTGGCTTGGGCATCCATGCCCTGAAAATAGCCGGCGTAAAGAGCCAGGGAGTAGCCCATGAGCTGCATGGACAGAAAGAGGGCGGTGCCGAATCGAATGAGCAGCGCCCGCCTTTCCCGCTCGGCACGCTCTTCGCCTTGATCGACGCTCAGGGGCCGGGGCAGGTAACCGATGCGGGCGACGGCGGAAAAAATCCGCGCGGCGCTGGTGCGCGTCGGATCGAACTTCACTCGGGCGCGGTGGTTGCCGTAATTGAGACGTGCCTCCAACACCCCGTCGCAGCGGCCGAGAAGTTTTTCCAGAACCCAGACGCAGGCAGCGCAGCGAATGCCGTCGACGATGAAGCACAGTTGCGCCCCGTCCGGGTCGGGACGCACAAAATTTGCTAAATAGTCTTCGCCGTAAGCATTCTCATAGGCACCCGCCGGCAGGCCGATTTCGCCTTCGCGGCGCCGATAGAAATCGTCAAGACCCGCATCGGTAAGGATGAGGAAGGCGCCGCGACAGCCCTGACAGCAGAAATCCTGATCAATTCCGGCGATGCGGCCGCGTACCCGCTCGGTGGCGGTTATGCTCAGACCGCAATGGGCGCAGACCATGGAATCCGGAGTCATTGAGGCTTGTTGAGACTGCGGCCGGGGGTAGAATGCTGACCGTAGTCGTCAACCACTGGGCTGACCCGGGTTCCGGCGGCATAAATAGACCAGCCGGAGAAAAGGAGAAAGGCCAGAAAAAGTAGGCCAAGTCCCCAGGGCCAGAAGTTTGCGGGGTTTTTCTGCTTCATGGTGAAACCCTCTCTGTGCTGGTGGGCGGAAGGATGAGTTGTGCGCGGCTCTGCACCAGGGTGCGGCCCTGCGCGTCGTAAAGCGTAAGTATAATGGGCGCGGGAATCGCATCCGCCGGCGTAACCACCGCAAAATCGAGACGCCGTCGTTCTCCACCGGCCAATGAAACGCGCTGTACCGGGCCATGGACCTCCAGGGGCGATCCATCAGCGGTTGTTGCGCGAAGAGAAACCTCATGGGCTTGTCGTCCGCGATTGTGCGCCACCGCCAGGAAAAAGTTGGCGCTGCGTCCATCACTCAGGGCGCTGGCCACGATTTCAGCCGGGCGACTCAGCTTCAAGGTTGCGGGTGGCCGCAGCACCAGGGTGCCGACAAAAATAACCAAGACCACCACGCAGGCACCGGCGACCAACAGCAGGCGCGGGTTGAGCAGTGCCGCCGCGCCACGCCCTTCAAGGCCGAAGGTGTAGCGGATGATGCCGGGTTGATGGCGGACCGCCATCACCTTGCGGCAGGCATCGAGGCATCGGCCGCAATTGATGCACTCGATCTGCTCACCCTGGCGGATGTCGATGCCCATGGGACAAGCCCGCACACAGGCCGAACAGCGGATGCAGCGCCTGGCCTCGCCAGAGTGAAAGCGCAAGGTCAGTGTGCCTGGGTCGATGAGGGCGCTCTGCAGGCGCCCATAGGGACAGAATTCGCGACACAAAAGGCGCCGCACGAACGCCAGGTCCAAATATACCGTCGCAGTCACCACCGCCAGGCTCAGGGCAGCTGCATAACCCAGATGCCCCTCCGCCAGACGCGCGAAGAAATCGTAGGGTGCTATGAAATACCAAACCAGGTTGGCGGCCACCAGCAGGGCCAATGCCAGGCAGAACAGATGGCGCAATCCGGCGCGGCACCAGGGCCCGGCGGCGGGCATAAGACGAGCGCTGTACCCCTCGAACCACTCCAGTAGATCGCTCAGGGTGGTTTGTGGGCAGGCCCAACCGCACCAGGCGCGGCCCAGGGCCAGGGTGAGGAGCAGAAATAGCAGAATTAGCGCGATGCCCAGCAGCAGAGCCAGATAGAGATCTTCGATGGGCAGGGAACGTCCCGCGGCATACAAAGTCCGTCCGGGCAAGTCAAGCCGCAACAGACTCTCGCCGCCCCGGTGCATGAAGGGAACACCGAGCAGCGTGAGGCTCAATGCCCACTGGAAACCTCGGCGCCAGGGACCGAGCAGGCCGGGCGCGATGGTCAAATGCGTCACAGCTTTTTCAGATAATCGGCCAAGGCCTCGATCTGGGCGGCGGAAAACTGATTGTTGTAACCGGGCATGCCTGCAGGCCGGCCTTGGGCGATGCTCTGAATGACGGCTTCGCGCTCATTGCCGTACTTGTATTGCGTGTCATCCAGGGCCGGGCCGATACCGCCCTGCCCGCTGCCACCGTGACAGGCTGCGCAGTGCTGGTTATAGAGGTGGCGCGCCTCGTCCGCATCGACCGCAGGCGTGGCCTGAGTGCCGGGTTGGGTCTGCTGCGCGGCGGTCTGTTCCAGATGGGCGCTCATCTTGCGCGCGAACTCTCCTTCGGAGCTCCAGCCGCTGAAAAGGTAGTAGGCCATGAACAGCACCCCCCAAATGATCAGACCGTAAAAAAGGATGCTGAAATAGCGGGGCACAGGCGTCGAACGCATTTCGATCAGGCCGTCGAATTCACGCGCCGGGCGTTTGTGTTGGTGATCCTCAAGCATGGCGTCGATCTCCTCTGGTGAAAGAATCCTGGGTGTCGCGGTTCAATCCTCATCAAGCATGCGATGTTTGGGCTCTTCCAGCCGGCGGCGGCGTTTGCTGTTGTAAACATAGCGCACAATCGCAGCGAACACCGCAAACATGCCGATAGTTACCGCCAGATACAGAATTTCCTTGAGTCCCATGCCCTACTCCTGTCGCGACTGAATGTAGCCGACCATTTTCCAGACCCGCTCTTGTCCCAAAGTCGCATAGGACGGCATACCGCCTTCGATGATGCCGTGGAAAATCACCTGAAACAGATCCGCGTCATCCCGGCCTGGCGTGGCAAGCTCCGGCCCGATGCCGCCCTGAAGATCGGCGCCGTGGCAAGCGGCACAGTGTTGCCGGTAGAGATCGGCGCCTTCCTTAAGGGCCTGTGGGTCGTCGCCGAAGGGGTTTTTATCCGTCGTCGGGGAGGCAAGGGTTGCAGCCACTTCGGTGCGCTCCACCCCGGTGCCGAGTTTCTGCATGTAGGCGACGATGGCATCCATTTCGGTCTTGCCGCGCAGTGCGCTGATCTGCTCCACCTCGTAGGGGAATCTCAGGATCTCCATCTTGCGCCGCGTCAGATCAGGATCGACCTGCCTGTTGTTGAGAAAGGCATAAGCCGGCATGTTGGAGCGCGGCACAAAAACGGTCGGATCGGCCATGTGCTGATAATGCCAGGCATCGGGATATTTGCCGCCGATGCGCGCCAGATCAGGACCGGTGCGGCGCGATCCCCACAGGTGGGGGCGATCGTGGACGAATTCACCGGCGCGCGAATAATCGCCATAGCGCAGTACTTCAGCCACGAGGGGGCGTATCGTCTGAGTGTGACAGTTGTTGCAGCCTTCGCGAATGTAAACATCACGCCCGGCCAGTTCGAGAGGGTTGTAAGGGGTCACCCCTTCGATGCGGTCGCCCTCGGTGTTGATCCAGGCAAAGGGTAGCACCATGGTGACGACCGTGCCGACCAGAATGGCGAGGGTCGCCAGGGCGAGGAAGACAGAAGGCTTGATTTCCCAGGAGCCGAACATAAACAATCTCCTCTCTCAGGCAGTGGCCGCGGTGAGGGGCTTGCCGCGGCGGGCGGTCATGGCCAGGTTGTAAATAAAGACCGCCACTCCGGCGACATAGATCACCCCGCTGAAGGCGCGCACCCAATAGTAGGGATACATTTCAATGAGACTCTCCACGAAGGAGTAGGCGAGGCTGCCATCGGGGCCAATGGCATGCCACATGCCGGCCTGTTGCACCCCGGCGATCCACATGCTCACCGAGTAGATCAACTGACCGAGGAGCACCAGCCAGAAATGCAGATTGGCCAGGGGGATGCTGTAGAGCTCGCGGCCGTAGATGCGCGGCGCCAGGTAATAGAAGGCTGCGAACAGCACCAGTGACACCCAGCCCAGCGCTCCCATGTGCACATGACCCGGCACCCATTCGGTGTAATGGATGAACGCCGAGAAGGAGCGCACCGCCTGTAGCGGCCCCTGCAGGGTCTGCAGGCCGTAGAAGGTGATGCCGAGAATCAGAAATTTGACCAGGTAATTCTCGCGCATCTGATGCCATTGGCCGTTCATGGACAGATAGCCGTTGATGACCGAGCCCCAGGACGGGGCGATGAGCATGATGGAGAAAGCCATGGCAAGAGTCTGCACCCAGTCGGGGATCGGCGTCCACAGCAGATGGTGGGCGCCGGTCCACAGGTACATGAAGACCAGGCTCCAGAAGGCAACGATGGACAGGCGGTGGCTGTAGATGGCGACCCCCGTTGATTTGGGCAGAAAATAATAGAAGATGGCCAGCGGCGGCAGGGTCAGCACCATGGCTACCGCGTTGTGGCCGTACCACCACTGCACATTGGCGTCGTTGGCACCGGCGTAGGCCGAGTATGATTTGAACAGAGAAACGGGGATCGCCGCGGAATTGACCAGATAGAGAATCGCCACCCCGATCAGGGAGGCGGCCATGAACCACAGGGAAACATACATCTGTTGCTCTTTGCGCTTGAAGATGGTCATGAGGACATTGACTGAAAAGACCACCCACAGTACCACCACCAGAATGTCCACCGGCCATTCCAGCTCATGATACTCCTTGGATTGGGTAAAGCCCATAAGCAGGGTGACGGCGGCAACGATGATGGTGAAATTGAACAGGTAGAGCTGAAAACGCGCAAGCCCATCGCTCCACAGAGGCCGACGGCACAGGCGCTGCACCATGTAGAGGTAGAGGGCAAAGAAACTGCCGATGGCCCAGCCGAAGATACCGGCATTGGTGTGCAGAGGGCGCAGGCGACCGTAGGTGAGATAGGGCGGAAGATTCAGGTTAGGGTAGACCAGTTGAAAGGAAATGAGAACCCCCACCAGAATCGCGACCACTCCCCAGAGAATACTCCAGTGAATGAAGCTGCGCACAATGGCTACATTGTAGTTCGGTGTTTCCATGCTGCCTCCTGCCCGTTGAGATGGCGAAAATAAAAAATTGGCCGTAGTATACTGCTGAAAAAATAAAATGCAACCGGCTTGGTTATATTTTCTGGTGGCCTGTTTGCGCGCGGGTGGGCAGGATCGGCACGGGGAGAGAGAATGCTTGTTTTGCAGGCAAAGGGCATGGGTTAAGGGCTCTTTGTGAGGCATTCGCGCGGGAGAAACCGCCATTTTCCGCTATTTGTCGTGCTGGTGAACCTTTTGCATGGCAAGGATGGACATGCCTTAAGTCTAGCAGGGCGTGACCCAACTGCTATAGAGGGCTTCCCGCAAGATCTGCAATTTCCAACCTCTTTTCAGGAGCCGGCTCATGGGAATCAGAATCAATCCGTCCGATCTTTTTTATCGTTACCCCAAAAACCACGCCAACAAGCACAGTCCGAAATTCATCGGCAAGCCCGACAGCCATGCCTTTGCGGCCGATGACCTGTTCGAGGTCATTCCCATGCTGGAAGCGGTGATGGATGCCTACGATTGTCGCGACGGCAACGTGCTCAATGAACTTGAAGAGGTGCTGGTGCGCTGGCTGCCCAAAGATGTGACCCGCGAGCAGGCTTTCGACATTCTGGTCGAATCGGTGAGCGGAATGTTCGAGCAGCGCTGATTTTCCCCAGTCTCTGTCCGTGCCGCTTGCATCTTGCCGCACAGCCCTTAAGATTGAGTGGCAGTTACTGATTCAGGGATTCTATCTACTCTGATTCTTTCGGCTGAACCTTCAATCTTCAAGGGGTGGACATGGAAAAACCGGAACTTTTCTGGCGCGCAGACAACCAGGCCGAGCGCCTGGAGGAATTGATCACCTGCGATGGGCAGCGCAAGGAACTGCCCCTGCGGCGCGATGTGCGCTCGCTGGGCAAACTGCTCGGCGTCGTGCTGCGTGAACAGGCCGGCGAGCATATCTTCGCCGCCGAAGAAGCTTTGCGCACCGGTGCCATTCGCCATCGCGAGATCTGTGCCGAAGGCTCGAGCGCCGCTCTGAACTGCGCAGAGGAGCAGCAGCTGGAGGCAGAGGCCCAGAAGCTGGTCGCCGGTTTGTCGCTGCATGACGCGCACCAGATCGTCAAGGCCTTTGCCACCTATTTCGAGTTGACCAAC
The DNA here is from genome assembly GCF_000820505.1 of Geoalkalibacter ferrihydriticus DSM 17813. Taxonomy (NCBI): domain Bacteria; kingdom Pseudomonadati; phylum Thermodesulfobacteriota; class Desulfuromonadia; order Desulfuromonadales; family Geoalkalibacteraceae; genus Geoalkalibacter; species Geoalkalibacter ferrihydriticus. Next base: position 208,020 of record NZ_JWJD01000004.1, on the reverse strand, counting down.
CTGGCCGAGACCAACCACCGCAAGCGCCGCCGGCGGGCGGCGCGCCTGCAGCCCGGCGGCGACAAGCCGGGCTCCATGCGCGGCACCCTGCAGCGCCTCAAAGACGCCGGATGCGACATGCAGAGCGCCCTCGCGCAGTTGGCGCGTGTCAGCGTCATCCCTGTGTTCACCGCCCATCCCACGGAAGTCGCGCGGCGTGTGGTGCGCTACAAACGCCGGCGCCTCGATCGCATGCTCGAATGCCTCGATCGCCTGCCCCTGTCCGCCAGCGAGGCGGCGCACATGCAGGATGAAATCCTCACCGAGATCAACGCCCTGTGGCAGACCGATGAAGTGCGCCGTCGCCAGCCGAAGGTGGGAGACGAAATCCGCATGGGCATCGACCACTATCGGGGTTCTCTCATCGATCCTCTACCCGATTTCTACCGCGACCTGGCAGAGGCATTCAGCGATGTGTACGGGCAATCGCCGACCCCTGCAGAGTTGCCGGTGGTGGTGCGCTTCGGTTCCTGGATCGGCGGCGATCGTGACGGCAATCCCTTCGTCACCCCGGCGGCCACACGTGATGCGCTGGAGCGGGCGCGGGAAGTCATTCTCGGGGTGTATCTCGACAACCTGGAAGAGCTGCGCGAGCTGCTCACGCCTTCGGCCTGCCGGGTCGGCGCGAGCGACGAGCTGCTTGCGGCAGCGGCCAAAGCGCAGGAGGCCTTTCCCGAGACCGCGTCAAGTACCGCCGGCTATCCCGATTGCGAGCATTACCGCAAATTTCTGCGTATCGCCCTGTATCGGCTGAAACAGACTCTGGTTGATCCCAACCAGGCCGAAGGCTACGCCGACGCCGAGGAGTTAGCCGCGGAGCTGCGCCTGGTGCGGCGCAGCCTGTCCGCCCATGGTGCGGAACGGTTGGCGCGCAATTATGTCGATCCGGTGCTGCGCCGCCTGGAGACCTTCGGATTTCATCTGCACAGCCTCGACATCCGTCAGCATGCCCGCGTTCATCGTGCCGCGGTGGAGGAGCTCGGCGCCATGGCGCACTTCGATGAACAGTCCGGTGCTGCCTCGGTACCGCAGCCCAGCGCCGCGACCATCGAGCTGCTCGATACCCTCAAGACAATTGCCGCTCTTAAGCGCGAATATCCCCCTCAGGCCATCCGCAGTTACGTCATCAGCGGCGCCACCTGCGCGGCGGATCTGCGCAACCTGGTATGGCTGTGCGGGGTGGCCGGGATCGAGGTCCGGGGGGGCGAGGAGCGCGGAGATCCGGGTCTGATGCCGGTGCCCCTGTTCGAGTCCATTACCGATCTGCGAAACGCTCCTGATATCTGCCGTGCGCTGTGGAGCGCGCCCGACTACCAGCCGCTGCTCGATTCCTGGCAGCGCCGCCAGGAAGTCATGCTTGGCTACTCGGATTCCAACAAGGACGGCGGCATGCTCACCAGCACCTGGGAGATCTTTAAGGCGCATCGCGATCTGCATCGCGTCGCTGAGCAGTGCCAGGTGCGGTTGCAGCTTTTTCACGGGCGCGGCGGCACCGTGGGGCGCGGCGGCAGTCCCACCCATCGCGCCATCGTCGCCCAGCCGGCCGGTGCCTTTGAGGGGTGCCTGAAAATCACCGAACAGGGCGAGGTGATCAATTTCAAGTACGCCGACGCCTCTCTGGCTCTGCGCAATCTGGAACTCATGGTCGCCGCTTCGCTGGAAGCCCTGACGCGCCCCGGCGTGGCCGACCCCCAGCCGCAATCGCAGTGGCTTGAGGCCATGGATGAAATGTCGGCAAGCGCTTTTGCCTGCTACCGCCGGGACATTGCCGATAACCCCGATATCCTGCTTTATTTCGAGCAGGCCACGCCGGTGCTGGAATTCGACCTGGCCAAAATCGGTTCGCGCCCGGCGCGGCGCAGCGATAACCGCAGCCTCGACGATCTGCGTGCCATCCCCTGGGGCTTTGGCTGGATTCAGAGCCGCCACCTGCTTCCCGGCTGGTACGGCGTCGGATGTGCGTTTGAGGCGTTCACGAAAAAGCATCAGGGCGGTCTGGATCTGCTGCAGGCCATGATGAAGAACTTCCCCATTTTTCGCGATCTGGTGCGCAATGTCGAAGTGGCGCTGGCCAAAGTCGATCTGCCCCTGGCGCGGCTCTATGCGGGGCTGGTCGCGGACGAGGCGTTGCGTGAGCGGGTGTTTGCTTTGTTTGTGGAGGAGTTTGAGCGCACCCGCGCGATGGTTCTGGCGGTTAGCGGCCAGCAGAAGCTGCTGGAGCGCACGCCCGATATGGCCCAGAGTCTGCGCCTGCGCAACCCCTATGTCGATCCCCTGAGTCTGATTCAGGTTGAGTTGCTGCGCCGCAAGCGCAGCGGCGAGGACAGCGATGAACTCAATTACGTGCTGGCTTCAACCATTAACGGCATCGCGGCGGGGTTGCGCAATACGGGCTAGTGTCTCGCGCACTTAGGCAGGTTGGCGTAACGCAAACGCGCTGAAAAGAGCCGGAATTAGAAGACAGGACGAGCCGCATGTGGCACGAGGTGGGGCTTGAAAATGAAAAAAGGGGGCAGCGCGGATGGGAGGCCGTTGCTGCCCCCATGAACAAAAGGGGGCTCCAAGGTAGGAGAGTCGATTGCAGGTTGGCTGCTATTCCCCCTGCCAAGGACGGAAGCACAACCAGGTCAGAACATACGAAAAAAAAATACGTATGTCAAATTAATTGTTACGAAAATAAAAAACGTGCTATCTGTCTGCGTCCGGCGCCGTTTTTTTAGGTTCAAGGGGAGCCTCCGGACGATGTTCATGCTCGTGAGGCTCCTGTTCATGTTCGGCATGGCCGTGCTCGTGGTAGCGCGGTTGCGGGGGGTGGTCATGTTGCTCTGAATGGGTGTGATGTGCATGGATGTAGTCGTGCGGATGCATGTGTTCATGCTCATGGAGGTGACAGTGTACCAAGTCGCCGTGGCGGTGGGCATGTTCGTGCAGATGGCGATGAGGGTGGCTGTGCTCATGGCGGTGCTGTAATTCCCGAATTTCGTTGCAGCAGACAGACTTGTAACTCAGGGCCAAAGCGTTCAGGTTTTTGTGGTTCTGATCGGCGAGAAATTCTGCGGTGGAATAATCCTCAAGGATGCGGCCCTGGTGCATGACCAGGGTGCGTTGTGTCAGCTTGCCGACCAGATAGGGGTCGTGACTGACCAGGACGCGGGTTTGTGAAAGTTCTCCTAGAATCTCCAGCAAGAGTTCTTCGCCCTGGGGGTCGAGGCCGGCGGTGGGCTCGTCGAGGATGAGGATTTCGGGGTTGAGGCTCAGAACCGTGGCGATGGCCAGCCGCTTACGCTCGCCGCCCGAAAGATGCAGGGGCACGCGTTCTTCATAGCCCGCCAGCCGCACTCGGGCCAGGGCTTCCGCCACGCGCCGCGCGATCTCGTCGGTGGGCAGGCCCATCTGGCGCGGACCAAAAGCCACTTCTTCGGCGCAACTGGCGCAAAAGAGCTGATCGGATGGATCCTGGAACACCATGCCGACCTGGCGCCAGAGTTCGCGGCGCTGTTTTTTGCCGACCGGTCGTCCGGCGAAAAGATGCGCGCCCTCGCCGTGGCGCACACCCAGGAGACAGGATAACAGAGTTGTTTTGCCAGCCCCGTTTTCGCCGACGACGGCGACGCTTTCGCCTGGTCTCAGGCTGAAATCGATGCCGTTTAGGGCGCAGGTGCCGTCCGGATAGGCAAAATGGTAAGCGCGCAGCTCCACCAGGGGAGGGGCGTGCCCGGCACCGGACGGGGGCGGCGCCACAGCCCGGGGCGGTGCGAGTTCGGCAATTTCAGCCGCAGGCAGAGGCGCTGCCGTGGCCAGGGGATCGTGCAGACGGAAGGAGAAATCCAGCCCGTGTTCGCGCAGGGAAGGGCGATGCGAAACCAGCTCAGGCATGCTGAAATCGTGGTGAATGCGGCCCTGGTCGAGAACCACCGCCCTGCGGCAGAGTTCATAAGCGAAGAGCAGGTCGTGGGTGATGCAGATCAGGGTGCCCGCAAAGTCGCGCAGCAGCTCGATGAGGATGTTTTCCTGGGCCGAATCCAGGTTGGCGGTGGGCTCATCGAGGATCAGCACTTCAGGCTTCATGGCCAGAAGCGTGGCGAGAGCCGCGCGTTTTTTCTGCCCGTAGCTCAGGTGGTGAGAGGGTTTGTACAGCAGATGCCCGAGACCGACCTGTGCCAGGGACTCTTTGACCAGCAGATCAACCTCCGGGGTTTGCAGGCCCTGATTGAGGGGGCCGAAGGCGACATCTTCGTAAAGGGAGTTGCAAAACAACTGGTCGTCGGGGTCTTGAAAGAGCAGCCCGATTTCGAGGCGCGCGCGCCGCAGGTGTTCACCCCCAAGGGGCAGCCCCTTGTAGGTAAGGCGGCCCTGCTGCACGGCCAAGAGGCCGTTGAGGTGGCGCACCAGGGTTGATTTGCCGGAGCCGTTTTGCCCGACCAGGGCGATGCGGTCGCCGGGTGCGATGCGCAAGTCGATGTTTCGCAGGGCGCAGTGGCCGTTGGGATAGTGGAAATTGAGCCTGCGAATGTCGAACAGGGCCTCGCCCGTAAAAGGCATGGGGGGCAGGCGATGAATCTGGTGCATTGGGAAGAAGCGTCCTCCTTGGCGTGGTTCAGGACCAGAGGCGATCGAAAATTACGAGAAACAGCCCGAGGGCCAAGAAGAAGGCTCCCTTGAGCCAATCGCTGGGTTGGGCGTGAAATTGCGCCTGTTGCGGAAAGACGCCTTCGAACCCACGCGCCTGCATGGCGTCGAACACCCGATGGGTGCGCTCGAAACTACGGATGAACAGCATGCCGAGAAAATTGCCCATGACCCGCAGGGTCTCCACCTGGGTGCGTTTGCGAAAACCGCGCACATTCATGCCGATCGTCATGCGGCGCGCTTCTTCAAGAAAGACGAAAATGTAGCGGTGGGCGAGCAGGATCATCTGGCCGACTTTGGGCGGTACCCCCAGGCGCGTGAGTCCCTCAAGCGTGGTGGAGAGAGGCGCGGTGGCCAGCAGCGGCTCCATGAGCAGGGCTACGGCACAGGCCTTGGCGCAGATCGCAAGCGCCAGTTCGAGGCCGCGCAGATTGAGGGGCAGGCGCGAAATCTCCGGAAAAACCAACAGGGTGTCGTCGGGATAAACCACCGCGGTCAACGGCATGACGATGACGAACATGGCGAGAAAGCCGCTCATGGCCAGCAGCCTCCGCCCGACGCGCTTCCAGCAGACCCGCGCGGCCGCCGCAGTGAGTGCGGCCAACCCCAGCGCGAGCAGCGCGCTGGTGAGGGAGCGCGTCGCGACGATGAAAAAAGCAAAGGCCAGCAGGCTCACGAGTTTAAAGCGCACATCCCAGCAGTGAAAGGGCGAGTCGCCGCCGGCCTGATCGATGACCGGAACCGCCCAGTTTTGCTCCGGCGAGCCGTCGCGCCTATTGCGCGCCGCCCGCTTGAGCAAGATGGCCACCAGACTCGCACCGCCGAGCAGAATCAGCAAGGCGGCGGGTAAAATCCCGGCCGCTGCCTGGATGACTCCGCCGGGCGTTGAAATCATCAATGTTCCCGTTTCAGGCCGGTTTGGGCCAGGTGCAGAAGTTCAGGTTTGACCTTGCACAGAAACCCGATGGTAAAGGCGCTGACCAGAGCCTCGATGGCCACGACCGGCACATGGGCAAGCACCGCAAGGCGTGCCACGCCGAAAAAATCCTCGCCGCCGCTGGCCAGAAGAACGGCCAGGAGCATGGCCGCGAAGACCGTGCCGAGGCCGCCGATAATGCCGCCGACGATCATCTGGCGCTTGCGGTTGTGCCCCTTGAGGCGCTGAAACAGCCAGCCGCAGATCAGGGCCGGGATGCCCATCAGCAAGGCATTGGCCCCCAGGGCGGTCAATCCGCCGTATTGAAACAGCAGACTTTGCAGGACCAGACCCAGGGCGATGGCCAGAAATGATGCGGAGCCCAGCAGGATGCCGACCAGTCCCGGAATCAGCAGATGGACGCTGGTGGGGCCTAGAGGCACGTGAACCAGGGAGGCAACGAAAAAGGATGCCGCAACCACCGCCAGTTTCGGCAAGTCTTCGCTGGGCGTGCGGCGCGCACTCCAGGCGGCCAGGGCGAGACTCGCCGCCCCACTCCCCAGAGCTACGCTGACCGGCAGAACCCCATCAGAAATATGCATGGCCGCTTATCCCCCGTCTTCGGCGCGGCTTTTGCGGCCCAGAAAAAAGAACGCCACTCCGCACAGGCCGAAGATATAGCCGATGCCACTGAAAATTTCCTTCAGGCCGGGTTGTTCCAGTTCGTGGCGCAGGGCCGCCAACTCGCGATGCAGGCGGCGCATGTCGCGCGCGAGATCTTGGTTCTGCTGCCGCAGCAAAACCAGCACCTCGCCGCAGGAATTCTCCTGCGGTGCTGAGACGGCGGCTTCCTCCGGTAGGGCGGTGGCGGCCTTGGCGGAAAGCGGCGTCAATGTCCCGCTCAGCAGCATCAGGCAGGCTCCCAGGCTAAGGGTTCGTAGGGCCCAGCGCATGGATTATTCCTGCACTGCGGATTTTTCAAGAACAAAAACCGCCTTATGACCCATTCCGGCTTCGATGACGAGGGTCAGATCATCAATCTTGGGAACGGGAAAGTCAAACAGACCTTCATCGTCGGTTTCGCCTTCCAACAATGGGTTCCTCTCGCTGTCGAAGACCAGCACGCGTCCCTGGCGCACCGCCTGGCCGTTGGAGAAATAGCTCTCGGTGTAAACAACCTGGTTGTCGACGTAGGCGAAAATGCTCATCCCGTGGGCCCAGACCGATGTCGATGTCAGGACGAGGAGCAAAAGCGCCGCCGGAATCGGACAGACAAATTTTTTCATGGACGATCTCCTGAATTGAAAACTCATCTTGGCAACTAAGTCAAACGGGTTGAGCAAGCGCCTGGCGGCAACCTTTGAATGCTACGAATTCGGATATTGTATCACTGGCAGGATAAAAAAGCTAAGAGAAGGTGTCAAGGTGTAGTTTCAGCGCAAATTCTGCCGGGGGGGCAGGCTCAAGGCGGGACGTGCTTATTCGATGCCGCGCAGTTTCACCTCGGCAACATGGTCGCGGGCGATGGCCGCCATTTGATGCAGCTTGGCGGGGGGATGTGAGGTGATTTTCCGCAGAGGCAGTGCAAGCGAGTGCTGGGGGACGAACTGTTGCAGGACCCAGCGCCGGCCCCCCGTCAAGAGCTCGCCAAGAGCGCGAATGTCACTCTCCTCGACGAAGCCGGGAACGCAGGTGGTGCGGAATTCGTAATCAAGCGCGCTGGATTTAAGCAACTGCACACTGCGCGGCAGCAGGTCGAGGTCGACGGGGGCGCGATGCAGCTCGCCGTAACGGCTTGGGGCGGTCTTGACATCGAGAGCCACATAATCGAGAAGTTCTTCATCAATCAGGCTTGCGAGCATATCCGGCGCCAGACCGTTGGTGTCGAGCTTGACCAGCAGGCCAAGGGCCTTGATCTGGCGCAGAAACCCCGGCAGTTCAGGGTCGAGGGTCGGCTCGCCGCCGGAGACCACGGCGCCGTCTATGAAAGCACGGCGCTCCGCGAGTTCCCCCAGCAGCACCTGCGGGGGGTAATCGGGGTGATCCTCCGGCGTCAGCACCAGGGATGGATTGTGGCAGAAGGGGCAGGTGAGATTGCACCCGCCGAAAAAGACCAGGGAGGCGATGCGGCCGGGGAAATCAAGCAGGCTGGTTCCCTGGAATCCTTTGATGCCCATGAATCAGCCTTTGCCGTTGCTCTGCTCGACAAGAAATTCACGGCGGTCGCGGAATTCTTCTTTCTTGCCTTTGTTCCATTGCTGCACGGGGCGGAAAAATCCGCAGACGCGGGAATAGACTTCAACCTTTGCTTCGCATTTGGGGTTCATGATGTTCTCCTCCGCAGGTGAATGTCAGGCCGCCTGGCCATGCCCAGAGTGCGGGCATTCGAAGTGCTCGCCGGCAATGTAGCCATGTTCGGGGCAGATGGTGAAGGTCGGTGTGATGGTGAAGTAGGGCAGGTGGAAATTCTCGGCGATGCGCCGCGCCAGCAGGCGTGCGCTTTGCCAGTCGTCGAGGCGCTCGCCGAGGAAGCCGTGAAATACCGTGCCGCCGGTGTAGCGGGTCTGCAACTGGTCCTGATGACGCAGGGCCTGGAAGATATCATCGGTGCTGCCCACCGGCAGTTGGGTGCTGTTGGTATAGTAGGGTTGCTCATGGCCTGCGGCCAGAATTTCGGGGTAGCGCTCATGATCGGCGCGCGCCAGACGAAAGCTGGTGCCTTCGCCGGGGGTGGCTTCCAGGTTGTACAGGTGCCCGGTTTCTTCCTGGTAGGCTTCCAGCTTGGTGCGCATGAATTCCAGGGTTTCCACCGCCAGGGCATTTCCGGCCGGGGTCGTGATGTCGCGGCCGAGAAGGTTGAGACAGGCTTCGTTCATGCCGATCAGGCCGATGGTGGAGAAGTGATTGTCCCAAAAATTTCCCGAGCGCTCTTTGATGCCGTCGAGGTAAAAACGGCTGTAAGGGTAGAGGCCGTGCTCGGTGAAGCGCTCAAGCTGCTTGCGCTTGATCTCCAGAGAGTCGCGCGCGATGTCCATCAATTCGCCAATGCGCGCGAAAAAGGCTTCCTTGGAATCAGCCAGATAGGCGGCGCGCGGCAGGTTGAGGGTCACCACGCCGATGGAGCCGGTCAACGGGTTGCTGCCGAACAGTCCGCCGCCGCGCCGCCGCAACTCGCGGTTGTCGAGACGTAGGCGGCAGCACATGGAGCGCGCGTCCTCGGGACTCATGTCCGAATTGATGAAGTTGCTGAAATAGGGAATGCCGTACTTGGCGGTCATCTCCCATATGGGCTGGAAGCGGGTGCTCTCCCAGTCCAGTTCGCGTGTCAGATTGTAGGTCGGGATGGGAAAAGAGAAGATGCGCCCCGAGGCGTCGCCCGCCATCATCACTTCGCAGAAGGCGCGATTGAAGAGGTCCATCTCCTCTTGGAATTCGCCGTAGGTGGCTTCAGTCAGCCGTCCGCCGATAATTACCCCTTCGCCGGCCAGGGTCGAAGGCGGAGTCATGTCCATGGTGACATTGGTAAAGGGCGTCTGGAAACCGACCCGGGTCGGCACGTTCATGTTGAAGATGAACTCCTGCATGGCCTGCTTGACCTCGGTAAAGCCGAGGCCGTCGTAGCGAATGAAGGGTGCCAGAAGGGTGTCGAAATTGGCGAAGGCCTGGGCGCCGGCGGCCTCGCCCTGCAGGGTGTAGAAAAAGTTGACCACCTGCCCGAGGGCGGTGCGGAAGTGTTTGGGCGGGCCGCTCTGCACCTTGCCGTAGGCGCCGGTGAAGCCTTTGAGCAGCACCTCTTTGAGGTCCCAGCCGCAGCAATAAACCGAGAGCATGCCGAGGTCGTGAAGGTGTAGATCGGCATTGCGATGCGGCGCGGCGATGTACTCGGGGTAGATTTTGTTGAGCCAGTAGTTGCTGGTGATGTTGCTGGCGATATGATTGTTGAGCCCCTGCAGGGAGTAGCCCATGTTGGCGTTTTCGTTGACCCGCCAGTCCTCCTGGGCGAGATAGGAGTCGATGGACTCGATGGACTCACGCATGAATTCCTGTGTGCGACGCAGGCTCTCGTGCTGGTTTCGGTAAAGAATATAGGCCTTGGCGACCTGGGCGTGACCGTTTTCGATGAGAATCTTCTCAACCAGATCCTGCACGTTTTCGACGGTGGGAATGCGCTCATCCTTGTAGATGACTTCCAGGATGCCCACCACCTGGCGCGCGATGCCGGATGCGCGATTCATGTCGCTGCCGCCCACCGCGCGCACCGCCTTCTGGATGGCCTCTCCGATTTTTTTCTCCTCGAAGGGTACCAGGCGCCCATCGCGCTTGCGGATAAATTTCAACATAGTTACAAACTCCCTCTGTTGGACTCACGGCGCCCCGCGGCGCTTTGGCAACTGGCTGAATTTAGCACAGAGTCGCTGTGAGTCAAGGCAAAAAACCCAAGATGTAGATTAGAAGTTGTGTTCGGGGCACCAGATGTTGTGATCCTGCGGTGGACAGCCTGTGGATAAGGCCTGAGCGAATGACCCACGGGAAGGAATTTCTCCATGGATCTTGCGCCCTTGACCCCTGGCGGCGGGCGTGCTAGAAAAATTCGTTCGTTTATCCCCACCTGGAGGTTCGCCATGTCCGAAACCATCCGCTTCGGTATATCCATCGACGATCGGTTGTTGCAGCGCTTTGACGACCTGATTGCAGACAAGGGCTACAGCAATCGTTCTGAAGCCATTCGCGATCTGATTCGCAACGCCCTGGTCGAACAGCAGTGGGCCGACGAAAATGAAGAAACGGTCGGCACGGTCACCCTGGTTTACGATCATCACACCCGCGATCTCGCCGACAAACTCACCGAGCAGCAGCACAGCCATCATGACGCCATTATCTCGGCTCTGCATGTCCACCTCGATACCCACCACTGTCTTGAGGTGGTGGTGGTCAAAGGCAGGGTCGGCGAAGTGCGGCGCCTGGCCGACGAACTCATCGGCACCAAGGGCGTCAAGCACGGCAAGCTGGTGACAACGACCACCGGCAAGGGGTTGCTCTGAGGGTTGTCTTGCGTCGCAACGGCGCGGCGAAGAAAGTTCGCGTTTTTCGCCTCTCTCAATATCCGCGGGTTCCGTGACGAAATACGTCAATTTGCAGAGAAATTGTTTCGCATTCAGCGCCGGCCGCGCAAGCATTGCTTGCAACTGAATAAGTTAGGTAACTGTTCAGCATGCACCGCAGGGTACGGCGGCATCGCGTGCGGCAAAAAATCACCTGCGGCTCAAACATTTGCCGCAGCACTCAACTGCCGCACCCTGCGGTACCGTCGGACGTTGCCGCTGAATAGTTACGTTTGTTGAAACGAAAAAAGCCGCTCGGAAGGAGCGGCTTTTTTTCGTCGAGGCAAGTGCGGCCTCACCAGGGCGGCAGGCGGGTTCAGCGGGAGCGCGCCGGGTGGGATTTTCCAGGGCCTGGGGGGACGGTCCGGATAATTTCCGCCCGCTTGAGTCTTTTTTCCTTCTTTTCTTTGACGACGGGGGCGGGCGGGGGCGGAGCGGTTGCAAGTTCAAGTGCGGCTACGGCATCGACCCGCCCAAATCCGTAGAAAGAATCGCGACCGGCTTCCCCCAAAGACACGGCGGTCTGCTGCAAGCGCAGGCGCACGTCGTCCGCCAGGCGTCCATCGTTGTTGGCATCCTCGATGCCGGCGGCGAGAATCAGCGCGGCGACACCGGTGACATGCGGCGCGGCCTGCGAGGTGCCGATGTGGGAGAGGTATTCATTGCCGCGCGCGGTGGACACGACATCAACACCGGGGGCCGCCAGTTCGATGCGGGGATCGATGGCGGAGATAGCGGCGAGCTGATCGTCGCCGGAGGTGGCGTTGACCGCAATGACCGAATCGTAGGCGGCGGGATACAGGGCGGCGGAGCCATTGGTGTTTCCGGCGGCGGCAACCAGCAGGATTCCGGCGGCAAAGGCGCGATCACAAGCGTCGCGGACGGCGGGGGAGTCTAAATCGAAGGCGAGGCTCAGGTTGATGATGTCCATCTGGTTGTCTATGGCCCAGTCGATACCCGCAATCAGCCACTCCAGTGTACCGAACCCCGCGCCGTCCAGCACCTTGACGCCATAGAGACGCGCACGCGGCGCGACCCCCACCACTCCGATGCCGTTGAGCTCTGCGGCGATAATGCCGGCGGTATGGGTGCCGTGACTGCTGGAGCTATCATCCATGGGGTCGGCATCGTCGAACACGAAATTGTAGCCGCCGGCATAGCGAAACATCAGGTCCGGATGCGTGTAGTCGATGCCGGTATCGAGAACCGCAATACGCACGCCCTGGCCGAAATAGCCCTTCTCATGCACACTCATGCCGCCGATGTGGGTAACTCCCCAGCTGTTGGAATACTCGGCTCCCAGGGTCGGATCGATGGCCTGCACCCAACGGTTTTCTTCGATATAGGCGACCCCTGGGTTGCGGCCCAACGCCTCGGCCTCGGCTTCATCAAGGGCCAGGGTGAGGATAGGCAGCCTGCGCATGCTGCGGTTGCTGCGGCGATCCTTGCCGAGTGCTTTGCCTTGTTCAGCGGCCAGGGCAGGGCTGTGAAAGCCGACCAGATATTCCTTTGTCTGCGTGGCTTGGGTCTGAGCGGCAGGAAAAAAAACGAGCAAGCCCAGGACAAAAAGTGCCAAGGGAAAAATTTTCATGTTGGGTGAGACTCCCGTAAGGGGTTAAAGCTTCCAGGGTGGTCCGGCAAGAAAAACGGGGGGACGCTTTAACGTCCCCCCATGGCTCATATCAGAATAATTTTGAACATTTAAGGTTCTGAGGTGCGGCTAACGCCTTAGCGCCCTCTTCTGCTGCTGTTGGACTTTTCGTCGGCCTTGCTGCGGCCGCGGTTTTTGTCTGCGGGAGGCTCGACAACGGGAGGCTCCTCGACAACGGGAGGAGCAGCTTCGCCGGTCAGCTGTGTGGACACGGCAAAGGTGGAGAGAACTTCAACCGTCTGACCTGCCTGAGCGTTGGCGGCGGAAACGACGATGCGGTCCTCGTTCCAGGAAAGCACCTGAGCTTTGGCGCCTGCGACTTCGACGCCCAGGTTGCGGACGTTCTGCGGGGGCTCAATGCCGAAGCCCTGACCGGCAATGACGATGTCGCCGTTGTTTTGAATGTCGGCGCTGTCAATGGCCACCAGGGGCTTGATGACCAGAATCTCGGGCCTGGAAACCTTGTCGGCCTTCTGGGCCACCACGCGATAGGTGGCGGCGGGCAGATAGGCAGGAACGGTCACTTCGATGCTGGTGGGCGAAACGGACTTGGGCGCCAGCTCATAGGTAGTGCCGGATTTGTCCGTAAGGACCACTGTCGCGACGTATTCATTGCCCGCAAAAGTGCGGCTGATGAAGCCGAAACCGCTCAGTTCAACATCGACTTCCGTGCCCTCGATGATGACATAGCTGGTCATGCTGTTGATCTGCGGTACGGTATTGCCGATGTCCGCGGCGGAGGCGCCGAAAGCGGAAGAGGCGTGGCAACCCATGCAGTCGAGGTTGTTGCCGATATGGCCGTACCAGGGATCCATCTGGCCGGGCATGATGCCGTCGCCGGTATTGTCATACTGAATGTTGTGCAGCGAGGGGATGCCGTGGCAGTTCTGGCAGGTCCGGATGCTCATGGCATTGATCGGGAAAGGCGAGCCGCCGGGGTGGCACCAGGAGCATTTGGCGTCCGCATTGTCACCCATAAAGCCGGGAAGATGATGCGTGTCGGCGTTGTTGTAGACCATGACGCCGCTCATCGGGTCGATGGCAAATCCGCGATTCAACCCCGTCGCCTGCTGCGGGCTGGGTGCGTGGCAGAAGGTGCAGTTGCCCGCCGAGGCCGAGTCGCCGTTTTTGCGGCTCGGCCAAGGGGTGATCAGGCTGGGATTGTAGGTGGGCAGCCACACGGGAACTTCGACGCCGTTGCGGACTTCGCGGTTTTCCGGAAGCAGGCCGTTGTCGACCACCGCGCCGTGGCAAATGCGGCAGTCGCCGATCTGGGCAGCGCTGGTCAGGTGGTGAGGCGAGGCGTCGGTATGGCAGGTGGAGCAATTGCGGAATTCGTCGAATTCAAATTCGTTGCCGGGATCCGTGCCGGTCATCGTCAGTCCGTGACAGCTGAAGCACATGTAGGAGGTGCCGAATTCCGGATGGGGCACGACGCTGTTGGGCGGGATCGCCGTACCGATCAGCAGGTGGTGGCGATCCGGCAGATAGGTCGTGTCGACCGGTACGCCTTCAGGCGGCGTGGCGCCGTGGCAGGCGCGGCAGTCGGCTTCTGAAACATTGGCGAAGACGGTGTCGGGAAAGCCGACGAATTGGTTGGCCGGCGGAGGCGGTACCGCTGCCTGGGTGGTGGCGACCAGGCTGAAGGCCAGGACGGCGGCAAAAGCCAGAACTTTAGTAATGTTTTTTTTCATACCCTTTACTCCCTTGTGTCCTTGTTCAGAGACATTCATTGATGAGACGGTACAGCAGCAAAGATAGACCAATGACAGTTACAACTTAAAAATGGCAGTGACACTGATTGCAGAAATGGGTTTTCGGGTGTGGTCGAACTGCTTGGGTTCACCTCCTTTGTGTAATTTTGCCCTGAAAGATCAATTGTCCGAATCGCCGGTTATGAAACGGAACCAAAAAAAAACAGCCGGGTTGCCCCTTTCTGCTGAAGGGCAACCCGGCTGTCTGCAAGAGACCCGTGGCTTTCCGTCCCCGCCTCGCGACGGGTTTGGCTTTGTCCGACTGTGGTCGAGCAAGACGGATAGGCTGAAGTATCGTCCGTAATGCTCAGTTTGTCAATACACTCACTAGACTTTTGAGCCGGCTCAGCGTGTGCCGCGCATGGGCGTGGTGGCGCGCTGCGGCAGATAAATTTCGATCTCGGCCCGCTCACGGAGCAGGGCAAATTCCTGGGCGAGCAATTCTTCGCGCAACTGCTTTTGCAAAAACGTCCGGTAGAAATCGCGCATGTCTTCGTAAGACGGCGCGCCGCCGGGATTTTTGTCAAGAACCTGGAGAACGTGAAAACCAAAGCGGGTCTGAACAACGCGGCTCAGGTCACCGACGGGCAGGGAAAATCCGGCATCGATGAATTCCGGCGGCATGCTTCCTCGCTCGACATGGCCAAGATGGCCACCCTCGGCGGCGCTCGCACACTCAGAAAGATCCTGTGCGACCTTGGAAAAGTCCTCACCCTGATTCAAGCGATCCAGCGCTTCCTGCATGCGCCCTCGGGCTTTTGCCGTATCTTCGTCCGGCCCATCGGGATCTGCTTTGATCAGGATGTGGCGGACCTCGATGGATGGCTGCTGGGTGAAGTCCTGCTTGTTCTGTTCGAAAAAGGCGCGGATTCGCTCTTCGGGCACCTCGGGATCATCAAGGCCCCGGCTGAGGTAGTAAGCGTTGACTTGAACCTGGCGATGAGCCGCCGCATGCATTTGCTCTTCACTCAGATTCGCGGTCAGGTTGTTGGCGCGATAGTGGTCGACATAGGCCGCGATCTGTTCCTGAGCATCCGGAATCTCGATTTCGCTTCCTGCCTGGTAAAGCAACTCAACATCAATCAGTTGATTCAAGGCCCTCATATGCATGTCGTGCAGCAGGGCTTCTCCCCTGGCCTGCTCGGCGATGCGCGGATTGCGCTGCAACTGGCTCTCAACCAGAGGGGTTACCTGGTCCATGTAAATGGGGGCGCCATTGACGCGCGCGGCAACTTCGCGGGTGTCGTCGGCGGCCTTTGCAGCGGTCGCCACGAGAATGCAGGCCAGCGCCGCCACTAGTAGGGGGGCGAAAAAGGTCGCGAGGCTGCCGGTCTGTGCGTGATGGGTGTTTTGCTGAGTCATGATTTGAGTCAAACCTTTTGCCGTGTGTTGGAAGTCCGCAGGGCATACGCTGTCGGTTATGAACTTAATGTGCCAGACAAAAAACCGCAAGATGGCCGAGGAAGTTTTCGCCATGCTGCCGACGGCTTCGGTAAGTGGTCAAGCTCAAGGGGCGTGCTGGTGTTCCCCGTGGTCGATTTTCTAAGTGTTCGGGCCTGTTAATCTTTTTCTTTTCTTGCCCGTTTGTTTTTCTGAGAGATGAAAGCGTTTTCAATAAAGAAGCGGGGCGAAATTTAATGTTAAAAAGGGGCAACGGTTTTGTGGCCACTCTGTGCTCGGGTTGTCGGCCGAGTCGATCCGCCAAAGGACCGGCCACGTGTCGGCAAATGGCGGTGAATGGCTATTTGTCGCGCTCAAGTCTATGGCAGAACAGGCAGCGGTATTTGGGCGGATGCCCTTCGGGCAGCGGCATCATGTCCTGGTTGTGGCAGTCTTCACAGAACCTCTCAGCCGATTTTTTGCCTTCATCGCGCGCCAGGTCGTAATACTGCCGGTGAGTGTCGTCGTATGGGACCGGGTTGGTGGTTGCAGGCGGGGCGGACAGAAGAAAGACAACGATTGCCGCGCCGATTGTTACCAGGAGGATGTCGCGTTTTTTGAGTTTCATTATGTGTTCCTTTCAAAGTGCGAGGCGGTGTGGTCGGTTGTGTCGTTCAACTTGAGGTCGAGGCGAGGATCGCGCAGCCGATGGCGCCGTTGTGCTGCGGGTGTGGCGGCATCAGCAGGCGGGCCGCGACGGCCTGTTGCAGAAGTTGCCGAAATGCCTGGTTGCGCGCCACGCCCCCGGTGACCAACAGTACGTCCTGGGGAAAGCGGCGCAGCATGGGCATTACCCGCTTGACCAGGGTTGCGTTGATGCCGGCACACAGGTGCGGCAGGGGGTGCCCTTCGACAATTTTGCCGATCAGTTCGCTTTCGCCAAAAATACCGCAGGTGGCATCGAGAGCTACTGGATTATCGGCATAGCGGGCCAGTTCGTCAAGGTCGATGTCGAGTACCTGGGCCATGTTTTCAAGATAGCGGCCGGAACTGGCGGCGCATTTGTCGTTCATCAGAAAGTCCTGAAGAATGCCCTCTTCCACCCGCGCCACCTTGGTGTCCTGGCCGCCCAGGTCGATGAGGGTGAACGTATCACAACCGGTCTGGAAGCGCGCGCCGGCGACATGCGCCTGGATTTCGGGGATGACGCGGGCGCCCTGAAGGTTGATGGTGTTGCGGCCGTAGCCCGTGGCCACCATCGCCGCGGGCGCATCGCCGTCCTGGAACAATTCCAGCGCGGCAAAGTCGATGGTCAGGTGCCCCTTGTGCAGGCCGCCGTAGCTCTTGTAGAAGGGGATGGTGTCAAAGTCGCGCAGCCACAGGATTTCGCCTGCCCGCAGAGCGGCGATTTTGACCTTGCGGCTGCCCAGGTCGATTCCGAGTGTCGTCATGGTTTGCGGGCCTTGAGCATTTCGAGAAATCCTTCAATGCGGATGCGGCTGCGGGCGTCGAGGGGGCCGGGCCGGTCGCCTTCAAGGGTGAGCACCGGCACTTTCAGGCGTTTGCGCACAATGAGATCCTCGATCTGGCGGAAGCAAAAAGATTGAACGTAGTGGATGATCCCGTCAACCCGGCGTAAAGCGATCTGTTCTTCGATATCGTCGAGGCGGGCGAAGATGTCATAGGGATAGGTGTAGCGCCGGTATTGCTCTTCGATGTCGGCACAAAGATAGGGCATGGAGAACTGGCGTTGGGTTTCATTGAAGACCACGCGCGCCCCCATCTCTTCCAGGCGCGGATAGAGGTCGGTAACGATGGGCGGAACGCCCATATAGGCCAAGCGAATCTTTTCGGCGAAAGGAGGGCGCAGGCGGACCTTGCCCAGAAAAGAGTCGATCTCCTGCTCGAAGCCGCAGATGTCGCCCTTCATGTCGGATGTGCAGACCTGAAACAGGTGATTCTCCTCGCCGCTCACTCGGTTTTCCTGCCACGTCAGGCGGTCGATTTCGTGGACTTTGCGGCGCAGTTGGTCAAGGCGGCTGCGGGCTGCTTCGATCTGCTCCTTGTCCACGCCGAAGTGCCGTGCCAGCTTGCTGATCTCCAGTGCCAACGTCTCTCGCGAGCGGTCATATGGGTAGGCGAAGGGGATGGTCCTTACCCCTTGCAGGGTCAGAACTTCCATCAGCGCCTGGGTGTTGGAGCAGTCGCCTTCGGTCACGGCGATGACTTCGGAGATGCCATGACGCAGCACTGTGCCGTAGAGTCCTTTGATCCAGCCGCAGATGTTGCGTGGGAAGCCGGCGACCTCGGCGTCTTCGATGAGCGCCTGAGGGTCGGGATCGGTAATGAAGAGATTGTTGAGGTCAGCGGAGCGACGTCCGGCGGCGACCAGAATCTCCAGGGGAATTGTTGTGGTAAATCCAATCATTGGGCTTCTGCGAAAAAGAGTGGGTAAACGATCCTGGTCCAGCGGACAGCTTTCAGTCGGAGCGAATAAATACCAGGTAGAGAACCACGCCCACCAAGACCACGCCGCCACCGACAAAGACCAGCAGTCCTTCGTTGGATCCGCCCTCCAGGGAGGTGCCGCGCTCCAGGGTATAGGAAGTCAGCCAGGCGAATCCCGCAGCGCCAAGAATTATTGCCAGCAGCATGCGCCGGCGCAGGAAGAAGGCTGTCAGTGCCAGCGCCAGGACCGAGCCGAGGAACCAGGGGGTGGCAATGAGTTCGCCGAGATTCCACTGGCGCAGAGTGTCAAGGATGCGGTCGGTTCGCAGGTGACGGAAAAACTCTGTTATGCCTGACCAGTCCATGTCGAGCCTTTGCGGGTTAACGAGGTCTGCCGTGGAGCCAAATTCTGACTATAGCAGTTTTCCATTTTGGGAGGAAGTCAAAAACCGCCATTTCTCTTGACTTTGTCGGGTCGCTTTTCTACCATTCCCTGGCTTGAATCCTTGGAAAATAATTGGTTTTTTCGGGGGTGCGTCACAGGGGCTCGGGCATTTCCGGAGAGGATGGACACGGCAGTGGTTTCCGAACGTGCGATAGGCGTTTTCGACTCCGGCGTCGGGGGGTTGACGGTACTAAAAGAGCTGTCCCGCCTGCTGCCTGATGAAGAGTTGATCTATTTGGGCGACACCGCGCGGGTTCCTTACGGGACGAAGAGTGGTTCAACCGTTACTCGCTATGCCCAGGAGGCGGCGGGTTTTCTCACCGCCCTTGGCGTCAAGGTGCTGGTGGTCGCCTGCAACACCGCCTCGGCGGTGGCGCTGCCGGTGCTGGAAGAGCGTTTTCAGATCCCCGTCTTCGGTGTTATCCAGCCAGGCGCCGCGCGTGCGGTTCAGTTGACGCACAGTCGGCGCGTGGGCGTGATCGGCACCGAAGGCACCATCAAGAGCAGCGCATATACCCGGGCTATCCAGGCCCTTGATTCGCGAATTCAGGTGAGTACGACGGCCTGTCCCCTGTTTGTGCCCCTGGCGGAGGAGGGCTGGTCTGAGCATCCCATTGCCCGTCTGGTTGCACAGGAGTACCTGACGGGCCTGGCCGCCGAAAAAATCGATGCGCTGGTGCTGGGTTGTACGCACTATCCCCTGCTTAAACTTATTCTCGGAGATTTTTTCGGCCCCGAGGTGGCACTGGTCGACTCGGCGGAAGAAACGGCCGCGACTGTGGCCCGGGCACTGGCCGAGCAAGATCTGTTGCGACGCTCGCCGCCCGGTCCACACCGTTTTTTCGTGACCGACGTACCGGAGCGTTTCGAGCGCGTCGGCGGCACTTTTTGGGGCGCACCTCTGGGGGGTGTCAAGCAGGTCGAAATCGGTTAGCGGCGCCGGTATCGCTTGCGGCCAATAACTCGCCCGCGGCTCAGACATTCACGGCGGTACTCAACCGCCACGTCCCGCGGCGCGATTGGGCGTAACACAATTAATAGAGGAAAAGGCAAGGGGTACGCCATGATCTTTGATCGCACCGGTAAATGGATTGCCGGGCTGGTTGTTTTACTGCTGGTGGTTGGCGCGCTGGCGTTTTGGGCAGGCAAGGCGGGCTGGTTCGCGCCCGCGCAAAAGGGTGTCGAGACCCCTGCCGAGGCACCGGCAATGCGTGAAATTATTCTCTATTTTGCCGACCTTCAGGGTGAGTTCCTGGTGGCCGAGCAGCGCGAGATGCCGGACTGTCCCGATAACGAGAAGTGCGTTCATGCGGTGATTGAAGCCTTGATCAAGGGCCCGCGCGCCGATCTGATACCGGTGCTGCCGCCGCAAACCCGTGTCCTGGGCGTGGCTTTTGATGAGGAGACGGTAACCGTCGACTTCACCCGCGACCTGGTAACGCGCCATCCCGGCGGAAGCATCTCGGAACTGCTGACCGTTTACGGCCTGGCCAACACCTTGGCGGTCAATTTTCCGCATCTGCGCCAGGTGCGTATTCTCGTTGCCGGTCAGGCGGTGGAGTCGCTTAAGGGTCATGTCGATCTGCGCGCGCCGGTGCCGGCTGATTTTCGTTACGGCCGTCCGCCCCTGGGCGTTGGCGGCAGTGATGATCTTTCCACATCGCCTGCCCAAGGGGGAATCCAATGAGTCGTTTTCTTCAGGCCCTAAAAGAGCGTGTGCTGGTTCTTGACGGCGCCATGGGCACCATGCTGCAGGAGCGGGGACTGGCGCCCGGAGGCTGTCCCGAGGAGATGAATCTCGCCGCGCCCGACGTGGTGGCCGCCGTACATCGCGAATATGCCCAGGCCGGTGCCGACATTATCGTGACCAACACTTTCGGCGGCAACCGCGTCAAGCTCGGGCATTACGGCTTGGAGCACAGGGTTCGCGAGATCAACGCGCGGGCGGTCGAACTGGCGCGGTCCGCGGCCGGTGAAGGCTTTGTCTCCCTGTCTCTGGGGCCGACGGGGCGTTTTCTGGAGCCGGTGGGCGATGCCGGGTTCGATGAAATGGTGGAGGTTTTCGGTGAGCAGGTGCGGGCTGCGGTCGATGCCGGCGCCGATCTGCTGAGCTGTGAAACTTTCCTCGATATTCGTGAATTGCGCGCCGCGGTGGTTGCCTGTCGTGAATTTTCCGAACTGCCGATCATTGCACAAATGACTTTCGACGACGGTGGTCGCACCGTTCTTGGTACGCCGCCGGAGGCCGCGGCTGTGACTCTCGAAGGCCTCGGCGTGGATGTAATCGGCTCCAATTGCGGGCTGGGGCCTGAAGGGATTGTCGCTCTGCTGGAAAAAATGCGCGCGGTCTGCCATCTTCCGCTCATTTCCCAGGCCAATGCCGGCCTGCCCCAGCTGGTCGATGGCCAGACCGTTTTTCCCGGAACGCCTGAGGATATGACAGCTTTTCACGGTCGCATGATTGCGCTGGGAGTGCGCGTCATCGGCGGCTGCTGCGGTACAACGCCCACCCATATCCATGCCATGCGTGCCGCCCTCCAGGGGCGCGATCAATCCTGGACGCCACCGCCGCGTCGCTTATTTCTTTCCAGCCGCGGCGCGGTCGTGCCGGTCGGCGGTACGGCCCCCTGCGCGGTGATCGGCGAACGCATCAATCCTACGGGGAAAAAAGCCTATTCCGCTGAGCTGCGCGAGGGCAAGACCGGCTACATCCGCCGCGAGGCCCAGGAGCAGACGGCGGCCGGGGCGGCGCTGCTCGACATCAACTGCGGCGCGCCGGGAGTGGACGAGCCGGCAGCCCTGGAGCGAGCGGTGTTCGCGGTCGCCGGCGTGGCGGCCGCGCCCCTGGTTCTTGATTCCTCCGACCCTTTGGCTTTGGAGCGGGCGCTCAAGGCGGTGGATGGCAAGGTGCTCATCAATTCGGTGTCGGGCGAAGAAAAAAGCCTGCGGGCTGTTTTGCCCCTGGCCCGCAAGTACGGAGCGGCGGTCATCGGTCTGGCCCTGGACGCGGAAGGAATCCCGGCCACCGCCGAAGGTCGCGTCGCCATTGCCCGCAAGATTCTGCAGGCCGCGCAGCAGGCTGGATTGCCGGCCTGTGATGTGGTGATAGACGGGCTGGTGTTGACCGTGTCCGCCGAGCAGAAGGGGGCGCCGGAAACTCTGCGTACCCTGCGCCAGGTGAAGTCCGAACTGGGTTTGGCGACGGTGCTGGGGGTCAGCAATATCTCCTACGGACTGCCCAGCCGGATCATTCTTTCCTCGGCGTTTTTTGCCATGGCTCTTGAGGCCGGACTGGATCTCGCCATCATCAATCCCAAAGAAGAGCGAATGATGGACAGCTTTCGCGCCGCCATGGTGTTGTTGGGTCGGGACGTGCGGGCCGAGGAATTCATCGCCCATTACAGCGGTGTGACCGCGCCCCTGGCCGTGCCCTTGGCCGAGGGGGGCGCGGGGATTCGAGATCGCTTGGCCACGGCGATTATCGAAGGCGATCGCGAAGGTGTCGCGGCCCTGGTGGACCAGGCATTTGCCGAGGGACTCGAGGCCATGACCATCAGCAACGAGGGGTTGCTGCCCGGACTCGAAGAGATCGGGCGGCGCTTCGGTGCCAAGCAGATCTTTCTGCCCCAGGTCATGTTGTCCGCAGAAACCATGCATGCCGCCTTCGCCCGCATCAAGGAGCGCATGCCGGGCGAGATGGGTCCGCGCCTGGGACGCATCCTTATGGCGACCGTGGAAGGCGATATCCATGACATCGGAAAGAATATCGTCTGCACCCTGCTGGAAAATCACGGCTTCGAAGTCATCGACCTGGGCAAGAATGTGCCCGCCGAGCGCATTGTTTCCGTTGCACGTGAGCGCCAGGTAGATGCCGTCGGACTCTCGGCGCTCATGACCACCACCCTGGCGCAGATGGAGCATACCCTCCAGCGTTTGCGCGACGAAGGGATCAAGGCCTTTACCCTGGTCGGCGGCGCGGTCGTCACGGAAGAATATGCCGCGCGCATCGGCGCCGACCTTTATGGCGGCGACGCCATGGCCGCCGTGGAGAAAATAAAGAGGCTCCTTATTAAATAATTTTGTTAAATGGCGGAAACAGGGTTGCGCCATTTCGCGGAGTGTGTTATCAAGGGATTGATTTTCCACTGGTTTCATGAGAGTTGCGATGGTCGTTGGGTTCAATCACAATGTTCGCTATGAGGGCGAACTCTATCATGTCCAGACCGAAGATGGCGGACAGAAGAACCCGTTTATCATAACTCTGCTCTATCGCGGCGGCACCATCATCGCCAGCAAAAAGACATCTTACGCCGACATCATCAAAGCCGATCGTTTGGCCTCCGTTGTCGAAGACCTCATGAAGGAGCAGCACAAAACCATGTTGCGCCGGCTTAAGGATGGGGGCTTCGACGCACTGATCGCGGCGCGGATTCCCGGCGCCGCTTGCGACTCCCCGGCAGGTGCGGATCAACCTCGGGTTGCGCCGCCGGCCCCGGATGCGCAACCCACCAGTCTTGATGATCTTATTTTTTCCTATCTTACTGACAAGGACCTCTAGACCATTTGGGCCCGTATCTGTTCCGGCCCGGCGCCCTCAAAGGAGATCGATCTACCATGCTCGACGAATTGCAGCTGCAGGAACTTGGCGAACAGGCCCGCCAATTGCGGGTCGATGTACTCAAGATGCTCAACGCGGCCCGCTCGGGTCATACCGGTGGCAGTCTTTCGGCCATTGATGCCTTGACGGTGCTGTTTTTTCACCAGATGCGTCACGACCCCAGCAATCCGCACTGGGTCGACCGTGACCGTTTCGTCCTTTCCAAGGGGCATGCGGCGCCGGCCCTTTATGCGTGCCTGGCTCAGGCCGGTTATTTTCCGGCTGAGGATCTCAAAACCCTGCGGCGCCTCGGCAGTCACTTGCAGGGCCATCCCGACATGCGAAAAACCCCCGGAGTTGAAGTCTGCACCGGTTCTTTGGGGCAGGGCCTGTCCCAGGCGGTGGGCATGGCCCTGGCGGCGCGTCTGCAGGGGCGCAAGAGCCGTACCTATTGCCTGCTCGGCGACGGCGAGGTGCAGGAAGGCCAGATCTGGGAAGCGGCCATGGCCGCCGCCCATTACGGCGTTGACAACCTGTGCGCGCTGCTTGATTGGAATGGTTTGCAGATCGACGGCGAAGTCGACAAAGTCATGCGCGTGGCGCCCCTGGGTCCAAAGTTTCTGGCTTTCGGTTGGCACGTTCTGGAAGTCGATGGTCACGACCTTGATGCCATTGCCCGCGCCCTAGCCGATGCCGCCGACTGCAGCGGCCGCCCGACCCTGATTATCGCGCGCACGGTCAAGGGCAAAGGTGTGCCTTTCTTCGAGCACAAGGCCAGCTACCACGGCGTGCCGCCCAGCGACGAGGAACTTGAGCGCGCCCTGGAGCACCTGGGCCACGCCTGAGCCATGATCAGGCCGGCCCGCGGACCTCATTTTTTAAGCTCTTGCATAAAGGAACTCGCAGCCCATGATTGCAACGCGTGACGCTTACGGCCGGACCCTGGTGGAACTCGGCCGCGAAAACTCTTCCATCGTCGTGCTCGATGCCGACCTGTCCGGCTCGACCAAGACCGCCCAGTTCGCCAAAGAATTCCCCGAGCGCTTTTTCAACGCCGGCATCGCCGAGGCCAACATGGTGGGGATGGCGGCCGGCTTGGCGGCCGGTGGTCAGATCCCTTTCGCTTCAACCTTTGCCGTATTTGCCTCCGGGCGCGCATTTGAGCAGATTCGCCAATCCCTGGCTTATCCGCGCCTGAATGTCAAGGTGGTCGCTACCCACGGCGGCATCACTGTCGGTGAAGACGGCGGTTCTCACCAATCCGTGGAAGATCTGGCCATCATGCGGGCGCTGCCCAACATGGTGGTGCTCTGCCCCGCCGACGGGCCGGAAACCGCTGCCGCGGTGCGGGCTGTCGCCGCTTATGACGGACCTGTTTACATGCGTCTGGGGCGCTCCAAGGTGCCGCAGGTGTTTCCCGAGAATACCGAGTTTTCCATAGGCAAGGGGCGTCTGCTGCGCCCAGGCAAGGATCTGACCTTTGTCACCACCGGCCTGATGACGGCACAGGCGCTGGCGGCGGCGGAGATTCTCGCCGCAGGCGGCATCGATGCGCGCGTCGTGCACATGGGATCCATCAAACCTCTGGATGTCGATCTGCTTTTGCAGGCGGCGCGTGAAACCGGTGCGCTGGTGACAGCCGAGGAGCACTCCGTTATCGGCGGTCTGGGCGGCGCGGTGTGTGAAGTGGTGGCCGAGGGTTATCCGGTGCCGGTGGAACGAATCGGGCTGCGCGATGTCTTCGGACAATCAGGCACCGCCGAGGAGTTGCTGGCTTATTACGGATTGACGGCGGCCGAACTGGTCGAGGCGGCCGAGAGGGTTATTCAGAAAAAGCGCATCCGTTAGGTGGGGTGGAAAGGTTTCGATCATTGAAAAATGCCGATGTCCGCCTGATCACCCGGATTCTCATTTTCAATGTCACCCTGCTGGTGGTGGGCATCGGCACTTTTACTCTTTTTCACCTCCAGCGCGAACGTCAGCACCTCTTCGATGTTTCGCGCCAGCATGCCGATGTGCTGCTCTCCACGGTCGAGCGTTCCATCGCCAATGCCATGTGTACCGGCAACACCGAGGAAGTGCAGATCGTGCTTGAACTGGTGGGCAACAGCCCGCATCTGCGCAAAGTGCAGATTTTTCATCCCGACGGCAGGGTGCTGCGCTCATCACGGGCAACCGAGATCGGCCAACCCGTCGACGTCAGGGATTTGCAGTTATTTCGCAACGGAGAACGGGACGGGATTTTCGTCGCGGACAACGAGGAGTGGCTCAGCATTCAATCCGTGATCCGATCCGGATCGGCCTGCATTGTCTGCCACGAGGCCGACGAGGAGGTCCTCGGAGTGTTGGGTTTGCATGTGTCCCTGGCCGAAACCCGCGAGCAATTGCGCGCTACGACTGCCCTTTTTGCAGGCTCGACGCTCATCATGGTTGTGGTTCTGGTGGCCGGGATCAGTTGGGTGTTGCTGCGTTTCGTTCAGCGGCCCCTGGGCCAGTTGGCCGGGCTGATGACCCAGGTGGAGCAGGGCGATTTGGCTGTGCGCGCCAAGCCGTTGCATAACGACGAAATCGGCCAACTGGCGCTGGGTTTCAATGCCATGGTCGATAATCTGGAAAATGCCAGAAAGCAGCTTCAGGACTATCACTTTCAACAGATGGAACACGCCGACCGCCTGGCCTCGGTGGGTGAGATGGCAACCGGCGTCGCTCATGAGATAAAAAACCCCTTGGCGGGCATCAGCGCGGCGATTGAGGTGCTCTCCGAGGCATTTGACCGCGATGATGAGCGCAAATCCGTGGTCGACGAAGTGCTGGTGCAGATTGCCCGACTCAACAAGACTGCGACGGATTTGCTGCATTTCGGCCGCCCGGGCCGGCCGGAGTTTTCTCATGTCGATATCAACGATCTTGTCGGCCGCACCCTGTTTTTTGCTGATCAGCATCCCGAAGCCGGTAATGTCGAGCGCCGCAAGTCTCTGGCGGATGCGCTGCCGCCGGTGTGGGTCGATGCAAAACAGATTCAGCAAGTGTTGTTCAATATCGTCATCAACGCTCTGCAGGCCATGGAGCAGGGAGGAACTCTGCATGTGGCGACCGAGCTTCATGAGCAGGACGGGCGCCAATGGGTGCGTATCCGCGTCGCCGATAGCGGCCCCGGAATTCCTCCGGAGGCCTTTGAGCAGATTTTTACACCCTTTTTTACCACCAAAAGTCAGGGAACGGGTTTGGGCCTTGCCATCTGCCGCCGCCTGCTGGAAGAACACCGGGGACGGCTTTTCATGGAAAGCCGTCCAGGGCAGGGCGCCGTGTTCACCATAGAATTGCCCGCCGATCCGGTGGGAAACAACGCCAAGGGAGGCGATGACTGTGGGCAAACATAAGATTCTGGTGGTCGATGACGAGCACCTGATTCGCTGGTCCCTGGAGCAAAATCTCAGCAAACAGGGCTACGAGGTTCTCACCTCCGGGTCCGGAGAGGACGCCCTGCGCCTGATCAGGGACGAATCCCCCGATCTGGTGCTGCTCGATATCCAGTTGCCCGGGATCAACGGACTCGAGGTCCTGCAAAAGGCCAAGGATCTTGACGGCGAGCTGATCGTCATTATGATCACCGCCTTGGGGGTTCTGGAAACGGCGGTCAAGGCCATGCGCATGGGCGCCTATGACTATATCGGCAAGCCGTTCAACCTCGATGAGTTGGCCATCACCATCAAAAAAGCCCTGGAGACCGGCGAACTCAAGCGCGAAGTTGCACATCTGCGCTCGGAGCAGTCGCGCCACTTCGGCATCAGCAACCTCATCGGCGACAGCCGCCACATGCAAAATGTGCTGAGTCTGATCAAGAAGGTGGCGCAAAGTGATGCGAGTACCGTCCTCGTCCAAGGCGAAAGCGGCACCGGCAAGGAATTGGTCGCCAAGGCCATCCATTACGAAAGTGCCCGTGCCGATAAGCCGTTTATGGCCATCAATTGCGCGGCCGTTCCCGAAACGCTCCTCGAGAGCGAGTTGATGGGCCATGAACGCGGTGCCTTTACCGACGCCAAGGTCCAGAAAAAAGGTCTGTTCGAACTCTCCGACGGGGGAACCATCTTTCTCGACGAGATCGGCGACATGGCCATGGGCATGCAGGCCAAGCTTTTGCGGGTCCTCGAAGAACGCACCTTTCGCCGGGTCGGTGGGTCCAAGGACATCAGCGTTGATGTGCGCATCATCTCCGCCACCAACAAGGATCTGCTCGAAGCCATCGCCGACAAAAGTTTCCGTGCCGACCTCTACTACCGTCTTCAAGTGATTCCCCTGTTCCTGCCGTCTCTGCGTGAGCGAAAAGACGATATACTGCCTTTGGTTGAACACTTTATCGCTCACTTCAATCGCGAGTTCGGCAAAAGTGTCAAGGGCGTCTCTCCCATGGCCGAGAAGTTTCTGCTTGAATACCCCTGGCCGGGAAATATCCGCGAATTGCGTAACGTGATCGAGCGCGCCATCATTCTGGAAAACGAAGAAACTTTGCTCCTTGAGCATCTTCCTCAGGAAATCGTCGGTAAGGCCGGCGTGCTGAGCAGCGGCCCGCTAAGTTTTCAAATTCCCCCCGAGGGCATCGACATTGAAGAGGTCGAGCGCGAACTCATTCGCCAATCTCTGGAATTGACCGACGGCAACCAGTCAAAGGCGGCCAAAAAACTCAATCTCGGCATCGATGCCTTTCGCTATCGCATGAAAAAATTCGGATTTCTTTAGAGTCGACCGCGCGCCCGCGGATCCTCGGGATTCGGGGGCGCGCAATTCACCCATCTCTTTCTCGCTCTTTTCTTCTTTTGGTACCTCCCTTGCAGGATGTTTAGGGCAGGCTCATAAGTTTGCCTAAATGTCTGCCCGGCGCCGCCGACCACTGGCGCCTTGAGGAGGATTCCCATGCTAAAGTTCAGCTTGAGATCAGGCTTGATTTTTGCCGCCATTTCGCTGGCCATCGGAGTGATTTGGCAAGCCGTCGCCGTGGCTGCTGTGGCTCCGACCATTACTTCCCTGGGTCGCATCAGTGAAGGCATGACTGCGCCGACGGACCTGACCCTCGACGCCGAGGGCAATTTGTATGTGGCCGAACCGCGTTCGCAAATGATTCTGCGCTTCGACCGATACGGTGAGCCGGCCGGTGCCTATGGTCCCCTGCCCATTGAGGCAAGTTGTGTGGCCATAAGCCCTGATGCCCAGGTGCTTTACGCCGGGGGCAAAACGGCGGTTGTGCGCATCGCTACGCAGAGCGGTGAGGTCCTCGGCTACTTGGGCAGCGGCCCGGAAGAATTCAGCCTCGCCTTCAATCTTGCCGTCGACGCCCAGGGTTATGTTTTCGTTGCCGACGGGGAAGCGAAAAATATCGGTATCTATGCACCGGGCGGTGGTCTGCAGTTTCGTTTCGGCGCACCTGGCGTTGGACCGTCTCAGTTCGCCAATATCGCCGCTTTGGGACTCGACAACGTTCGGGACGAAATTCACGTAGCTGACAACTTCAGCCAGGGCACCACGGTTGAGCCCAAAATCCAGGTGTTCAGCAAGGCCGGCGCCCTGTTACGCACCCTGCTTGGCAAAAACGCTTTCGGCACTCCGGCCCTGAGCACATTTGGCGGCATGGCCTTTGATGACCAGGGACGCGGCTATTTTCTCGACTCGCTCAAAGCCGAGATTCGCATCCTCAGGTTGCCGGGCACTTTTCTGTCGACCTACAAGCAGGTCGGCTACGGCCTGGGGCAATTGGCCACGCCCTTGACGGCGGCCTACGATGTCGAATTCAAACGTCTGTTCGTGCTCTGCGCCGATGGCCGCGTGGAAATCTTCGGTATTGACGGCGGCACCATGCCGGTGCGGATCAATAACCCCCCTGAGGCCCCGGTTCCGGTTTCTCCATTAGGCGGCAGCCAGGTGGCGACCGCCTTGCCGACCTTGACTTTTAACAATGCCCTGGATTCCGATGGTGACGTTCTGACGTATACCGTTGAGGTCTATCGTCACGAAGCCCTGGTCATGGAAATTTCCGACGTCGAAGAGGGCGAAGGCACCACGAGTGTCACCCTGCCCGGCGCTCTCGAAGAAAATGCCGGCTACCAATGGCGCGTACAGGCCTTCGACGGTGAGGCTCAGAGCTCCTGGAGTACCCTGGAAACCTTTTACGTCAATGCCGTTCAGGAACCGCCGGGAACTCCCCAACTCATCAGTCCGCTGTCCGGCGAATTAATGGAAGGCGAGGGCCTGCTGGAATGGACCGAAGTGACGGATCCAGACCCCTTCGATCAGGTTCATTATTGGCTGGAAATTGCAACGGAACCCGGCTTCAACGACCCGCTGATCAGTGTTGCCCTGGAGCATACGTCAATCATGCTCAGCGATCTTCCCGACTATGAGGCGCTGGAGCAGGGTGTTTTCTACCAATGGCGGGTGCGGGGCGTGGATAATCACGGCCTGGCGTCCGATCCCAGCGAAACCGGAGCCTTTACCTATGGCGCAACCATTGTCCGCATTGAAAGCAGTCTAAGCGGCGCCCAGGTCTATCTGGGTGGCAATCATGCCTACGCGGGGCGCCTGGTGGGTGAAACGCCCTTGACTTTGAGGGATATTGCACATGGAGATTACGCGGTCGTCGTCAAAGCGCCCGGATTCGAGCCCCATGTGGCGACCCTCGCCGTTGTCTCCGGGATCAGCATGAGCCATTACGCGGAATTGGTTCCACAATTCCTTCCTGAAAAATTCGCGCTGCGCTCCCTCGGCGCGTCGGTGTCGGGGGGCAGCGGTATTCCGTTTCTGGTCGATTTGAGCGCTGACGGTCGCCTCGATCTGCTTATCGGCGATCAGGACGGGCGCATCCTGCTGCTGGGCGGAGTGGACAGCGGCCGCGAACTGCCGGCCTTTGCTGCCGCTGAGGCGCTTGACCTGCCCCTGATCCCGGGCGCGGCGCCCTTTGTCGTTGACTGGAACAACGACGATTTTCCCGATCTGCTCGTCGGTGGCGCCGACGGAAGCGTACGCCTGTTTCTCAACCAGGGGCAGGCAGGTTTGCCGCGCTTCGATCAAGGCTCCTATCTCTCCACGCCTGGCGGCCCTGTGGATGTGGGCGCCATGGCCGTGCCTTTTGTGGCCGATCTCAACGGCAATGGGCTAAAAGATCTGCTGGTCGGAGGCAAGAGCGGACAGGTTTTTGCCTATTTTAACCAGGGCAGCGATGACCATCCGCAGCTGGGCTCTGCTCAGGGCTGGTTTCACCTTGAAGGGGCGCGCAGTCCTTTCCTGGGGGATCTGGCCGGCGCAGGCCAAAAAGAATTGCTGGTTGCCGTCGACGGTGAAATTGTCGTCTTTGCCCGTGACGACCAGGGGCAATGGCAGGAACTGGCCGAGCCGCGTCTCGCCGTAAATGAAGGGCCGCGTCGGGGGGGCGGAGTCGGTCTCGAACGGCTTCCGGAAGTCGCTGTCGGTAAGTCCGTTAAGGGTGGTAAAGGTGGTAAAGGTGGACAGGCTGCCCAGAAAGGGCGCAAGACTTTCATTCTCATGCCCGATATCTTCCGCTTCTTTATCGCCGATGTCGATGGGCGCGGCGGCAAGGATGTGATTTTCGTGGACGAAAATCACGATTTGCAACTGCTGCAAGGCCAGGGGCGTGTGCCGGCGTCTGCTTTTTGGCACACCCTGGCCGACAGGGTCACCTGGCTGGAGGCCCAGTTGGAGGGACAGTCCCAAACTCAGGCCGTCGCACTCCGCGCGGCGCTCAAAGGTGAACGGACGGAGCAAGCGCTCGCATTGGCAGCGGAGTTGGCCGAGGAAGCGGCCGATTTGCCAGAAATCCAGAGGGCTCTTGCAGAGATTAGGTTGGTGCTTCAAAAAGTGGAATAGATATTGAAGGTTCTTAAGTCGGCAGGTTGACCGCGACGGTTTTTTTGACCTTTGCCTGGGGAATTCCCCCGGCGGGAGTATGTTCGAAAAATGGTGCGCATTCCAATTTTAATCGTTCTCCTACTTTTTTTTGCCGGAACCTGCGCCCTGGCCGCCATGGGTCCGCAGCGCGTGGCGAACACGGTGCATAATCTTTCAACCAGCTCCGAGTGGTATTATGTGGCCGACGAGGAGGACCAGGTCTGTATTTTCTGCCATACACCTCACGGAGGCTCCCTGGATGGTCCCTTGTGGAACCGGGCCTTGCCGGGCGCCATGGAGTTCACCCACTATACCACCGCAACCCTTGACAGCGTGGCAGGCGGGGCCACCCGCGCCCTCAGTGATGAATCTCTGCTGTGCATGAGCTGTCATGACGGGGCCATGGCAGTCAACCATGTGCTGCGGCCCAGCAGCGGCTCGGCAGGCAATCCGACCATGAACAGTGGGCAGACCGATGTGGCGTTGGTCTGGCTGGGTCCTGTCATCGCCGGGCGGATCGGCGGCGCTTTTGGCGAGGACGGCATGCTTACGGAGGAAACCCGGAATCTGACTGATGACCATCCCATCTCCTTCAGTTATGATGCGGTGCGCACCGCTTACCAGAGTGTCGGGCGCGGCAATCAACTGCACTCCGCTGTAGAGGCTGCTACCGCCGGGGTGCGTTTTTATGGCGCGGGCAACCGGGTGGAATGCGGCTCCTGCCACGACCCTCATGTAAATTATGACTCCACCATTCCTTGGGATGATCCCACCGCCGACGAAAAGTACCGTCCCTTTCTCATCATGCCCAATACCGGCAGTGCCATGTGCCTGGCCTGCCACAACAAATAGCTTTGGCTCGGGTTGACAGCGGCCCTGTCGGTGGGGGATAAATAGATTCTCTCTGACTCTTTCGGCTGAGGTTGCCCATGAATTACTCACGGTATTCCCTTCTTCTGTTTTTTCTCCTGATTTTTCCCCAGGGGGCTCTCTCCTCCGACACCGGCCGAGTCATCGGGCGTATCCAGGTCGAAGGCGTCGACACTTACCGCGGCGTTGCCTCTTTGTGGGATGTCGCTTCGGGCAAAATTCCCGATCCCAGGCGCTACATCGTTATTCCCTCTGCCATGGCCGCTTTGGATGCGGACGGCTCCTTCGAATTGCAGGCCGCGCCCGGCATCTATTATCTTGGCGCTATCGTGCGTCAAACTCCCGGCCCGCCCCTCGGGCCTCCGCGTCCCGGCGACCAGGTGTTTTTGAGCCCCGGCGGTGAAGGCGAGTATTTCAAGGTGCAAGTGCGTGCGGGAGAAACGCTTGATGTCGGCACACGCTCCGGCGGTTGGCGTTACGACGGTTTTGCCCCCGAGGCGGATCTCGCCATTCGCGGCACAGTGCGTGATACGGCCGGCGAGCCGGTTGCCGATCTGCTGGTGTTCGCTTTCGCTGATCCGAGCATGTCGCTGCAGCCGGTGGGCGTATCCGACCGCACCGACGCCCAAGGGCACTATCTGCTGCGCCTCGATCGGCCCCAGCCGGTATTTCTGCGGGTGCGCGAATCCTATGGTGGTGGCCCCCTCATGGGCGGCGGCTACGTTGGTGTCTATGGCGGCGCCGAGCCGCGCGCGGTGGCGCTGCCGGAGCAGGGGATTGTCGAGGATATCGACATCGAGGTGATCAAGCTGCCCCCCGCGGGAAGCGAAGAGCGTCGTCCTATGCGACCCGCGCAATCACCGGCGGATGACGCGAAAAACTGACCTGCCTTTTCGACTCAGAATGTAAACAGGCCCTTGGCGCTGCTTCTCGCAGCGCCAAGGGCCTGTTTTTTTTGTGCCGGCTCAGGTGAGTGCAGCTGCTCAATCAACCTTTTTGTTCAAGGCATTGAGTTTTTCGTACAAGGCAATCTGCTCGGCCATGCTGAGCTTCTTGCGGCAGCCGGTGCGCAGACACAGCCGACAGCGGTCATCCGAACACCACTGGCACATCTTGCAATCGGGGCAAGGATGCTTTTTCTCCATGATTTACCTCTCCCTCTGAGTCTATCGCGTGGAATCGACCCCGGCAAATGCTTCGGGCAAGCGGGCGCGGCAGCGCAGGTGCATGTAGATCAGTTCCAATAATTCGGCAGAAACGATGAGGAAGATGGCGACGGCCACCCCTGGAATCGGTGGGGTCCACAACAGAATCAGTCCCCAGCAGATCAGCAGGTAAAAGAATTTATACAGGGTGGCGCGGCCGAGCATGCCCGTTTGATGGTTCTGGGTGAATATCCCGCGCAGCAGATTGGAGGCGCCGTGAAAGATGGGAAACAGAGCGCAACTCGCCAGGGGCAGGGCGATGTAGGCGCGCATTTCGGCATCCAGGCCCATGACCGTGCCGAGAATGGGGCCGTTGAGAGGATAGGCGGTGAGAAGCAGGAGCACGGCCAGGAAACCGGAGACCCGTCGGTGAAAACGCAGCAGTGCCGGGTAGTCGGCGGCGTTGCGAATCAGGGTCTGGTAGGCCTGTTGCAGATTGCGCAGGGGGCCGGCGAGCAAAAACAGAAATCCGCGAATCACGCCGAAGGCGGCCAGGGCCAGGGGGCCGTCGGGCAATCGGCTGATTATGGCGTTGATTAACAGGGGAATGGTGTACTGCAGGCTTGAGGAAAATGCCAGGGGCAGGGAAAAACGAAAGATTTCACCCAGCGAATGTTCTTGGGCTCCCTGGTGATCGATGCGGCAATGCCGCGCGAACCAGGCCGCGAACAGCGTCTCCACCGCGATGCAGCCGAGCAGAGCAAAGGCTGCCAGGCGTGCCCCGGACAACCAGGGCGCGCCGAGGGCGAGAAAGGCCAGCAGCGCGCCGATGCGGATGCCGGTGGCGGTGGAGACGAGCCCGGTGCGCCGTGCCTGGATGACCAGCCCTTGCAGCAAGCCGCGGGCGCCGGTGAGAAAGGGAAGCGGCACCAGAATGGCCAGAACGGCCTGCACTTCTACCCCTACTTTTTCTTCGACACCGAGAAAGCGGTAAAGAACGAAATCGCCGATGGGCGTCCAGGCGAGCAGCGCCAGCAGGGTGGCCACATAGACCGCCGTGAGCAGCACGAAAATCCAGGTTGCGCGCAGACTTTTGCGGCCGCGGACCATGGCGATGGTGATCGCCTGGTTCTGGTAGGAGGGCGCCGCGACGAACATGTGCAGCACCATGGCTACGGAAAAGGCGGCCAGGGAGGTGACGGGGTCCTGCTGGCGAGCCAGGGCGGCGTTGATGAACGAATGGGAGACGCTCATGAACTGGACGTTGAGCATGAGCGGAAAGAAAAACAGGGAGATTTCCCGCAGAGTCAGGGGCTTGGTCGTCACACGCCGACCCCGGGAAACAGGCGCAGCAGATCCTCCGGATGGGTGGCGCGGAAATCCACCTCCAACCCGTCATCGTGCCCCAGGCCCCAGGCGCAGAAACAGGTGGCGGTGCCGGCGGCGCGGCCGGCGCGCAGATCGGTATGGTGGTCGCCAATCATCACTGCCTGCTCGGGGCGTGCCCCCAGGCGGTGCAAGGCTTCAAGGACGGGTTGCGGATCGGGCTTTTTGGTCGCGCAGCTATCGCCGCCGAGCACGACGGCAAACTGTCGCTCCAGGCCCAGTCCCGCAAGCAACTCGCCGCTGAGTTGGGTGGGTTTGTTGGTGACCACCGCCATGCGGGCAGGGGCGTGGGCGCGGAGAAAGCTTGCGATGCCGGGATAGAGGCGGGTCTGGTCGAGGAGATGGACGCGGTACAGTGCAAGAAAGCGCGCCAGCTTCTCTTCGCTAAACGCACCGGCGGGCAAGGCGCGGGTGACCAGCAGGCGCGCGCCGTCGCCGACGTAAGTGCGCACCTGGGCCAGATCCAGGGGCGGCAGCGACGATTCAGCGCGCAGTGCATTGACGGCGGTCGTCAGATCCGCGACGGAATCGACCAGGGTGCCGTCCAGATCCAAAAGAAAGGTATCCAGAATCCCGGCCATCAGAACAGGTTCCCGAACCAGGCGAACAGCCCCGTTTCGCGCATCTTGAAAAACAGCACGATGGCGATGGCCGAAGGGGCGATGTAGCGAATCAGAAAATGCCACAGGGGATAGACCCAACCCGAGCCCCCCGCCACCAGTTCCTGCTTTTCCTCGCTGCCGCTCCAGAACCAGCCGACATAGATGGAAATCAGCAGACCGCTGATGGGCAGCAGGTAATTGGAGGTGAGCAGATCGGCGGAGTCGAAAAAGGTGCGCTCACCGATCAGGTGCCACTGCGCCAGGGAATTGTAGGACAGGGCGGTGGGCAGGCCGACCAGGAAGGCCAGTCCGGCCAGAAGCGCCGTGGCGCGCTTGCGGCCCCAACCGCGCTCGTCGATGAGATAGGCGACCTGGGCTTCAAGGAGGGAAATGGCACTGGTCAGAGCGGCAAAGGAGAGCAGCAGAAAGAACAGAATGGCCAGCACGAAGCCGCCGGGTATGCGCGAAAAAACCACGGGGATTGTTTTGAAGATGAGTCCCGGACCGGCTCCCGGCTCCATGCCCACGGAGAACACGATGGGAAAAATGGCCAGGCCCGCCATGAGTGCGATGGTCACATCGAGGCCGACGATGCGCAGGCTCGAACCGAGGAGATCTTCGTTGCGCTTGATATAGGAGCCGTAGGTGATCATCGCCGCCATGCCCAAAGACAGGGTGAAAAAGGCGTGGCCCATGGCCTCCAGCACCGATCCGGCGGTGAGCTTCTCAAAGTCGGGGCGGAACATGAAGGCGATGCCCTCCCAGGCGCCCTTGCTCAGCATGCCGTTCATGAACAAGAGCGCCAGCAGCGCCAACAGGATCGGCATGAGGATTTTGCTCCAGCGCTCGATGCCCTTCTGCACCCCGCCGATGACGATGCCCAGGCACAGGCAAATGAATACCAGGTGCCAGAGAATCTGCCGTGGGCCATCCGCGATCAGGCCGTCGAACATGCCTTCGATGGTTGCCGCCGGTACTCCGCTGAAGCTGCCGCGCAGGGCGCGATAGACGTAGTCCAGGGTCCAGCCGGCGACCACGGAATAGTAGGAGAGGATCAGAAAGGCGGCGGTGATGCTGACCCAGCCGGCCGCAATCCAGGGTGAGCGCTTGCCCTCGAGTTGGACAAATGCGCCCACGGCATCGCGCCGCGTGTGGCGGCCGAGCATGAATTCAGCCATCATGATGGGCAGACCGACCAGCAGGATACAGGCGAGATACACCAGAACGAAGGCACCGCCGCCGTTCTCACCAACGACATAGGGAAATTTCCAGATGTTGCCGAGACCGACGGCGCTGCCCGCAGCGGCGAGAATGAATCCCAGGCGGCTGGCCCAAAGGGAGCGCGGTGCTGTCTGGTTCATGGTGCATACCTCAAGGGGGATGGGGCGAGAGTCGGGTTGAACGAATCAGTTGCGTGCGCCGAAAATCGCGGTGCCGATGCGCACCAGGGTCGCTCCTTCTTCGACGGCGACGGCAAAATCGTGGCTCATGCCCATGGACAATTCGCCCATGTTGACGCCGGGAAGTTCGAGGGCGGCGATTTCGTCGGCAAGCCCGCGCAGGCGGCGGAAGAAGGGGCGGACATCCTCCGGGTCTTCACAGTAGGGCGGCAAGGCCATTAATCCCTGTATGCGCAAATGGGGCAGAGCGGAAATCTCGCGCACCAGGTCGGCGGTCTGATCGGAGCTGACACCTGATTTGCTCTCCTCATCCCCCAGATTGACCTGGATCAGAACATCGAGGGGACGCTCGAGGTTCTTCCACTGCCGATTGATTTCGCGCGCCAGGGAAAGGCGGTCGACACTGTGGATCATGCTGACGCGATTGCGCAGGTATTTGACCTTGTTGCTCTGCAAATGGCCGATAAAGTGCCACTCCACCGGCTGGTGAACCTCATCGGCCTTGTCCAGAAACTCCTGGACGTAGCTTTCGCCGAAGATCTTCTGTCCGGCCTCGGCGGCCTGCGCAATGGCGGCCGAGGACTTGGTTTTCGAGACCGCCACCAGGCGTATCCCTTGCGGGTCCCGCTCGACGCGCAGGCAGGCCGCGGTGATTTCTGCGCGGATCTGATTGAGATTGGTGGTTACACTCATGGCCGAAACACTGCAAAGAGAGGAGGTTTACTCAGGAAGCTGTTTGTATGGCCCCCAGCGACAGCAACGCATCAACGACTTCGCTCAGGGGCAGGCCGACGACACTGGTGTAGCTGCCCTCGATAGCGCGCACCAGGTAGGCACCGAGTCCCTGGATGGCGTAAGCACCAGCCTTGTCCCGAGGCTCACCCGTGGCAATGTAACCCGCGATCTCCGCACCTGTCAACTCCCGGAACTGGACTCCGGTGCGCGCCGCACCGCTCAGGGTTTGTCCGGTCTGGCGGTCGTAGACGGCAAAGCCGGAGTAGACATCGTGCCGGCGACCTTGGAGAGCGCTCAGCATGGAGTGGGCCTGTTTGTCATCGGCAGGCTTGCCGAGTAGCAGGCCGTCTTGCACGACAATGGTATCGCTGCCGACAAACCAGCGACCGCCGATGTCTTTGCGCTCGGCGACATCGAGCGCTTTGGCGCAACTCAGGCGCAGAACATGGGCGCGGGGGAGTTCGCCGTCCAGAGGGGTTTCCTCCGCGCAACTCGGTATCACGGCGAAATCCAACCCCAGAGATGCAAGCAGTTCGCGGCGCCGCGGGGAGGCCGAAGCGAGCACCAGTGTGCCCGGAGGGTTGCGGAACAGATGCGTTATGGGGCTGGTCAAAGCAGATATCCTTGGTGTGAAAAAGGCAAGAGCGGTGTGGCGAGTGCAGCAAAAAAGAAGCTCAGGCCGAGGACGCCTGGTCGCCGCGAAAGGAAGGCTCAAATACCACGGAGCGATTGCGCCCTGCACTTTTGGCCCGATAAAGAGCGATATCGGCCGCGTTGATCAGGGTTCGCGCCGTGTTGCCATCCACCGGAAAGGAGGCGAGCCCCATGCTGGCGGTGAGTTTGCCCGTGGGCAAATGCTGCTCGCGAAAAAAACTTTCCTTTTCGATGGCGTGACGAATGCGTTCGGCGACCAGCAGCGATTCTTTCTTCGAGGTCGCCGGCAGCAGAATACAGAACTCCTCGCCGCCGAAGCGTGTGACGATATCCATTTCCCGCGCCGAATGGCGCAGAATGCGCGCCGTGCGCTTGAGCGCCTTGTCGCCGGCGAGATGGCCGCACAGATCGTTATAGTGCTTGAAGTTGTCGAGATCGAGCATGATGATGGTCAGCGATAAGCTCTGGCGGAGGCTGCGGCTGATTTCCTCTTCCATGCGCCGTTCCAGAAAGCGGCGATTGTAAAGACCGGTCAGCGGATCGGTGATGGAGAGTTCCTCCATGGCGGCGGCGTGCTCCAGAGACGTGGTGCGTTCGATGAGCGCCGAAAAATGCGGAGCGAAGGCCGAGAGTATCCGCAGATCGGTCTCATCAAAGGTCGCCTGGTTTTCCTTGTCGGACAGGTTGAGAACGGCGAAAATTTCGCCCCGGACCCTGAGGGGAATACTGAGAAAGGATTTGGTGCGAAAGCGCGGCCGGTTGGCCGAGCGCACCCGATCATCTTTTTCGATGTCGTTGACCAGCAGGGAATGGCCGCTGCTCACGACGCGACCGGCGATGCCGCTGCCGACCCGCACCCTCATGTTGCGCGCCAGTTCGGGATTCATTCCTTTTCCAGCGGCGATGAAGAGATGCTCGCCGTCTTCGTCAAGCACCATCAATGAACCCTTGGATGCGCACAGCAACTCGGCCGTCAGGTCAAGAATCCGGCTGAACAGGGCCTCGCGCTGATCAAGCAGGGAAAAGTCGCTGACCATTTGGATGATCTGCGCCGAGATGCGGGCTTCGAGGCTTTGTTCGCGTTCGCTTTCGAGGCTTGCCATGCGCATGGCCGCGCGTCCGGCGAGCAACTCGATAAGCAGGAGATCGCGGGGCGCAAGATCCGCGTCGAACAGCGCGAGAGTGCCTAGGGAGCGGTTTCCGTAGACCAGCGGCAGGCAGTTGGCCGACTCGCCTTTCACCCCCGGCAACTGCCCGAGGCAGTCTTCCTCTTCGAGGAAGAAATGGCGCCGCTCCTGGGCGCGGAGCAGCAAGCCGATCTGTTCCTCGCTCAAGGAAACCGTCTGCTCAAGCCATTGACCGAGGCCGCGCAGGACGGGTTTGCGTGCGGCGTCCGCGGCCAGAATAACGGCCGCGCGCGGCAGATCGAAGAGAACCGTGAGGGTTTCGCCGAGCAGCTGAAAAATCTGTTCGACGTTTGTCGCGCGGTCGAACTCGGGAAGCATGCCGGTGACGGCATTGAGTCGCATCATGGTCTTTTCGAAGGCGAGGCGCAAAAGGTTGTCGCCCTGAGTGCCATCCATGAGTTGGGCGACCCGGCCGGCGACAACCTGCAAGTCTTCTTCGGAGTGTATCGGTAATTTTTCGATGTCTTCCACGAGACCCGGATCGTTGATTTCTCGTGCCAGGCTCAGGAGTTTCGAGGTGGAGAGGTCAAGCTCCGGTGCGCGAACCCCGCCCCCCAGAAGGCAGCAGGTTTGAGAGCGGGTCAGCTTAAAGGGGACGATAAAGTTGAGCAGTCCGCTCTTGCAGCGAAAAACCCCCGGTTCGTTGCGCGTGATGGCCTGAGAGAGAGCATTTTCGTGAATGGGTCGACATTGATCGTCGCACAGCAGCGAGTGACTGCAGGGCCCGAAGAGTTTGAAGTGCTGTCCCTCGGGGCAGATCAGGCCGCGGGTTTCACAGTAAAGGGCCAGCGCGTAGGGCGCGAGAAAGGGGACTGACTCTAGAGTCTCCAGCACTTCCGCAGGACTGAGCGTGGTCAGATCATCCATTGGTGGGTGTTCGTGGACCATGCGATCAATCCGTTCAGCAGGGTGAGGGACAAAGACTTGTCCAGTACAAGCAAAGAACATACCTGACATTAAATTATGTACCGATCCCCTACCCCCAGATGATCAAGGCGTGGAAAGATTTCAGCCTGGAGTGCATCCGGTGCTGGTTGGCGGACAGCCTGGCGACTCGGTTTGCGAAAGAGAGGCGAATTAAGAAATATTCCTCGGCGCAGAGCGGCGAAACCTCTCTTAGGTATCACTGGCGAGGCGCAAAAACAACATAAAATTGATTGTTTATAAAGAGTTTATTAGTCAGTGCGCGAGAGAACAGAAGGCGTCGTGCGGCAGCAATCCCTGGAGTTGGCGGGCCACGACAGGGGATTGCCAATTCCTCATTAAGGAGGCGCGCTTGCAGAATAAAATCCGGGTTTGCACAAAGCAAAAGACCGGCTGGGGAAGCCTCGGGCGGCGAGGGGTCAGGATGGGGTATTGGGCATGCCGGCTCGGGTATTTGACGCTGTCGCCTGGTTATTTTGCGGGGTCGCCGGACCTCGGCAAACTTTCCTGGATTGGTCGCCACCAGGCTTCCAGGTCTGCCAGGGCCCGTTCGGCGAGTCCCAACCGCCGTTCGCTGCGCTTGCGCAGGCGTTTTTCCAGGGGCGGAAACAGGCCGTAGTTGATATTCATCGGCTGAAAGTCGTCGGGGTCGGCGTCGGCCAGATGCGCCAGGAGAGCACCCAAGGCGGTCGTTGCGGGTGGCGGGGGCGTCTGGTTGTCAGGCGCCGCACCGACGAACAAGCCGGCGAGAAAGCCGCTCGCTGCCGATTCCACGTAACCCTCGACACCGGTAATCTGCCCGGCGAAAATCAGGCGCGCATCCTTTTTCAACTGCTGGTGACGGTTCAGGCAGCGCGGTGCGTTGAGAAACGTATTGCGGTGCATGCTGCCCAGGCGGGCGAAGCGGGCAGTTTCCAAACCGGGAATGGTGCGCAGAACGCGGCGCTGTTCGGGATGAGTGAGTTTGGTCTGAAATCCGACCAGGTTGTAGAGGCTGGCGTGCCGATTGTCCTGGCGCAACTGGACCACGGCAAAGGGCTCACGGCCGGTGCGTGGGTCGCTCAAGCCTACCGGTTTCATGGGACCGAAGGCCAGTGTCAGATCACCGCGCGCCGCCATTTCCTCAATGGGCATGCAGCCTTCAAAGTGAATCAGTTTCTCAAAGTTGCGCGTTGGAACTTTTTCGGCGCTGCGCAGTGCTGCGACAAAGGCATGGTATTGGTTTTCGTCGAGGGGACAGTTGAGATAGTCGTCGCTGCCCTTGCCATAGCGCGAGGCGCGCCAGGCTTTGTTCATGTCAATGGAGTCGGCTTCGACGATCGGAGCGATGGCGTCATAAAAATACAGATGCTCGGCACCGGTGAGATGCGCGATTTCTCTGGAAAGGTCTTCGGAGGTGAGGGGGCCGGAGGCGATGATGACCCGACCTTCGGCAGGCACTTCGGTCACTTCCTCGCGCACCAGGGTAATCCGGGGATGGCTGGTGATGCGGGCGCTGATATACGCGCTAAACTCCTCTCGATCCACCGCCAGGGCCCCCCCGGCGGGCACCGCGGTGGCGTCTGCGGCCGCCATGAACAGGGCTCCGCAGCGGCGCAGCTCTTCCTTGAGCAGTCCGACAGCGTTATTCAGAGCCACGCCGCGCAGGCTGTTGGAGCAGACCAGTTCCGCCAGGCCTGGACTCTGGTGGGCGGGGGAATAGCGCTGTGGCTTCATTTCGTAAAGCCGCACCCTCAGACCGCGCTCGGCGGCTTGCCAGGCAGCTTCACAACCGGCAAGGCCGGCGCCGATAATGCTCAGTTGCTCATTCATATCAGGCTCACAGAAAGCAGCAGCGCCGGCGTATTCACAGCCGGCGCTGAAGAGTCAGCTTTAAATCCACATTTTTGTGCGGCGGCAAGACGTCGCAGGGTTTTTAAATCAGCCCTTTTTGTCTTTGGGGGCGGCCTTGGTGGCTTTCGTGGCCTTGGCGGTCTTAGCCGTCTTGGCAGGTTTTGTCGCTTTGGCCGCAGGGTCCTTAGGTACCGGCGGTACCAGGGTTTCTTTCCAGTCACAGGACTCCTGGGGACACTTGTGCACCGTGCCTTCGCGCTTGGTGGTTTTTTCCACGGTCACGGGGAATTTGCACTTGGGACAGGCTTGGGTCAAGGGCAGATCCCACAGGGCATATTTGCATTTTGGATAGCGGTTGCAGGAATAGAAAATTTTGCCATAGCGGCTTTTTTTCTCCATCAACTCGCCCTCTTTGCACTCGGGGCAGGTGATGCCCAGCGCTTTGGGCTTGACCAGGGGCTGGATGTTCTTGCAGGCCGGATACGCCGAGCAGGCGAGAAACTTGCCGTAGCGACCTTCCTTGATGAGCATGGGGGCCTGGCACTTGTCGCACTTCTGGTCGGAGAGCACCGGCTCTTCTTTTTCTTCGGTGCCCAGGGGCTCGGTGTGGCGGCAGTCGGGGAAGCCCGAACACGCGAGAAATTTGCCCGCACGGCCAAGCTTGACCACCAGCTCCTTGCCGCATTCAGGGCAGATGCGATCGGTTTTTTCGGTGGTTACATCGGCCTTGGAGACTTCCTGCTCCTTTTGTTTGAGCAGGGCGATAAAGGGCTCCCAGAATTCGCGGATGGCGGGCCGCCACTGATGTTCGCCGCGGGATATGGCGTCGAGTTCTTCCTCCATTTCCGCGGTAAAGGCATAGTCGACATAGCGCGGGAAGTGCTGGGTGAGCAGATCGCTGACCACCATGCCCACGTCCTCGGGAAAGAAGGTGCGCTTTTCCAGGCGCACGTACTTGCGCGTAACCAGGGTGTTCATGATGCTGGCGTAGGTGGAGGGGCGACCGATGCCGTATTCTTCGAGAGTCTTGACCAGGCTCGCCTCGGTGTAGCGCGGCGGCGGCTGGGTGAAGTGCTGCTCGGGGAGGATTTCCTCGCGCGTCAGCGCCTCGCCTTCGCTGAGGGCGGGCAGGGTTCCCTCTTTTTCCTCCTCGCTGTCGTCGGTGCCTTCGATGTAGAGCTTCATGAAACCGGGGAAGCGAATCACCTGGCCCGAGGCGCGAAACATGAAGCGCTCGCCGGCGGCGATGTCGACGGAGGTGCTGTCGAGAATCGCGGCCGCCATCTGCG
Organism: Geoalkalibacter ferrihydriticus DSM 17813; assembly: GCF_000820505.1. Taxonomy (NCBI): domain Bacteria; kingdom Pseudomonadati; phylum Thermodesulfobacteriota; class Desulfuromonadia; order Desulfuromonadales; family Geoalkalibacteraceae; genus Geoalkalibacter; species Geoalkalibacter ferrihydriticus. The sequence continues at coordinate 165,141 of NZ_JWJD01000004.1, read as the reverse complement.
AGGCAACGGTACGCATCCAGATCAGGCGGTAAAGACGGTACTGGTCGGAGGTGAGAAAGGGCTTGACCTTCTCCGGGGTGTTGGCGACGTTGGTCGGGCGCACCGCTTCATGAGCTTCCTGGGCGTTTTTCGCGCGACTGCGGAACACCCGGGGTTTGGACAGGGCGTAGTCCGTGCCGTAAAGCTGGGTGATGACGTCGCGGGCCTGACCGGTGGCCTCATCGGAGAGGGCTACCGAGTCGGTTCGCATATAGGTGATCAGACCGACCGCACCTTCTCCGATGTCGACCCCTTCGTAGAGCTTCTGCGCGGTGCTCATGGTTTTGCGCGCCGAGTAGCCCAGCTTGCGGCTGGCCTCCTGCTGCAAGGTGCTGGTGGTGAACGGTGGCGCGGGATTGCGTTTTTTCTCGCTTTGAGTGACTTTCTGCACGGCAAAGTCGCAGGCGGCGATCTGCTTGACGAGATCCAGGGCCTGCGGCTCCGCGCCGATGGCGAACTTGTCGAGACGCTGACCGTCGAGGCTGTGCAGGCGTGCTTTGAAATTGGTCCGCTTTGCCGCTGCGGTGGGCGCCAGGAGTGCGTCAATGGTCCAGTATTCCTGCGCCGTGAAAGCCTGGATTTCTTTCTCGCGTTCACAGACCAGGCGCAAGGCCACGGATTGAACGCGGCCCGCCGAGAGGCCGTAGCGAATTTTTTTCCACAGAAAGGGAGAAAGGTTGAATCCCACCAAATAATCGAGAACGGCACGGGCCTGTTGCGCATCCACCAGTTCAGTGGCGACCCGGCGCGGATTGTCCATGGCCTTTTTTACGGCATTCTTGGTGATTTCGTGAAAGACCACGCGCTTGACCCGCGGCTTGTTGCCATCCTCGGTCAGGCCCAGCGCTTCCAGAAGATGCCAAGCGATGGCTTCACCTTCACGGTCGGGGTCAGTGGCAAGGATGAGTTCTTCGCTTTTTTCGACCTCTTTCTTCAACCCATCAATGTGCCGGCGACTCTCAGGCAGCACCTGGTATTTGGGTTCGAAGTCCTGGCTGATGTCCACCGATCCCTGTTTGCTCGGCATCGCGCGCACATGCCCGTAAGAGGCCATAACCTTGTAGCCGGGACCAAGGAATTTTTCGATGGTTTTAGCTTTGGCGGGAGATTCGACAATGACCAGATGTTTTGCCATAGGTTCCTCGCTGCCCGCACGGTTTTGAGGCATGCCGGGTCAGAAACGAAAAAGGCTGCAGGAAATCCTGCAGCCTGCTGATTTTCAATGATAAAGAGCTGACCAGTCGTCGTCCAGAATGCAGTCGACCTCTTTGCGCCACTGCTGCTGAGCGCGGGAAAAAAGAGCGAGAATCGCGATGTGCTTGATCTCCTTGAGACCCACCTCATCCTCACCGGTGGACATGGCTCGCTCGATGATTTCCTCTTCCACATTGTCATCGACAATGCCCAGGCTGCGCAACCGCACGAGAAAGCCGCGCGCTTCCAGGGACAACATCAGACTCTCGCGCAGGGTAAAGACGCGCTGACTGGTAACTCCCAGGCTGGGCAGGGAGGGTTCCAGCGGCTCCAGGGTCTGATTCTCCATCCAGGAAAAGGCTGCGTCGATCTCATCGACCTCAAAGCCGATATCCAGCAGTTCCTGAACGATTTCATTTTCATTCGTCAGCAGGTCGTTCTCTTCGAGGATAAACTGCGTAATGATGCTGACAATGGCCAGAACCCTGTCTCTCAAAAAACCTCCTCTGGGAACCAAACCCCGGATTCATCCAGGACGAATGCGCTGATAATGCATTCCGGGCAACTGTCTGACGCCCCCCTGAAGTTCCAAGTGCAGTAAAATAGCGGAAACCTCCATGGGAGTCAACCCACTTTTCCGGACGATTTCATCGATGTGCAGGGCGTTTGTGTCCATGGGCTCCAATACCTGGAGAGCCTCCTTGGAAAGCTCCGGCAGGGGTGCAGGCGCCGCAGCCGGAGCGCCCAAAGCGCTGCGCGCCAGGTCCGACCAGAGCAGATCGAGGATGTCGCGCGCCTCGGTAACCAGATGTGCGCCCTCCTTGAGCAGCGTATTTGAGCCGGTACAGGAGGCGCCGTAGGGCGCGCCGGGCAGGGCGAACACTTCGCGGCCCTGTTCCAGGGCAAAATCGGCGGTGATCAGGGAACCACTGCCGACGGCGGCCTCGGCCACCAGCACACCCAGCGCCAAACCACTCACGATGCGGTTGCGTCCCGGAAAGTTGCCCGCCAGGGGCGGGGTGCCGGGAGCGTATTCGGAAATCAGCGTGCCCTGGGTGGCGATCTGATGAAAGAGTTTCCGGTTTTCTGGAGGGTAGATGCGGTCAATGCCGCAGCCCAGCACCGCAACGGTCGCGCCCCCCGCATCAAGCGCGCCGAGATGGGCGGCGGTGTCGATGCCCCGTGCCAGCCCCGAGATGATGCAGACGCCGTGGCCTGCCAGATCGCGGGCAATCTCACGTACCATCTGACGACTTTCCGCGCCGGCGCGGCGCGCGCCTACCACTGCGAGTCCCGGCGCCGGAGGCCAGTGGCCGCGCACGTAAAGCAGCGCCGGCGGATCGGGGATGCCGGCGAGCAGGGGCGGAAAATCCGCGTCCCACAGGCTCACCAGCCGCACGCCGTCCTGCGCGAGTTTGGCGGCCGTGGCGGCCAAATTCGGATCATCCTCCGCGGGAATCGCCGTCGCCAGTTTTGGCGACAGGCCGCCGCGTGCCAGGCGCGCGGGCGTGGTATCGGCAAGAATTGCCTCAAGGGAGCCGAAAACCTGATGCAGGCGTCGCAAAGCTTTTCGACCCAGGCGTGGCGTGAGGTGCAGGCGCAGCCAGCCCAACTCTTGTGAAGAAAGATTGTCCCGATGCATGGCCAAGGAGAAATAAAGGGGTGGGCGCGTGCCCACCCCCCAAGTTGAACGGTTACAATGTTGAATGTGCGGCTCGAATCAGCTTTACTTTCCCCACTTGCGCTGAATGCGTTCGACGGCCGCTACCACGTTTTCGCGATCGCCGAAAGCGGACAGGCGGAAATAGCCTTCGCCGCTGGGGCCGAAGCCGCTGCCCGGCGTGCCGACCACGTGACATTCATTGAGCAGCTTGTCGAAAAAATCCCAGCTGCTCATGCCCTCGGGGGTCTTGAGCCAGATGTAGGGAGCGTTGACGCCGCCGTAGCAGGTGATGCCCGCGGCCTGGAGACCCTCACGGATGATGCGCGCGTTTTCCATGTAGTAGTCGATGACATCCTTGGTCTGGCGCCAGCCTTGCTCGGAGTAAACCGCCTGCGCGGCTTTCTGCACCGGGTAGGACACGCCGTTGAATTTGGTCGACTGGCGGCGGTTCCACAGCTTGTTGAGAGCGACTTTCTCACCCTTGGAGGTGGTGGCCATGACCGCTTCCGGAACCACCGTCAGGGCGCAACGCACGCCCGTGAACCCGGCGGTTTTGGAGAAGGAGCGGAACTCGATCGCACATTTTTTCGCGCCTTCGATTTCATAAATGGAATGCGGGATGCCGGGTTCGGTAATGAAGGCCTCGTAAGCGGCGTCGAAAAAGATGATGGCGTCGTTGGCGTTGGCGTAATCCACCCACTTTTTCAACTCGGCTTTGTCGGCGACGGTGCCGGTGGGATTGTTGGGAAAGCACAAGTAGATGATGTCGACCTTTCCCTTGGGCAGGTCGGGGGTGAAATTGTTTTCTTCGGTACAGGGCAGATAGACGATGCCCTCATAGTAGCCCTTGTCGTCGGCTTCGCCGGTACGTCCGACCATGACGTTGGTGTCGTTGTACACCGGGTAAACGGGATCGCCGATAGCCACTTTGTTGGACAGGTCGAAGATGTCGAGGATGTTGGCGCAGTCACACTTGGAGCCGTCGGAAATGAATACTTCCGAGGTCTTGAGCTCGACTCCCAAGGGGCGATAGGCCTTGTCGATGATGGTTTCAATAAGCCAATCGTAGCCCTGCTCAGGGCCATAACCCATGAAGGTTTCCGGACGGGTCAGATCGTCAATGGCCTTGTGAAAGGCATCCACCACCGCCGGAACCAGAGGGCGGGTAACATCGCCGATGCCCAGGCGGATCACCTTGGCGTCGGGGTTGGCCTGAGTGAATTCCTTGATGCGGCGGCCGATTTCGGGAAACAGGTAGCCGGCTTTGAGTTTCAGGTAGTTGTCGTTGAGACGTGCCAATGTAACCTCCGTATGTTGAAGAAAATAGGGACGCGGAACGCGTGACGCGGGATGAGTAGGCCAGTTTTTCGCGTTCCTCGTTCCGCGTCCCGCGTTCCAGGTTTTGGCTTATTTCAGGCCCAGGACATCCTGCATGTCGTAGAGCCCAGGCGTCTTGCCGTCCAGCCAGTGAGCGGCACGCACCGAGCCGCGGGCGAACATGTCGCGGCTCATGGCGCGATGGGTGATTTCGATGCGCTCGCCCATGCCGATGAAATAGACCGTGTGCTCGCCGACGATGTCGCCGCCACGCACCGTCTGCATGCCGATCTCCTCATGGGTGCGCTCACCGGTCATGCCTTCACGATGAAACACCGCGCATTCATTGTAGTCGCGACCCAGAGCGTCGGCCACCACTTCGCCCATGCGCACCGCAGTGCCGCTGGGCGCATCCTTTTTCTTGTTGTGGTGCAGCTCGACAATCTCTACGTCAAAGCCGTCGCCAAGAATCTGCACCGCCTCCTTGAGCAGTTTGAAGCAGGCATTGACGCCGACGCTCATGTTGGGCGCCAGCACCACCGGTATTTTCCGGGCCAGGCGCGCCACCCCTTCGCGCTGATCGGGAGTGAAGCCGGTGGAGCCGATGACCATCTTGCAGCCCAGGCGCGCGCAGATTTCCAGGTTTTTCAGGGTGACCTCGGGAAAGGTGAAGTCAATGAGCACATCGGCCCCGGACAGAACCTGCTCCAGGTCATCGCTGATGTTCACTCCCAGGGGGCCGCAGCCGGCCACCAGGCCGGCATCCTGTCCGACCATGGCGTGCCCGGGACGCTCGGCGGCTCCGGCCAGTTCCAGCCCCTCGGCTTCCTTGATGGCGGTGATGATGCGCCCGCCCATGCGTCCGGCGGCCCCGGTAACGGCAATTTTGATCATGTATAAGTCCTTTTCTATTTCTCCGATGCGCCGTACACACGCAGCGCGCACTTTGCGCCGGAGAAACCTCAGTGCTCGACGGCTCTGCGAGAAACGGTTTTTGTAACTGTTCAGCATGCACCGCAGGGTGAGGCGGCATCGCGGGAGGCAAAAACTCACCTGCGGCTCAAACATTTGCCGCAGCGCTCAACCGCCGCATCCTGCGGTACTGTCGGACGTTGCAGCTGAACAGTTACCCGGTTTTTAAATCAGCTTGTGCTTTTTCAGCACGGTTTTGAGTTTTTCCAGGTTGGCCGCGCCCAGTTCACACAAGGGCAGGCGCACCTGCGCCGCACATTTGCCCATGAGTTCGAGCGAAGTTTTGACCGGAACCGGATTGGCGTCGATGAACATGGCCTTGTGTAAATCGAGAAGTTCCAGATGCAGGCGGCGCGCCTGCTCCCAGTCGCCGGCGAAAAAGGCCGTGACCATGGCCTTGACCTGGGCAGGGACGATATTTGCGGACACCGAGATCACGCCCTTGCCACCACAGGCCAGCATCGGGAAGGTAAGAAAATCATCGCCCGAGAGCACGTCGATCTTGTCGCCGGCGCGCGCAAGAATTTCACTCACCTGGGTCAGGTCGCCCGCAGCTTCCTTGATGGCGACGATGTTTGGGATCTCCGCCAGGCGCACGGTCGTCTCGGCCGTCATGTTGACGCCGGTGCGCCCCGGTACGTTGTACAGAACCTGCGGCAGGGCCACCGCCTCGGCAATGGCTTTGTAATGCCGGTAGATGCCCTCCTGCGAAGGTTTGTTGTAATAGGGGCAGACCAGCAGCAGGCCGTCGGCTCCCATGTCCTTGGCATTCTTCGACAGCCCGATGGCCTCGGTGGTGGAGTTGGCGCCGGTCCCGGCAATCACCGGGACGCGTTTGTTGACCTGCTCGATGCAGACCTGGATGACGCGTGCGTGCTCATCGAAGTCAAGCGTCGCCGACTCCCCGGTCGTGCCGCAGGGAATGATGGCGTCGGTGCCGCTTGCGATCTGAAAATCGATAAGCTGTCGATAGGTTTCTTCGTCAAAACTGCCATCGGCCTTGAACGGCGTGACGATGGCGACCATGGAACCTTTGAACATAATGTCCTCCTCCCGGAAATGCTTGCGTCCCGGTCAGCAAAAAACACTGGCCGGCAGGCACCCAAGCATAAAGAAATACACCTGTCCCGTCACAGCCATGCGGGAATGGATTCGCCGCGCACCAGATCCTCGACCTTTTCCCGCTCGCGGATCACGACGAACTTATCGCCGTTGACCAGCACCTCGGCAGCACGCGGACGCGTGTTGTAGTTGCTACTCATGGTGAAGCCGTAAGCGCCCGCGGACATGAAGGCCATGAGGTCATTCTGCTTGAACATTGGAACGCTGCGTTCTTTGATCAGAAAGTCTCCGGTTTCGCAGATGGGACCGACGATATCGGCCGGAATCATGCCGTCCTGGTCCTTGACCACCGGCTGCACACCGTGAAAGCTGCCGTAGAGAGCAGGGCGAGCCAGATCGTTCATGCCTGCATCGATGATGATGAAGTTCTTTTCGTCGCGCTCTTTGGTGTAGAGGCATTTGGCCACCAGCACACCGGCGTTGCCGGCGATGTTGCGCCCCGGTTCAAAAATCAGGTGCAGGCCGAGATCCTTGGTTTCTGCCTTGATAGCGCTGCCGTAATCGGCGGGCAGGGGCGGATCCTCGGCGTCATACTGGATGCCGAGACCACCGCCGAGATCAAGATATTTCAGGTTGATGCCGAGTGCCTTGAGTTCACCGATCAGCTCTTTGAGTTTGCGGATTGAATCAACGAAAGGCTCAACTTTGGTCAACTGGCTGCCGATGTGGCAGTCGATGCCGAGAATTTCGAGATTCTCCATGTCACGCGCGCGCTTGTATTCCTCGACGGCACGATCCATGGTAATGCCGAACTTGGCTTTTTTCAGGCCGGTGGTGATATAGGGGTGGGTCTGCGGATCAACATCGGGGTTGACGCGCAGGGCGATGCCCGCTTTCTTGCCGAGTCGTCCGGCGATTTCATTCAACCGATCGATTTCCTGCTCGGATTCGACGTTGAACATGAGGATGCCGGTGTTGAGAGCATATTCGATCTCGTCGTCGCGCTTGCCCACCCCGGAGTAAACCACCTTCTTGGGATCCACCCCCGCTTGCAGGGCGCGGTAGAGTTCGCCGCCGGAGACGATGTCGACGCCGCCGCCCATGCGGATGATGGTCTTGAGAATCGCCAGGTTGGAGTTGGCCTTGACTGAGTAGCAGATGGTATGCGGCGCACCGGCAAAGGCTTCGTCGAAGGCCTTGAAGTGGCGCTCCAGGGTGGCCTGGGAATACACATAGACGGGGCTGCCCACTTGGGCGACGATGTCGCGCAGGGCGACGTCTTCGGCGTAGAGTTCATTGCCTTTGTACTGAAAATGATGCATAGGGATCGATCCTCCTGAGGTGGATGAGAATACGGGTGCGGCGCCTGAATAAACCAAAATAACTAACATACCCGAAGGGATAAGTCAAAAGCAGCCTCGCTTCGAGGTCAGCGACCGGCCTTGGGAACGACACTGATTTCCTCTGAGCGGCTCGAGAAAATGCGGCGGTCTTCCACCACCATGACCGTGCGCAATGCGTAGCTGTAGACCTGATCGTTAGCCACGGAAAAATCCTCGAACTGCGCTGCGCTGAGCGGCTCACGCGTCAGGGGCTGCGGGGAATAGGGCGCGTCGCCGCTGCGCCGATAAAGGTGATAGCCGAGCAACTCGGCCTCTTCCGGCAGGCTGGTGACAGGTGCCCAACTCAAGCGCACCAGGCGGTCGTGGCCGGCGGCCGACAGCCCAACGGGCGGCGCGGGCGGTTCACCGAGGATCAGGTGGCTGCGGGCGGCAGCGCCGGGACGGCCTTTGTGATTGACGGGCAGGATGCGGTAAAGGTAGCCGCTGCCGAGGGCGGCGCACGTGTCGAACCAGAACAATCGTTCGTCAAGCCGGCTGCCTGACGGCAGGTAATCGAGATCAAGTTCGGCCACCAAAGGTGCCTGTTCCTCGCGGCATTCCGGACAGGGGTCTTCGGGATGAAAGGTCAGGCGATAAATGCGAAAGCCGGCGAGGTCAACCAGGGGAGAGTCGTCCTGGTTGACTCTGGGGAGATCCCAGGAAAGCAAAATACTTTCCCCCTTCTGCTCGGCGCTGAAATTCGGTGGCGCGGCGGGGCTGAGTTCGGCCAAGGGCCGCACCGGACCTCTCTTGCCGCAGGCGCCGAGGGAAAGTCCGAGGGCGGCCAGCAGGAGCAGAATGGGGAAAGGCCTGCGAACAAAAAATCTCATCTTAAAAAATCCTCCCATGCCCGACCGTATGGCGTTTTCCCTGCGGTACTCTCGGACGTTGCCGCTGAATAGTTACTTTTTTTCAGGGTTGGGCCTGGCGCTCCTCACGGGCCCGCTTGATTTCGCGCGTTACCGCTTGGCGCGCGGTGCCGCCTGTGGCGCGGCGGGCGTTAACCGAGGCTTCGAGGGTAACGTAGTCGTAGATGTCGGCTTCGATGAGCGGCGAAAACTGTTGGAACTCCTCCAGGGTCAGCTCAGGGATATCCTTGCCCTGCTCGATACAGTAGCGCACCGTCTTGCCCACCACTTCATGAGCCTGGCGAAAGGGCAAACCCTTGCGCACCACATAGTCGGCGACGTCGGTGGCGGTGGAGAACCCGCGTGCCGCGGCGATGCGCATGGGCTCGGCCTTAACCCGCATCTGCGCGATCATGTCGGCAAAAATCTTGAGGCTGCCCTTGACCGTGTCGATGGTGTCGAACAGCGGCTCCTTATCTTCCTGCATGTCTTTGTTGTAGGCCAGGGGCAGGGCTTTCATCAGGGTCAGCAGGCTGATCAGATTGCCGTAGACGCGCCCGGTCTTGCCGCGCACCAGTTCGGGAACGTCGGGATTTTTCTTCTGTGGCATGATCGAGCTGCCGGTGCAGAAAGCGTCCGTCAGCTCGATGAAGTTGAAATCAGCCGAAGACCACAGGATCAGCTCCTCCGAGAGACGCGAGAGGTGCATCATGAGAATCGCGGCGGCAGAGCAGAATTCGAGGGCGAAATCGCGGTCGGAGACCGAATCGAGACTGTTGCGCGTCACCCCGTCAAAGCCGAGTTGTTCGGCGACGTACTCCCGGTCGATGGGAAAGGTGGTTCCTGCCAGGGCGCCGGCGCCGAGGGGCAATTCGTTGAGCCGTTTGGCGACATCGGCAAGACGTCCCGCGTCGCGCCGGAACATTTCATAATAGGCCAGCATGTGGTGGGCGAAAAGCACCGGCTGGGCGGTTTGCAGGTGGGTATAACCGGGCATGATGACGGCGAGGTTGGCTTCGGCCTGCCCGAGTGCCGCGTCCTGCAGGCTGTCAAGATAGCGTGCGATGGCCTTGAGCTCATCGCGCAGGTAAAGGCGAACGTCAAGGGCCACCTGGTCGTTACGTGAACGAGCGGTGTGCAGCTTGCCCCCAACGGGGCCGATGCGCTCAATGAGGCGCGATTCGATGTTCATGTGGATGTCTTCAAGGCTGACCTTGAATTCAAACCGGCCCGCCTCGATTTCGGCGAGAATTTCTTCGAGGCCGGCGATGATCTGCTCGGCTTCGGTTTGAGCGATGATGTTTTGCCGGGCCAGCATGCGCGCATGAGCGATGGAACCCTGAATGTCGTAGCGGTACATGCGCTGGTCAAAGGTGATGGAGGCGGTGAATTCTTCGACGAACTTGTCGGTGGGCTGGCTGAAGCGTCCGCCCCAGAGTTTATCCTGTGCCATGGACTCGATGTCTCCCTGTCGGTGGATTGCGGGTCAATAGTTGGGTGTCGCGGGTTACTTGGTGCCGTTCGGGGCCGGAGTAAGGGGGCAAGCGGCGGCCTTTTCCCTGATATCGCCAAGGGGTTGCAGGTCGGTATCCTCAAGGCGTGTCCAGCCCAATTTCCCCGCGAGGCGGTAAATGCCATGCACCTTGAGGGGAAAGCGGGTGGTGCGGGGATCAAGTTCGTGAAACAGCGGCAGGTTGACATAATAAAGGCGGGTGTCGGCGCCAAAACGCAGCCGGCAGACCGGCAGCCCGTCGAAATCGTCGCTGGCGAATTCAGGATAGCTGACCGGCAGAATCTTGTGGCTCTTGTGAATAATGACCGATGAATGGCCGAAGCTGTAGTCGCCTTTGACGCTGAGCCCGCTGGTTTCGTTGGAGGTATTGGCAAACACCGTGACCGTGTCGCGCACCCCGGGGGTGTAGGCCAGATATTCGCCGTAAAAGCCGTTGACCACGTCGCGAAAGGCCTGATGCTCGGGCTTGGGATTGCATTGCAGAACCGCCAGCAGGTCCAGGCGCTGGCGGGTGCGGAAGAACAGATCGTTGGCCCTCTCGATCACCGTGTTGATGTTGGACTGGTAGAGATCGCGGTAGATGTAATCAAGGCAGATCATGGCCATGAAGTTGAAGCCGACCGGCGTACAGCGTAGCAGGGGAAAGGCCTTGCCGCGATAGAGGTCGTGAAAGGGGTCGATGGTTTCCTCGGCCACCATGGGATGGCTTTTGGCCTGCAGGAAAACCCGCAGGCGCCCGTCCGTCTCCTTGACCGCGATCACCGCCCAGTTGACCGGCAGCTGCTCGATGTCGCCCGCATCGCTGTCTTTCAGAACCGAGGCCAGAACCTCTTGGTTGTCGGCTCGGTAGTCTTCAAGAAGAGCGCGGTATTCGTGCAGGCGAATGTGCTCGACGCCGAACATGGTGATGGTGTTGGGGCGGAAGTGGCGATCGATAAAGGTCAGAGCTTCGCCCACATGCGCTGCGGGCATGGAGGATTCCGGCAGCATGAGAAAGTGCAGTTTCTTGAGGTTTCCCGGACCTTCGGCGGCGAGTTCGAGAATCGAGCGAATGCGCTCCCATTGCGGCTGGGGATCGGTCAGTTTGCAGGCAAAGCTCGACAACCCCAAGCTGTTGGGAATCTGCGCGATGAGACAATGCAGATGGTGCCCGAGGGGAAATTCGACGTTGATCTGCTGGTCGACGATCTGAAACATGCGCTCAGTTCTGGCTGGAGGATGTGAGTTGCCCGCCGGGAAGTTCCTCGTTCAGGTCAAGATCGGCGGGACGTGGCTGCTCCCAGGGCAGATCGGGGAACACCTGGGTGAGGATGTGGCGGCCACCCGGCGGCAGGGCCATTTTCGGCAAACAGTTCTTGAGGGCCCAGATGGCTTCGGTGCATTCGTCGCCGTTGGGTGAAAGCTCAAGGCTTAAAGGCACGGCGCGGTAGTAAAGAATGACGAAATGATCCTTACGGTCGCCGACATCGATGTGTTCAAAGACATCGATGAGGCCCTCAACGTGGATCTCGATGCCCACTTCCTCGCGCACCTCGCGGTGCAACGCCGCCAGAATCGACTCGCCATGATCGATTTTGCCGCCGGGCATGACCCACAGGCTGCAGAAAGGCTCGATGCAGCGCCGCGTCAGCAGCACGCGTTCGTTCTCGTCGATGACGCAAGCGACGACGGAGGTTTTGATGGCCTGTTGTTTTTTGAATTCCATAAAAGTCGGAATGCGGGACGCGGGGCGAGAAAGGCAAAACGGCCCTTCGCGCTCCGCGTCCCGGATTTCGCGTTATTTGGTTTTCGCCAGTCTTTGGATGGCGGCGATGCGCAGACGCAGGGCATTGAGCTTGATGAAGCCTTCAGCGTCGGCCTGGTTGTAGACTTCGTCCGCCTCGAAAGTGGCGAAGTCGACGTTGAACAGGCTGTCAGTGTCCGACTGGCGGCCGACCACTCGGCAATGGCCCTTGTAGAGCTTGATGCGCGCCTTGCCGTTGACGGTCTTCTGCGATTCGTCGATGAGGGCCTGGAGTACCTTGCGCTCGGGGGCAAACCAGTAGCCGTTGTAGATCATCTCGGCGTAGCGCGGCACCAGCGAATCGCGCAGGTGCATGACTTCGCGGTCCATGGTGATGGATTCCACCGCGCGGTGGGCCTCCTCGAGAATGGTTCCGCCGGGGGTTTCATAGACGCCGCGGCTCTTCATGCCGACATAGCGGTTCTCCATGAGGTCGACGCGGCCGATGCCGTGCTTGCCGCCCAATTCATTGAGCTTGGCCAGGAGCTTGGCGGGCGAGAGTCGCTCACCGTTGACCGCTACGGCATCGCCCTTTTCAAAGTCGATTTCGACATATTCCGGCTGATCCGGGGCATCCTCGGGACGAACGGTGAGTACATACATTTCCTCCGGGGCCTCGGCCCAGGGATTTTCGAGAATGTCGCCCTCGAAGGAGATGTGCAGCAGGTTGCGGTCCGAACTCCAGGGAAATTTCTTGCTGGTCGGCACGGGAATGCCGTGCTTGCGCGCATATTCCTCCAAGGCGGTGCGGCTCTTGAGATCCCACTCGCGCCAGGGAGCTATGACCTTGATCGCCGGATCGAAATGGTAGTAGGCCAGCTCGAAGCGCACCTGATCGTTGCCCTTGCCGGTGGCGCCATGGGAGACGGAGTCGGCCCCTTCCTGGGCGGCAATGTCCATTTGCGCCTTGGCGATGAGCGGCCGGGCGATGGAGGTGCCGAGAAAATAGCGACCTTCATAGATGGCATTGGCGCGGAACATGGGGAAAACGAAATCGCGGGCGAATTCTTCTTTGAGGTCGAGGATGTGGCAGGTTGAAGCCCCGGTTTTTTTGGCTTTTTCCGGAATGTTGTCAAGTTCCTCGCCTTGCCCGAGGTCGGCGGAATAGGCAATGACTTCACAACCGTATTCCTCAACCAGCCATTTGAGAATGATCGAGGTGTCAAGACCCCCTGAATAAGCCAGAACGACCTTGTTGACGCTTCCCTTTTTGGACATGAATAAGTCTCCTGAGGTTGAAATAAGACGGCGAAAGAAAAAGGCCCGCCCTCCTTAAGCCTAAAGTTTGATGACGTAGGTCGTGGCCAGGCGATCGTGCAGTCCCTGCTTTTGAGCGTCGAAGGCCACCATGAGAAAGCCCAGGCCAAAAAGAATTCCTGAAATGAACTTGCCGACCACTTCCCGGACGAAGGCACGCATAAATCCTACCGAGGCGCCGTCATGGCGGATGACCTGAATGCGCAAGGCCATCTTGCCGGGCGTCTGTCCGCAGTAGCCGGTGAAAAACACTTTGTAGGTCTGCCACAGCACAAAGTTGAACAGGGCCAGGGTCAGCACCAACAAGTGGGTGGTTTCGCTGCCGGGGCCAAAGGTTAGCTGTCCGGCCCAGCCAAGAAAGCCGCCTAACACCATCTGCACCAGGCTGATGAGCATTCCGTCGATAAGGGCCGCCACGCCGCGCATCCAGAAGCCCGCTTTGGGGCGCAGCGCGCGATTGTCCGTGTCCGGCGCGGCGCTTTCTGTAAGCTTAACAGCTTTGAGCGAGGATTCTTCGTTGCCGGTGTTTTCGCCCGTTTGCACCGAGGCGCCCGGATAGGAAAATACCGCCGTGCAGCGGGGACATTTCACGCGCGCCGCGCGCGCGGGCAGGCGCTCCTGCGGAATGTCGCGGCTCAAGCCGCACTCGGGACAGGTCAGTGTCATGGTCCCTCTGCTATTGCATCAGAGTGGCCAGAATGGCTTTTTGCACGTGCAGACGGTTTTCCGCTTCATCGAACACAATGGAGTGCGGCCCCTCGATAACCTCGTCGGTGATTTCCTCATTGCGATGAGCGGGCAGACAGTGCATGACCAGGCAGTCTGCGGCTGCGGTCTTCAGCAGTTCGGTGTTGATCTGGTAGCCCTGGAAGGCTATTTCGCGCTCCTTCTGCTCGGCTTCCTGTCCCATGCTCGCCCACACATCGGTGTTGAGAACGTGGGCGCCGCGCGCCGCCTCCCGGGGGCTGTTGGTGTAGCTGATGCGCGCCCCCATCTTGCGGGCCCGCTCCATGACTGTGCCGTCGGGGCGGTAGGTGTCGGGCGTGGCCACCCGCAGTTCGAAGCCGAACACAGCGGCCGCATTGATCCACGAATTGGCCATATTGTTGCCGTCACCGATCCAGCAGTAGTTCAGCTCGCGCCAGTTGGCGCGATGTTCGCTGACGGTGAACAGATCGGCCATCACCTGGCAGGGGTGGTAGAGATCGGTGAGGCCGTTGACCACCGGCACACTGCTGCACGCGGCGAATTCTTCAACAACGCTTTGGGAAAAGGTGCGGATCATGACCCCGTCGACATAGCGCGCCATACAGCGCGCCGTGTCCTTGATGGGCTCGCCACGTCCCATCTGGGTATTTCCCGAGGACAAAAACAAGGCGTGGCCGCCCAACTGAAACATGCCGACCTCAAAAGACACGCGGGTGCGCGTCGAACTCTTCTCGAAAAGCATCCCGAGGGTCTTGCCCTTGAGCAGGTGATGCTCCTCGCCACGCTTCTGCTTGGCCTTGAGCTCCCGGGTCAGACCGAAAATCTGTTCCAGTTCATCCCGACTCCAGTCGGTCAGGCAAAGAAAGTCTTTTTTCACGATCTAACTCCTCAAACTCTTTTGCACCGCAGAGTTCGCCGAGAGATTTCTTTTCCCAGGTTTTCTCAGCGTACTCGGCGCTGTCTGCGGTGAGAGATTTTTTAGATTTCCCGCAAGACGCCGTCGAGGATATCCAGTGCCTCGTCGATTTCTTCCCGGGTCACGATCAGCGGCGGCAGAAAGCGCAGAATCTTGCCCATGGTGCAGTTGAGCAACAGGCCGCGCTCCAGGCATTGCTTCACGATGTCGCCACCTTCAATGGAGAGTTCCATGCCGTAAATGAGGCCGCGTCCGCGCACCTCGACGACGAAGGCATAGCGCTTCTTGAACTCTGCGAGTCGCTCTGCCAGATAAGCGCCCATGGCCCGGCAGTTGTCGAGGACGCCGTCTTCGAGGAGGGTCGTCATGGCCGCGATGCCGGCGGCGGTCATCAGGGGATTGCCGCCGAAGGTCGAACCGTGGGTGCCGGGACCCAGGCTGTCGACAAATTTTTCCCGGTAAATCATGGCACCGATGGGCGGCCCCCCCGCCAGGGCTTTGGCCAGGGTCATGATGTCGGGTTCGACCCCTTCCTGCTCGTAGGCAAAAAGGCTGCCGGTGCGGCCGCAGCCGACCTGCACTTCGTCAAACACCAGCAGTAGCCCTTTTTCATCGCAAAGTTCCCGCACGGCCTGCAGATAGCCTGCAGGCGGCAGGTTGACTCCACCTTCCCCCTGGACCGGCTCGAGCATGACGGCACAGGTATTGGGCGAGATTGCGGCGCGCAGGGCGTGAATGTCGCCGAAAGGCACATATTTGAAACCCGGCACCACCGGTTCAAAGCCGACTCGGACCTTGTCCTGGCCGGTGGCGGCGATGGTGCCGATGGTGCGGCCGTGAAAGGAGGCCAGGGCGGTGATCACCTCGAAGCGGTTTTCTCCATGGGCCTCACGGCTGTATTTGCGCACCAGTTTCATGGCCGCTTCGTTGGCCTCCGCCCCCGAATTGCAGAAGAATACCCGGTCGCCAAAGGAATGGCGACAGAGAATTTCGGCCAGTTCAATCTGCGCCGGGATATGGAAATAGTTGGAAACATGCAGCAATTGCGCGGCCTGCTCCTGCAGGGCCTTGACCACCTTGGGGTGGCAGTGGCCGAGGTTGTTGACTGCGACGCCGGCGAGAAAATCAAGGTAGCTCTTGCCGTCCACGTCCCATAGCCGGCAGCCTTTGCCGCGCGCCGCCACCAGAGGGTAGCGACCGTAGGTTCTGGCGATATGCCGGTCGGCTCTTTCGATCCATTGCGCGGAATTATTCATTTTGCGAACCTCGCCACGGCGGTTCCGACGCCCTGATCGGTGAAGATTTCCAGCAGGCAGGCGTGTTCCATGCGACCGTCGATGATATGAGCCTTGTGGACGCCTTCTTCGACGGCATCAACGCAGCAGTTGAGCTTGGGGATCATGCCTCCGGTGATGGTGCCGTTGTTGATCAGGTCGGGCACGCGATCTATGTCGATGGTTGAAATAAGCCGCCCGTCCCGATCCTTGACGCCCTCCACATCGGTAAGCAGGATGAGTTTTTCGGCGCGCAGGGCGCCGGCGATGCGACCCGCAACCAGGTCGGCGTTGATGTTGTAAGTCTCGCCGCTGAGGCCGACGCCGATAGGAGCGATGACGGGAATGAAATTGCTTTTTTCCAGTGCTTCGATGATGGAAGGATTGACGCTCTCGACCTCGCCGACGTGCCCGATGTCGATGATCTCCGGAGTCAGGGTGTCGGGGTTGATCTGGGTCATCTCCATTTTGCGCGCGATGATCAGGCGGCCGTCCTTGCCGGTGAGACCCACCGCCTTGCCGCCGTGGCGGTTGATGTTGTTGACGATTTCCTTGTTGACCTGGCCGCCGAGAACCATTTCTACGACGTCCATGGTTTCGCGATCAGTGACCCGCATGCCCTGCACAAAATGCGACTCTTTGCCCAGCGCCGCGAGCAGCTTGCCGATCTGCGGCCCGCCGCCGTGCACCACGACGGGGTTGAGACCGATGAACTTCATGAGGATGATATCCTGGGCGAAGCTCTCCTTAAGGTGCTCCTCAACCATGGCGTTGCCGCCATATTTGATGACGATGGTGGCACCGGAGAAGCGCTTGATCCAGGGCAGGGCTTCAAGCAGAACGTTGGCTTTGGCGATGAGTTCCTGCATGTCGGGCAATCCGTGGCTTGTGGTTGGGGTGTGGGGGCAAGGCATGCCTGGCCCGGGCGCGACGCATGCCTTGCTTAGGGCGACGCATGCGTTACTTAGGGCGACGCATGCGTCGCCCCTACAGAATATATCTGGACAGATCCTCGTCCTTGACGATGTCCGCCAGTTTGTCCTGCACATACGCGGCGTCGATGGTCACCTGTTTGGTGCCCAGTTCAGGGGCGCGAAAGGAGAGATCCTCAAGCATCTTCTCCAGAATGGTATGCAGGCGCCGCGCGCCGATGTTCTCCGTCCGCTCATTGACGACCTGGGCGGTGCGGGCGATCTCGCGCACGGCATCCTCGGCAATGATCAGCTCGACCCCTTCGGTGGCCATGAGCGCGATATACTGGCGGGTCAGAGCGTTTTTCGGCTCACTCAGAATGCGCACGAATTCCGCCTCGCCGAGGCTTTCCAGTTCGACGCGGATGGGAAAGCGCCCTTGAAGTTCGGGAATCAGGTCCGAGGGTTTACTCATATGAAAGGCACCGGCGGCGATGAACAGCACATGGTCGGTGCGCACCGGGCCGCACTTGGTGTTGACCGTGCTGCCCTCGACAATGGGCAGAATGTCGCGCTGCACACCTTCACGTGAGACGTCGGGGCCGCGTCCGTGCTCGGCACTTGCGATCTTGTCAATCTCGTCGATAAAAATGATGCCGTTTTGTTCGACGCGTTCCTTGGCCAGGGTTTTGACCTTGTCCATGTCGACCAGACGCTCGGCTTCGCTTTCGATGAGCAGCTCGCGCGCTTCGGAAACCGGCACCCGGCGCCGTTTGCTTTTTTTCGGGAAGAGATTGCCGAACATCTCCTTGAAGCTCGACCCCAGCTCCTCCATGCCTTGTGGCGTGAAAACTTCCATATTCGGTGCTTTGGACACCTGAATGTCGATTTCGACCAGCCGATTATCGAGTTCGCCCATGCGCAGCTTGCGGCGTAGTTTGTCGCGGGTGGTCTCGCGGCCTTCGGCCTCAGTGGTCTGCAGAGCCGCGCTCTCTCCGGGCAGCAGCAGATCGAGGATGCGCTCTTCGGCCAGATCTTCGGCCTTGAGGCGTACTTTGCCCGCTTCTTCCTCGCGGATCATAATGATGGCCAGATCGACCAGGTCGCGCACCATGCTCTCCACATCGCGGCCGACGTAGCCGACCTCGGTGAATTTGCTGGCTTCGACCTTGATGAAGGGCGCCTGGGCGAGTTTGGCCAGGCGGCGGGCGATTTCGGTTTTGCCGACTCCGGTGGGGCCGATCATGATGATGTTTTTCGGAGCGATTTCATCGCGCAGTTCTTCGGGTACCTGTTGGCGACGCCAGCGGTTGCGCAGGGCGACGGCTACGGCACGCTTGGCAGCGTTCTGCCCGACGATGTAGCGGTCGAGTTCAGAAACGATTTCTCTTGGGGTGAAATTGTTCACGACAGAGTCTCCAGTTTGATCTGGTCGTTGGTATATATACAGATATCGGCAGCAATACGCATGGCCTTCTCGGCGATTTCACCAGCGCTCAACGCCGAATTTTCCGCCAGGGCGCGGGCCGCGGCCAGAGCATAGGGGCCGCCCGAGCCGATGGCGGCGATGCCGTCGTCAGGCTCGATGACGTCCCCGGCACCGGAAATCACCAGTGTCGCCTCGCGGTCGGCGACCACCAGCAGTGCCTCAAGGCGGCGCAACACACGGTCGGTGCGCCAGTCTTTGGCCAGAGCCACCGCCGCGCGCGTCAGATTGCCGCGAAACTCCTGTAATTTTCCTTCAAATTTTTCAAAAAGGGTGAAGGCGTCGGCGGCGCTGCCGGCAAATCCGGCAAGGACCTTGCCGTCATTCATGGTGCGGATTTTGCGCGCGGTATGCTTCATCACCGTGTTGCCGAAGCTCACCTGGCCGTCGCCGGCCAGTGCCACCGTGCCGTCCTTGCGCACACAGAGAATGGTGGTTGCGTGAAACATGAAACCTCCCGGATGAAAAAAAGCGGCCCAGCCGCGGAAAAATATCGAGAATATAGCACAGGGATCTGATGATACAAAGAAAAATGCCGTAATGCAGCTATGCGCGGGGCAGGGACAGGACGGCTGTCGTGCCCACCCCGGATTCGCTCTCGAGAATGAGCTTGCCGCCGAGGTTCTGCACGAAACTGCGCGCGTAGAACAGTCCGAGGCCGAAGCCGCGCACCTGGCCGCTATGGGCCGGGTCGATCTGATAGAATTTCTCGAAGACGCGCGCTCGTTCCTCCGGGGCGATGCCCGCCCCCGTGTCGCGGATCTTAAGGCGCACGGCCTCAGGGATGATTTCGCCCGCGAGGGTAACCTGGCCGCCTAGCGGCGTAAATTTGATGGCATTGTCGAGCAGGGCATGAAGAATAAAGGCGAGCTGCTCGCGGTCCGTCAGGATGAGGGGCAGGTCTGCGGGCAGGTGCAGATCGAGGCTGATGTTTCTGGCTGCTGCACGGGGGTAGATATCCTTGACGGATTGACGGCAGACCGCGCTGGGGTCGACCTGTGCGAGGCGGGGCGGCCCTTCGCGCAGAATCACCTCGCTGAAGAAAAGCAGATCCTGAATCAGGCTTTCGAGGTAGGTTGATTCTTCAAGGATCATTTTCAGGGTTTGCTGAAACCCCTGATCCTGAGGATCGCCGATGCCCTGCACAAGGTTCTGGATAAACAGGGATATAGCGGTGGTCGGGGTCTTGAGCTTGTGAGAGACGAGACCGAGGAACTCTGTTTTGAGCCGATCCATGCGCTTGAGGTTATGCAACTCTTCGCGCAGTGCCTTTTTCTCCAGAACCCGATCGATGGTCGTGCGCAACTGCAACAGGTTGATCGGCTTGCTGATAAAATCGTCGGCGTCGGCCTTGAGGGCCCGCAGGATGACATCCTTGTCGGCAAAGCCGGTCATGATCACTACCGGTTGAGCGGGATCTTCTTCCTTGATCTTTTTCAGCAGATCAAGCCCGTCCATGACCGGCATCATGACATCGGTGAGAACGACATCGATCGCTTCGCGCCCCAGAATTTCGAGAGCTTCCTCGCCGCTTGCGGCCTCCAGGATCCGGTGGTTTTTAATGACCTTGGCGCAGAGCTCCCGAATAATGGCTTCGTCGTCAACCACCAGCACCGTGCGGCCCTGCATTTCCTGTCGCAGTCCGGGTTCTCCCCGCATTTCGAGTTGCACTCCGGCCTCCGTGCCCTGTTACTTGAGGGGAGGGGTGAACAGCGCCAGAAGGGTGACGGTTTCGCGGCTGTCGTTACGCAGGCCGTGGGGAACCCCGGGTGGTGCAACACCGCAGGCGCCCGAAGGGAAGGGGATCTGCTCGGTTCCCATAGTGCAAACGGCCTCGCCGGAAAGGATATAGAAGGTTTCGCTCTGGGCTTCGTGGGTGTGCACAAAAATTTCGCCGCCCGGTTCCAGCCGCCCCAGGTGCATGGACATGGCGGGATTGGCTGCCGCAGTGACGATATCGCGCAGATGGTAGTCTTTGTGCTTGGGGTGCTGGTATTCGGGCTGCTCAGCTGTGTTCAACGTTGTTCCACCCATAGTCTCAGCCTCCTGAAAGATTCATGACATTTGTTTTTGCAAGGTTTCGGCGAGCACTTGCTCAACCTGCGCGAGAGCTTCGTCGAGTTTCTCCGGGCGACTGCCGCCGGCCTGGGCGAGATCCGGACGTCCGCCGCCGCCGCCGCCGACTACGGCGGCAAGTTGTTTGATGATGGCGCCGGCCTGCAGGCGAGCGGTGAGGTCCTTGCTGACTGCAACCAGCAGGTTGGCCTTGGCGTCGCTTTCACAGCCCAGCACCACGACGCCGGAACCCAAGCGATCGCGCACCTGATCAGAGAAGTCGCGCAGTCCCTTGCCGTCGACGCCATCAACCCGCACAGCGAGAAATGGCACCCCGGAGACCTCGCGCACCCGTTCCATGAGTTCGCCTGACTTTCCGGCATTGAGCTTGGCGCGCAGGGACTCGACTTCGCGCTCCAGCTCACGCTGGCGTTCCAGGAGCTTCTGCAGGCGACTCTCCATCTGTTGGGGGTCGCTTTTCACCAGCGCGGCCATGCGCGCCAGAGTCTCTTCCTGCCGCAGAATGTGTTCCACCGCCCGTTCGCCGGTTACCGCCTCAATACGGCGAACACCTGCGGCAATGCCGGATTCCTGCAGAATTTTGAACAGACCGATATCGCCTGCGGCGCGGGCGTGGGTGCCGCCGCACAACTCCATACTGAAGTCGCCGACGGCGATGACGCGCACGCTTTCGCCGTATTTTTCGCCGAACAGGGCGGTGGCGCCGGCGGCCAGGGCCTCGGCGGCCGCCATCTCCTGGCTGTCGACTTCGGCGTTTTCGCGGATTCGGCGGTTGACTTCACGTTCGATGCGCGTGAGTTCCTCGTCGGTCAAAGGCGAAAAATGCGTGAAATCAAAACGCAAGCGCTCGGGGGTAACCAGCGAGCCGGCCTGCTTGACATGATCACCGAGGACCTCGCTCAGTACTGCTTGCAATATGTGGGTGGCAGTGTGGTTGCGCGCCGTGCCCTGACGCGCGGCACCGTCGACCAAAAGTTCGGCGGCGTCGCCTTCACACAGGCTGCCTTCGAGTACCTCGGCATGGTGTACGATGAGCTCTGGCAGGGGGCGTTGCGCATCGGCGACGCGCAGGTGCGCACCGGCGGTCGTGATTTCGCCGCGATCGCCGACCTGACCGCCGGATTCCCCGTAGAAGGGCGTGGCGGACGTCACCAACTGCACCTTGTCGCCCGCTGCGGCTTTGCTGACCCGTTGTCCCTCACGCAGGATGGCGAGCACCGTGCCATGGTCGGTGAGGCGGCCGTAGCCGGTGAATTCGCAACGGATACCGGCTTCGGCCAGTTCCCGCCAGACCGCGTCGACAGCCGTCTCGCCGGAGCCTTTCCAGTGTTCACGGGCCTTGCGCCGCTGCTCTTGCATGCAGGCTTCAAATCCCTCCTCATCCAGGGTGAACCCTTCGGCTTCAACGATGTCCGCGGTGAGGTCCACGGGAAAGCCGAAGGTGTCGTAGAGGCGAAACACCACATCGCCGGGAATCCGCGAGCGCCCCTCGCCCTTGAGGCGCGCCATCTCCTCGGTGAGCATGCGCAGGCCGTTGTCAAGGGTCTGGATAAAGCGCTCTTCCTCGTTGCGGGTCACCTTGGCAATGTAGGCGGCGCGCTCGCCGAGTTCGGGATAGGGGCCGCTCATCATCTCGATAACCCGACCGGTACTCTGGCAGAGCAGCGGTTCGTTATAACCGAGCATCTTGGCATGGCGCGCGGCGCGGCGCATGATGCGGCGCAGAACGTAGCCGCGCCCTTCGTTGCTCGGCAGCACCCCATCGCCGATGAGAAAGGTGGTTGCGCGGCTGTGGTCGGCGATGACGCGCATGGAAACATCGTTGTCGGCGTCGGCGCCGTAGGGGTTGCCGGTGATTTCGGCGACAAAATCAATGAGGCCGCGCAGCAGATCGGTGTCGTAGTTGGAACTCACCCCCTGGATGACCGTGGCGATGCGCTCCAGGCCCATGCCGGTATCGACCGAGGGTTTGGGCAGGGGCGTCAGGGTGCCGTCGGCGGAGCGGTCGAACTGCATGAAGACATTGTTCCAGATTTCCATGTAGCGGTCGCAGTCGCAACCGACGGCGCACTCGGGCTTGCCGCAGCCAACTTCGGGACCGTTGTCCCAGAAAATCTCCGTGCAGGGACCGCAGGGGCCGGTATCGCCCATGCTCCAGAAATTGTCCTTTTCGCCGAAGCGGAAAATGCGCTCGCGGGGCACCCCTTCCTGCTTATGCCAGATATCGGCAGCCTCGTCGTCGTCGGTAAACACCGTGACGTAAAGGCGGCTTGTGTCGAGATTCAGATCGCGCGTGAGAAATTCCCAGGCGTAGGAAATGGCTTCTTTTTTGAAGTAATCTCCAAAGGAGAAGTTGCCGAGCATCTCGAAAAATGTGTGATGGCGCGCGGTGCGGCCGACATTTTCCAGATCGTTGTGCTTGCCGCCGGCGCGCACACATTTCTGCGAGGATGCCGCACGCACATAGGCGCGTTTTTCGCGACCGAGAAAGCAGTCCTTGAACTGATTCATGCCGGCATTGGTGAAAAGCAGCGTCGGGTCGTTGTGTGGCACCAGGGAGGAGGAGGGAACCAGCGTGTGGCCGCGATCCTCGAAAAATTTAAGAAACCGGGTGCGAAGTTCATGTCCTGTCATCATGGTGATCTACAGATCCCTTTCCTGTCTGATTATGGCAAAAATCTGTTCGAGGCTGAAGCCGCGTCGCTGAAAAAAGCTCAGAACCCGTCGTTTCTGACGCTCATCGGCATGGGCGTAATCAAAGCCGGGAAAACGTCGCTCCAGAAGGTCGCGCAGCATCTGCTCCGGTGCCAGTTCGGCCTCGGCGGCGCTCAGGGCCGCGACCGCGAGTTCCTCGCTGATGCCCCGGCGGCGCAGATCGAGAAGAATTCTGCTGCCTGCCGCGCGGCCGCTGCGCGCCAAGGCGCGGGCCCGTTCATGGGCATAGCGCTGGTCGTCGAGGTAACCCAGTTCAGAGCAGCGTTGCACGGTCTCTTGGATCTCTTCCTCTGGATAGCCTCGTTGCTGAAGGCCGGCGCTGAGTTCGGCAACGGAGCGGTCGCGCGCGCTCAGCAGCCGCAGGGCGCAAGTTAGCGGATCAGAAGCGCTCAATGTCGACGTCGTTTCCGGTTTGTTCTCCCTCGTCCGCCTCCTCTTTGTCAAAATCTTCCCAAGACAGGTCAGACGTTGAGGAAATGCCCGACATTTTGAGCTTGAAATCGTCGGGATTGGAGGCTTGGCGCAAGGCTTCATCAAAGGTGATGAGTTTTTTCTTCAGCAGAGTCATGAGCGACTGATCAAAAGTCTGCATGCCATAGGAGACAAAGCCTTGCTGAATGGAATCGCGCAGCAACTTGGTCTTGTCCTTGTCCTCCACCAGTTCGCGGGTGCGTGCGGTAGAAACCAGCACCTCGACGGCCGGAACCCGGCCCTGACCATCGGCGCGCGGTACCAGGCGCTGCGACACCACGCCGCGCAGTACGCTGGCGAGCTGAATGCGGATCTGGCGCTGCTGGTAGGGAGGAAACACCGCGACAATACGATTGATGGTTTCAGGTGCATCAATGGTGTGCAGGGTGGAGAGTACCAGATGCCCGGTTTCCGCAGCGGTCAGCGCGGTTTCGATGGTTTCGTAGTCGCGCATCTCGCCCACCAGGATGACATCGGGATCCTGGCGCAGGGCGCTCTTGAGGGCGACATCGAAGCCCTCGGTGTCAAAGCCCACCTCGCGCTGGTTGACGATGCTTTTCTTGTCCCGATGCAGGTACTCAATCGGGTCTTCGATGGTGACGATGTGGCAGGTGCGGCTGCTGTTGATATGATCGATCATCGCCGCCAGGGTGGTCGATTTGCCCGAGCCCGTGGCGCCGGTGACCAGCACCAGCCCGCGTTGTTCCATGGCGATTTTTTTGAGAACTCCGGGCAGCTGCAATTCGTCGAGGTTCTGTACCTTGAAGGGAATGACGCGCAGCACCATGGACACCGAACCGCGCTGAGAAAAGACGTTGACGCGAAAGCGCCCCAGTCCCGGCACGCCATAGGCGAGATCGACTTCATGGGTGTCGGCGAATTTGCGGCGCTGGGCCTCGGTCATCACGCCATCGGCCATGCGCGCAATGCTTTCGGAGACCATGCGCGGCGCGTTGGGCAGAGGTTTGAGGGCTCCGTCGATGCGATAGACAGGCGGCAGCCCGGCCTTGATGTGAATGTCAGAAGCGCGGGCGCGCAGGGCCAGTTTGAGGACGTCGTTGAGGTCCATGGTGTGCCTTTGTTTTATCCTTCCTGCGGTTGCGCGACCTTCTTCGCACCGAGGCCGAAATGTTCGAGCAGGCGTTCCTCAATGGCCTGGGCCGTTTCGGGATGCTCCTTGAGAAAGGTTTTAGCATTTTCCCGTCCCTGACCGATGCGCTCGCCCTGAAAGGAATACCAGGCCCCGCTTTTTTCGACAATTTCGCAGGCGGCGCCGAGGTCCACGAGGTCCCCGACGCGCGAAATGCCCTCGCCGTACATGATGTCGAATTCCGCCTCCTTGAAGGGCGGCGCGACCTTGTTCTTGACCACCTTGACGCGTGTGCGGTTGCCGATCACATCCTGCCCCTGTTTGAGAGAGGCGATGCGGCGGATATCCATGCGCACCGAAGCGTAAAATTTCAATGCGTTGCCGCCGGTGGTGGTTTCGGGGTTGCCGAACATGACCCCGATTTTCATGCGGATCTGATTGATGAAGATCACGCAGCACTTGGATTTGCTGATGGTTCCGGTGAGCTTGCGCAGAGCCTGGGACATGAGCCGTGCCTGGAGGCCGACGTGGGCGTCCCCCATTTCCCCTTCGATTTCAGCGCGGGGGGTAAGCGCGGCCACCGAGTCGACGACCAGCACGTCGATAGCGCCGCTGCGCACCAGCACTTCGGTGATTTCCAGGGCCTGCTCACCGGTGTCCGGCTGGGAGACCAGCAGGTCCTCGACTTTAACGCCGAGCTTCTTGGCGTAATTGATGTCGAGAGCGTGCTCGGCATCGACGAAAGCGGCAATCCCGCCCTTTTTCTGGGCTTCGGCCACGATATGCAGGGCCAGGGTGGTTTTACCCGAGGATTCGGGACCGAAAATCTCAATCACGCGTCCGCGCGGCACACCGCCGACGCCCAGGGCGATATCCAGAGAGAGGGCACCGCTGGGAATCGCCTCAATCCCGGGCAGGACCGTATTCTCACCCAGGCGCATGATGCTGCCCTTGCCGAATTGTTTTTCGATCTGACCGAATGCCAGATCGATGGCGCGGTTGCGATTGTCGTCAGCCATAAAAGGAAAAACCTCCGAAAGGTGAAACGTTTGATGTTCAGGAAGATCCTGCGTTGCCGAGGGCGGCGCGAAACAGGCAGGTATGAACGGCGCCTGCCGGTGTCAAGCGGCTTTGATAGCACCGCATTTCCGTCACCGACCAGGTTTCTCCCACGCGGTTCTGGTATCCGGCGAGCCGAGCAGGAGAGATTTTGCGGGTTTCTCTGGCCCGTCCGAGAGTCAGGTGGGGTCTGAAGGGCCGCTCATCGCTCCCCAGGCCGATCATCTTAAGCTTCTCGTCTAGATCCTGCTGCAACCTGAGCAGAGGTTCTTCCGGTGTAAGACCGAGCCAGAAAACCCGAGGTCGGGCGAGGTTGGGAAAGGCGTCGAGCCCGCCGATTTCCACTCTGAACGGCGCATGGAAATTCCCTACCGATAGCATAGTTTCCCGCACAGGATCAAGGCATTCTTCGGGCAGCGCCGGGAAAAAGCGCAAGGTCAGATGTATCTGTTCAGCCTTGACCCAGCGCACTGCGTCCAGCACGCCGGCGAGATCCCTCTGCAGCGCCAGGATGCGCTGTTGCAATTCCAGGGGCAGAGGGACGGCGATGAAGGAGCGCAGGCTCATGTTCCCTGATCTTCCGTTGCGGCGGCGAGCATGACCGGCAGCAGGACATGAAAGGCGCTGCCGCCCGCGGGCCCGCTCTCCACCCAGACCATGCCGCCATGGGCTTCCACCATGCCCTTGACCAGGGTCAACCCCAACCCGAAGCCCTTGCCGCCGAAGCCGGTGCGCGAGGTGGAGTGGGCGTTGATGTCGCCGACTTCATAGAATTTGTCAAAGACGCGCAGTTGCTCTTCGTCCTCGATGCCGATGCCGTTGTCCGCAACGGTGACCTGTATCAGCGGTCCGCCGAGGGTTTCCTGAAAAAACACCGGGGAGAAGCGGCTCAGGCTTTCCTTGTCCCCGTGCAGCTCGGCAAAACAGCGCAACCGACTGCGGATTTCAATGCCGCCGCCGGACGGGGTGTATTTGACTGCATTTTCCAGCAGCCGGGCGAAGGTGCGTTGCAGGTGGTAGGCGTCGCCGGTGAGTTCCGCTCCCTCGGGGACGCTGTGAAGTTTGAAGTCGAGCCGCCGGTCGGCGAGAACCGCCCGAAACTCCCCATGGACCTCATGCAAAATTTGGCAGAGATCAATTTTTTCCCGGGCCAGGTAAAGAGATTGGGACTCGAGGCGCGCCGCTTCGAGCATGTCGCGCACAATTGCTTCGAGGCGCTCCCCCCCTTGGACCAGGGCCGCTAAAAGCTGCGTTTCTTCGGCATCCAGGCGCGATTCCAGGCGTTGCACGAGAAATTGCGCGCCCGAGAGAATGCAGGTCAGGGGAGTACGTAACTCGTGCGAGGCGAGGGCCATGAAATTGCTCTTCATGGCCTCCAGACGCGCGAGTTCGCGATTGTGGCGCTGTGCTTGATCTAGGTTTTCCCGCAGTTGCCTGCGTGAGCGTTGCAGTTCGCGGTTGCTCGCCTCGGTGAGGCGGTTCTGCCAGCGCAATGCCTCATAAAGTTCGGCCCCCTGGATGGCGCTGCCGACCTGATGCCCGATGGCCATCAGCAGGTGGACTTCGTCGCGGCTGAGTACGCGCTGGTCGCGATTGTAGAGAAACAGCACGCCGACGGTTTGGTCTTTAGCGCTCAAAGGGATCGCCTGGAATCCACGCCAACCCGCGGTGCGAATAGCTTGGCTGCGCAGGCGCAGATCGTTGCTCAGGTCCGCGGAACTTTGCGGGCGGCCGCTGGCGGCGACTCGGGCGGCCATGCCGGTGCCTTGCGGCACCTTCTGGATGTCGGCCAGCACCTCCGGTTCGATGTTGCGGTGGGCGGCAAGTTGCAAGGTGCCGTCTGAGTGATGAACCAGGTAGATGCCGCCACCCTGGGCTTCAAAGACGTTGATGACATCTTCGAGAATCGCTTGCAGCAATTCATCCAGGCCGCGGTGGCCGGCGATGCGCCGGGCGATTTCGTTGAGCAGGGTCAGTTCGCGGTTTTTACGGCGTAGCTGCTGTTCGCTCAAGCGCACCCGGGTGACGTCGCGCACCACGCCGTGCACCACCTGCGCGTCATCGAGGTGGCCGAGGCGGGCATGAACCGCGCCGACCAGCCGCTGGCCGTTTTTGGTGCGAAAATGCAGATTGGGCTCTTCTGCATAGCCGTTGCGCACAACCCGGCGCATAAGGCGCAGATAGCGGCGCTCGTGGTGGCCGGGAAACAGCTCGGCGAGGGACAGGGCGCGGATTTCCGTCTCGCTATAGCCGAGGAGATTTTCGACCTGGCGATTGACCTGTAACAGATGGCCGCTGTCAGGTGCAATGAAGAAGATGGCATCGCCGGCATTGTCGAGCAGTTGCTGAAAGCGACGGCGTGAATGCTCAAGATCGCGCAGGGCCAGGGCGTTCTCCTGCTCCTTGTTTCTGAGTTCAGCCCTCAGAACGTTGCGGCGGCGACGTTGGTGAAGCCAGGCGAGGCCCAGGGCCAGAGCCGGCAAGGCGGGCAAGGCGGCACCCTGAATCAATGCCGTATGAAGCGCGCGGTTCGCGTTCAGGTTCCGCTCCGTAGTCATGACCGGGTCCGCAGCGGCGACCGTCGACAGAGCGGTGCCCGGCAGCAGAATCAAGGCTGCGCAGAGCGCCATGGCAAATGAGCGGCGGTGGGTTTTTTTTGTTGCTGCGACCATGACGTCCTCGGGCAGGTGAGGTTGTGGATCGCTGTCAGCGTTTGGGCTGTCCCCGCTCCACCAGATAGCGGCGGATCCATTCCAGGGCCATGCAAGCGGAAAGTTTGCGAATCTGGTCACGACTGCCGCTGAACCTGTAGCCTTTGGCCTGCTCAGCGTCATTGGCCGAAAGGGCGATAAAGACCGTGCCTACCGGTTTGTCCGGGGTGCCGCCGTCAGGTCCGGCGATGCCGGTCACGGCGATGGTGATATCGGTGCGGGTACTCTGGCGTAGCCCCGTGGCCATGGCGCGCGCGCAGGTTTCACTGACCGCGCCCTGGTCGTGCAGCATGCGTTTGGACACGCCCAGCCAATCGTTCTTGGATTGGTTGGAGTAAGTCACCGCGCCGCGATCGAGAAAGGCTGAAGCGCCGGGAATATCGGTGAGCCAGGCGGCCACCAAACCGCCGGTGCAGGATTCAGCCAACGACAGGGTCAGGCCGCTGGCGCTCAGCAGGCGGGCGACAGTCTGGGGCAAGGTTTCGCGCCCACGGGCGACGATGAAATCGCCCAGGCGTCGTTGAACGCTGACTTCGGCCTGATCGAGCAGGTCTTCGGCCGCGCGACCGGTGGCGCGCAATTTGAGGTGCACCAGGGGAAAGTCGACGCCGAATCCGATATTCACGCCGGATGGCAGGGTCAGGCCGTCGAGCAGGCTTTCGGTCTTGGGCTCGGAGAGACCGAATATTTTGAGAATGCGCTCGCACAGAGGCGGATGGCCGCCGCTCAGAGCGTCGAGGCGCGGCAGAAGCTCGGCTTCGACCATGGCCTCCATTTCCACCGGGACGCCGGGAAAAAACAGCAGCAGGCTCTGCTTCTGCTCAAGGAGAAAACCGGGAGCGGTGCCGCGCAGATTGGGCAGTACCAGGCATTGCTGCGGCAACAGGGCCTGTTTTTCGTTGCGCGGGTCCATCTCCAGGTCGTGTTCCTGAAAAAAGGCGCGGATCAGAGTCAGGGCCTCATCGTTGATTGTCAGCTGGAGATCGAAGGCGCGGGCGGCAGCGCGGGCGGTAAGGTCGTCGCGCGTCGGGCCCAGGCCGCCAGTGACCACCACCACCTGATGACGCGCCGCAAGGTCGCGCAGAGCCAGGGCAATGGTTTCCTCCTGGTCGGGAACGGTGCGCCCCTCGCCCAGCCGATAGCCCCCGGCATTGAGCAGACGCCCGATGGTCGCGGTATTGGTGTCGGGAATTTCGCCGTTGAGCAGTTCATCCCCGACGGCGAGGACTGCGATGTCGAGATTCACGACAACCTCCGATGCAATAAAATTTACCCCAGAAACGCCAGGCACAGATGCAGAGCGACGGCTCCGTAGATGCCTGCGACGACGTCGTCGAGAACCACCCCGACGCCGTTTTTCATGCGGCGGTCGAACCAACTGGCAGGCCAGAGCTTGACAATATCGAAAAAACGGAAAAACACAAAGCCCAGCAGCGCCGTTGTCCAGGAAAAGGGCACAAAGGCCACCGTGACAAGATAACCCACCAGCTCGTCGATGACAATGCGTCCATCATCGACCACCCCGTAGATGCGCCCCGCCTCCGCGGCGGCCCAGAAAGCCAGGACCAACAGCACCGTCCAGCTCAGTAGATAAAGCGGCACGGAGAGCCGCGCCAGCAGCCAGAAGGCGGGAATCCCGGCCAGGGTGCCGATGGTGCCGGGTGCCCAGGGAAAATAGCCGAGCCCTGCGTTGCTCGACAGCAGCAGGACAAGTTTTTGTTTATTTACGCCTTCATTCCTCATCCTGCATCCTTGACGCCATCTCCTGCGCTGCGCGTTCCACCAGACGGTAAACTTCGGGCAGGGGGCGGCCGGCGGCCCGGGCGAGACGCCGGCAGCCCTCGTATTCGGGAGCGATGCGCAGCAGGCGCCCGGCTTGGCGCAGTAATTTGACCTCGACCGCACCAAGTTCGGTTGCCAGGGTGGCGGTTTCGCGCTCGAGCTTGAGGCGCTCAACCGTCTGCTTCCGTACGCCGATGGCGCTGCTCTCACGCAGCAGATGCCCTGCCAGTTCAGCGCCGCGCCCCTGGGGAGCGATCACCGTGACGCCGACGCCGGGGCGGTTTTTTTTCATCTGCAAAGGGACGTAGGCTACATCCAGAGCGCCGGCGGCGAGCAGATCCTCCATTAGCGCCCCGAGCCATTCGGGGTTGCTGTCGTCGATGTGGGTTTCCAGCACCTCGACCTGGTCGGTGTCGCTCGGCACTGAGGTGTCACCGAGGATGCCACGCAGCAGATTGGGGCGATCTGCAAGATGGCGGCCACCAACTCCATAGCCGCTGCGTGCGACGTGCATGGCCGGCAGGGGGCCGAAGGTCGCAATCTCGGCGGCAATCGCGGCCCCCGTCGGGGTGACCAGTTCGAACTCTGAATTGCCGTCCACAACCGGAACTCCATGCAGAATTTCCACGGTGGCCGGCGCGGGCAGGGGGAAGTTGCCGTGGGCACACCTCACGAAGCCGCGACTCAGGGGCAGGGGGGCGCAGATGACTTGGTCGACACTTAGCACGGCCAAGCCGGCGGCGGCGGCGACGATATCGACGATGGAGTCGAGGGCGCCGACCTCATGAAAGTGGACCTCGTCCAGGGCGATGCCGTGCACCTTGGCTTCGGCGACGCCGATGCGGCGGAAAATACGCCGTGCCGATTCGCGCACCGGCCCCGCCAGTGAGCTTTGCGCGAGCATCGCGTCGATGTCGCGCCACGTGCGGTGATGGTGAGTTTCCTCGCACTCGACCCGTAGCCGTGTGCCGGCGATGCCCTGGCGGCGTTCCACAGCGGCTTGCAGCCGCCAGCCAGTGACGGGCAGCATCGTTAGCGCCGTTTCCAGATCCGCGACGGGCACCCCGAGATCGACCAGCAGCCCGAGAAACATGTCGCCGGAGATGCCGGAAAAAGGATCAAGGTAGAGGGTTCTCATGGTGTCTCGCCCTGGTTGATGCGATGCGCGGCATAGGCTGCGCCGAAGCCGTTGTCGATGTTGACCACGGTGACGCCGCCGGCGCAGGAGTTGAGCATGCCGAGCAGGGCGGCGACCCCGCCGAAAGCCGCGCCGTAACCCACCGAGGTGGGCACGGCGATGACCGGTGCGGCGACCAGCCCGCCGACCACCGAAGGCAGTGCGCCTTCCATGCCGGCCACGACGATGATCACCGCGGCGCGCCGCAACACGTCGGCGCGGGCGAAGAGGCGGTGCAGACCGGCAACGCCGACATCCACCAGCTCTTCCACCTGATGGCCGAGCAGACGCGCGGTGACCGCTGCCTCGCGCGCCACCGGCAGATCCGAGGTGCCGGCCGAGACCACCGCGATGGTGCCACGCCCGATTTGGTTCACGGGTTTCTGGATCAGCGCAAAGGTCCGTGCCTCGGGATCGAATTGTCCTTCGGGAAAATCGGAGAGCAGCGCCCGGCCCTTGTCCAGGTCGAGGCGGGTGGCGAGGATGTTGCCGCCGCGCTGCTGCATGCGGGCGACGATGGCCTGCAATTGCGCGGCGCTCTTGCCCTCGCCGAAAATGACCTCGGGAGCGCCTTGGCGCAATTCGCGGTGATGATCGATCATGGCCACGCCGATGTCCTCAAAGGGCAATCGTTGCAGCCGTTCCAGAGCCTCGGAAACGCTGGTCTGTCCTTGCTGTAGAGTCGTCAATAACTCTCGGAGTTCGGTGGCGTTCATTTCGACCTTTCCGCGGATCCGCCCAGGGTGGGAGACTGAAAGTGACGCGACAGATAGCGTTCGAACAGCTGCTCGGCCAGTTCTTCGCGCGTGCTGCCGATCCCCATGAGTTCGGCATGCAGCAGCAGCGGATCCGCCAGGGCCAGACGTTCGCCGTCGCTGCGCGTACCCAGGGCCTTAAGCAGAATGACTTCGCCATCGGGATCAGGGACCAGGCGCAGGCGCAGCATAATGGCCAGTGGGTCGCCGTTGAGATGCAACACCGCCTGCTGGGGCTTGACCCCTTCAAGAACCAGGGCGGCTCCGAGTTCGCCGCCGATCTGAATCTGGCCTTGAAGATTTTGCCGGCGAATCAGATCCGTCAGGGCACCCAAGCCGATGTCGGCGGCGGGGCGGCAATGCTCCACCAGCAGTTTCGGGCGCAGCCGCTCCAGGTAGCCGATCTCCCAGCGGCGGAACAGGTCGAGCCGATTGCGCAGACGGCGCTTGCCGCCGGCGTCGTCGACACTGAAGCCGCGTTCTTCGAGTTCCTTGAGAACCGGCCCCACCGCGCCCAGAGCCAACCCGGCCTCCTTGGCCAGGCGCCGGTAGTTCCAGTTGAGGGCTTCAGGCTTGCGCAGCAGCAGATGGATCAGACGCAGGCCCGAAGGCTGAAAGCCGCGGCTGGTGCGTGGCGGGCGGGCCTTGCGTTTGCGTCCGCTGACCTCGACCAGCAAACCGCCTTCATGCAGCGATGCATTGCCCACCGTATCCAGATAGGCGATGCCGTGGCTTCTCAGTTGTCCGGCCAGGCGCTCGGAAACAAAGTCTGCGAGCAGTAGCAAGGGGAAGTCCCTTGTCGCCTGGGCCTGGTGTATCGCCAGTTGTGCGGCCAGCGGGGTAAGGCGGGTCACCACCTGTGCCTGGTAGCGGCAGGCGCCCCAGGGGCCCGAGAGCTCCAGGTGGCCGGCATGATCGCTGCCCGCCGCGGCCGGAGAAAATTCAAAACGACAGCCGGGCAGGGCATGGAGCGAGGCCAGACATAGTTCGATGATGCTCTGTTCATTGTTTTTCTGGTTGGCCATGAACGCTCGTCTCAGGGATCGATGCGGTTGATGAATACTTCACGGGGGCGGCTGGTGCCGTCGGAGGGACCGATAATCCCTTCCTGCTCCATCTTCTCGATCATGCGCGCGGCGCGATTGTAGCCGACCCGCAGGCGGCGTTGCAGCATGGAAATGGACGCCTGGCGGGAATCGGTGACCAGCGCCAGGGCTTCATCCCACTTTTCGTCCAGTTCATCATCGTCGTCCTCGCCGCCGCCTTCGGCGCTGGGCGGCGCTTCAAGAATCGACTTGTCGTACTCCGGCTCCCCCTGTTTCTTGAGGAAATCGACCACCCGCTGCACTTCCAGTTCGCTGACAAACGCCCCATGCACACGCTGCAGAGCGCCGGTGCCGGGCGGCAGGTAGAGCATGTCACCCATGCCGAGAAGGGTTTCGGCGCCCATGGAGTCGAGAATGGTGCGCGAATCGATGCGCGAGAAGACCTTGAAGGAAATGCGCGTGGGAAAGTTGGCCTTGATCAGCCCGGTGATGACGTCGACGGAGGGGCGCTGGGTGGCGAGAATCAGATGGATGCCGGCGGCGCGCGCCATTTGTGCCAGACGCGCGATGGATTCTTCGATCTCGCGTCCGGCAACCATCATCAGGTCGGCTAGCTCATCGACGATGACCACGATGAAGGGCAGATGCCCGTGTTCGAGTTCCTCCCCGGCAATGGGTTGGATCTCCGGCAGCTCGTCCTCCATGAGATCGGTGCTCTCCACCACCATCACCCCCTGGGCTTTCTGCTCGGCCTTGTCCTTTTCCTCGCGCGCCAGCTTCTTGTTGTAGCCGTCGATGTTGCGCACCCCTTTGTCTGCCATCAGGCGGTAGCGCCGCTCCATCTCGCGCACCGCCCAATTGAGGGCCAGGGCGGCTTTTTTGGGGTTGGTCACCACCGGCAGCAGCAGGTGGGGGATGCCCTCGTAAATGGAGAGTTCGAGCATCTTGGGGTCGACCATGATGATGCGCACGTCCTCGGGGGTGGCGCGGTAGAGCAGGGAGAGGATCATGGTGTTGATGGACACCGACTTGCCGCTGCCGGTGGAACCGGCGACCAGCAGATGCGGCATTTTGGCCAGATCGGCGACCACCGTGCCGCCGAAAATATCCTGCCCCAGCGCCATGGGCAGCCGCCCCCCGGCGCGCTGAAAGACATCGGTCTCGATGATGTCCTTGAGCCACACGGTTGCGCGCTCGCGGTTGGGAATCTCGATGCCGACCACGCCGCGCCCGGGAATGGGTGCGACGATGCGGATGGAGAGGGCGCGCAAGGCCATGGACAGATCATCGGAGAGGCCGGCGATCTTGTTGACCTTGACCCCGGCTGCAGGAGCGAACTCGTACATGGTCACCACTGGCCCCGGCTTGACTTCGACCACCTCGCCCTGAACACCAAAATCCCTGAGCTTGTTTTCCAGCAGCCGGGCGTTGGCCATCAGCGACTCGCGATCGACGGGCGGCGCGGGGCCGCCTTCATGGTCGAGTAACGACAGAGGCGGGCGGTGGTAGGTGCCGGAGGGTTCAAGAAATTCAAAGGCGACCTGGCGTTCCTGCTCCTCCTGTTTTTTCTTTTTTTTCGGATTGACGCGCGCCACCGGGGCGGGCGTCACGGGCGCCTGAATCAGCGGGCCCTTTTCCTGGCGCTCGCCTTTTTCCCTGGCTTTCCGGGCTTTTTGTGCATCCCGCCGGGAGCGGCGTTCTTCGAGGCTGCGGCCAAGGAGATCCAGGCGACCGGAGAGAAACAGCACCATGGAAAAGCGCGTTGCAAGAATCAGCGAGACGAGAAAAAAGACGGAAAGCACAATGGCCGCCCCGGTCACATTGAGCCACAGCGAGAGGGTGTCGACCAGGATGCGCCCGGCGCCGCCCCCGGCCTCGTTGATGGTCTGGCCGAACAGCATGACCTGATCGAGACCCAGGGCCAGCATGCCTCCCAAGGAGAGCAGCAGGGCCACAAAGGCCAGGGATTTGTAGAGCCGGAATCTGACCTCGCGCATTTTCAGCAGGCGCCAAGCCGTCAGAAAGCAGATCAGTGGGATGAGCAAAGCGGGCAGGCCGACGGCCTGATAAAGCAGGTCGGCCACATGGGCGCCGACCACACCGCCGAAATTGTGAATTTTTTCCGGGTGCAGATTGTTGTTGAAGGACGGGTCACCGCTGTTGTAGGAGACCAGACACAGCAGCACGAACAGTCCCGCCGCCAACCACAGGAGGCCGGAGATTTCCTTTTTCAGAACACCGGCCAGGGATTTCTTCTCATCTTTGGACATAGTTGAATTCTGCTTAAAGTTCCATGATCACCGGCACGATGAGCGGCCGGCGTTTTATGGTGCGATTAAAGAGGCGGCGCAGAGCCTTGCGAACTTCGACCCGCAGCTCTTCCCATTCGGTGACGGCTTCGAGGCTGTGTTCCTGGAATACCTGCAGAATCACTGCGCGCATCTCCTCCAGATAGGCGGCGCTGTTTTCTTCAGGGATGAAGCCGCGGGTAAAGATTTCTGGCCCATAGACGATTTCGCCGCTTTTCTGATTGACGCCGAGAATCGCCATAACCAGGCCGTGATTGGCCAGATGGCGGCGATCCCGCAGTTCCATGGCGCCCACGTCCCCCACCCCTTTGCCGTCGACCAGCACCCGGCCGCTGTCCACCCGCGCCTCCCGGCGCAGGCCGTTGGGCCCCACCACCAGCGGTTGGCCGTTCTCCAGCACCCGGACGTAATCGGCGGCCACCCCCATGGTACGCGCCAGTTGCGCATGGCGCACCAGATGGCGGTACTCGCCGTGAATCGGTACGAAATAGCGCGGCCGGGTCAGCGCCAGCATAAGCTTGAGTTCCTCCTGCCCGGCATGCCCCGAGACATGGATTTCGCTGGTGGTCTCGTAATAGACCTCTGCGCCACGTCGGTAGAGGTGATTGATGAGGTTGCTGATGGCCTTCTCGTTGCCGGGGATGAATTTGGAGGAAAGGATCACCGTGTCGCCCGGTTCCAGCTCAAGTTGCTTGTGGTCGGCCATGGCGATGCGCATCAGCGCCGAAAGAGGCTCGGCCTGGCTGCCGGTGGTGATCACCATGACCTCCTGCCGCGGCAGATCGCGCAGGTCGCGCAGGTCGATAAGGGTCGCGTCGGGGATGCGCAGATAGCCTAATTGCCGTGCCACGGTGCAGTTGGCAACCATGCTGCGACCGTTCAGCAGCACCTTGCGGCCGCAGGCAACGGCCGCGTCCACCGCCTGTTGCACGCGATGGATATTGGAGGAAAAGGTCGAAACCATCACCAGATGGGGACAGCGCGGCAGAATCTCGGCCAGGGCGTCGCCTACGACCCGCTCCGAGAGCGTCATGCCCGGGCGCTCGACGTTGGTTGAGTCGGAAAGCAGCAGCAGCACCCCCTGATCGCCGTAGCCGGCCAGGCGCGCCATGTCGGTGCGGTTGCCGTCCACCGGGGTGTTGTCGAATTTGAAGTCGCCGGTATGCACGATCAGGCCCGCCGGGGTGCGGATCGCCAAGCCTGCGCCGTCGACGATGGAATGCGTGACGCGGAAGAACTCCACTGCAAAGGGGCCCAGGGAAACTTCTTCGGGTAAACTCACCCGGCGCAGCTCGACGCGATCGAGCAGATCGTGTTCTTCGAGCTTGTTGCGCAGCAGGCCCAGAGTGAGACCGGTGCCGTAGATCGGTGGAAAGCCTAACTCCGGAAGCAGATAGGGGATGGCGCCGATGTGATCTTCATGGCCATGGGTCAGCACCAGGGCGCGGATGTCTTTGACCCGGTGGCGGATGGCGCTGATATCGGGCAGGACCAGATCGATGCCCAGCATGTAGGCCTCGGGAAACATCAGGCCGCAATCAATGAGCAGCAGGTCCGTGCCGCTTTCGAGGACCATCATGTTGAGACCGATTTCGCCCAGCCCGCCCAAGGCGGTAATTCGTACCTCGGCAGGCTGCAATTCTATGCTCTCACTCATGTCGTGTCCGCCTTAGGTTCCCTCAGATTCGCGCTCAGGGCGCGGCGCACCGCATCCATCAACTGGTCGCGGTCATTGGTGGTCAGCCCATGCGTTTCAATGCAGGGCAGAAAGTTGACGCGGATAATGCCGGGACGAATCTTGCGGCTGTGTTTGCGGTGTGCCCGGCCGCTGCCGGTCACGGCCACCGGGATGATCGGCGCCTGCGCCTTGATGGCGGTCATGAAACCGCCTTTTTTGAAAGGCAGCAACTGATCGTCTGGGGAGCGCGTTCCCTCGGGGAAGATGACCACCGATTC
Source organism: Geoalkalibacter ferrihydriticus DSM 17813 (assembly GCF_000820505.1). Lineage (NCBI taxonomy): Bacteria > Pseudomonadati > Thermodesulfobacteriota > Desulfuromonadia > Desulfuromonadales > Geoalkalibacteraceae > Geoalkalibacter > Geoalkalibacter ferrihydriticus. Next base: position 127,669 of record NZ_JWJD01000004.1, on the reverse strand, counting down.
GCCGCCGTGGATGCGCCGCGCCGCCTCATCCATGCTCGCTACCGCCCGTTGATGATCGCCACGGTCCACGGCGATGCAGCCGGCACGACGCATGGCCGTGCCGAACAGGGGAATGGAGAAGAGTTCCTTTTTGGCCAGCCAGCGAAAAGGTGGCCGAATGCAGGCCAGTAGGGCAAGAATGTCGAAATTGCTCTGGTGATTGGGCATGAAGATCACCGCCTGCCCGGGCTCCAATTCGAGTCGGCCGCGACATTGCACGCGCAGCCCCGCCAGGCGCAAACCGCCGCGCGCCCAGACTCTGGCCCAGTGGTGCACGGCATCCGCCCCGAAGAAGGACACCGCCAGGCTGATCAGCAGCAAGGCCAGGGTCCAGGGGATGAAAGTGGCCACAAAAAACAGGGTCCGCAGCATGTCTTGCGCCTTGGTTGATTGGCAAAAAAGTTAGTCTAAATGAGTTGTTGCGGTCAGTCAAACCTTTTTGGATTGGCCCTTTACAGCCCAGGGCAATTCCGCTAGACTCGTGCCCATTCTGTGAAATGCTAAAAGTCTTTGTCACTGGTGGTTATGTAATTTCAGGTAGTTACAAAGGGCTTAATTGCTAAAAGAAATTGTCACTCATTTCCCGAGTTTGAGCGAGTGACAATTTCTTTTAGCAAGTTGTTGAATCATAAATTTTAACAGTGAAGGCCCCCTCGGCGATTTTTGCCGAGGGGGCCTTTCTGTTAACAGAGCTTGTCTCTCAATCAAGATCAGACGGCGGTAGATATAGGCGCTCTGTAGGAGGTTGGCACTGGTCTCGCATTTTGTCCCTGGCCGCTGGGTGTCCTCCAATGATTGGCGCGGAGGTTGCTAAGGATAACTTGTGGTCCGGATGTGCCAGGCCTATAAGCAGGGAGGAGTCGCAATGGGGGAAAGCGCCGCTTTGGAACTGGATCGGAAATCCGACCTTAGGTAACAGGTAACCGTTCTCGCGAAAAAAGCAAAACCAGAGGAAGGACGTCAAGTGGAAATCAAATGGAGCCTTTACAAGAATCGAGACGGATACGAGAGCGTAGCTAGCTCTTGATCTCAACCAGCACTACAAATACCTCATCGATAATGGGAGATCAAAGATCGAGGCCGGTGAGGAAAAAACTCCCACCTGACCTGCGAAAAAGACCATCTCATCCCGCGGATGAAAATGGCCCTTCCTTTCTGTCTGAAAAGTCCCGGTCCCGAGATTGCTGGAAAACTGTGCTGGCACCCGTGCGAAAAAGGACGCCCGAAAGCGTCCGCTTTAAATCTCCCTGAAGCCGTGACATAATGCGTTCCAATGTACAGCAGGCAATCCAATGGAGGAAGGGATGATTTCTGGTGAAATAAGACTCAAATACGAAGACAAGGAAGAAGACGCTGTGAATGCGCAACTCTCACTTGATCTAAGTGGAACTTGGCATCAAAAGGGAGATCCGCAACCGTTTGGGATGATCGTAAATCTGGAGAGCGAACCCCCTCAAGGAAGCGGCGACGCCTGACTGGTGGTTGTGGGTTTCCTTATATTCTTATGGACATCAGCTTGTCAGGTCTGTTATCTTCACCATCCACTACCGATAGCACACACCCTTTCTGGACAGAATAACTGTCCAGGCCGATTTGCCGAGTTTTGCCGGCTGTGACTCCATACTAAAAATAATATTGATTAAGTTTTTATTTGCGAAAAATTTGGTATCTTGTATTTTATCCTAAAACTAATCTTCTTCTGATTAGGCCCTGCTAGGGAGCTGAGGGCTCATCCGGAACATGAGCAAAAAATCCACGATTGAATATATTCAAAAAATCGTCCCAGACGCATATCATGGCACCACGCTCATTTCTGCTGGCAAGATATTTAAGGAAGGTTTTAACCCTAGCACAGGTCCCCGGCACTGGTTAGGTGATGGGGTATACTTCCATGAGTCATCCTCTTATTTCGCTGAGCGAGAGGGCAGAAGAGCCGCGAGAGAAAGAGGGCTTGCCGATCCGCAAATTGGTGTTATTTGTGCTACAATTAATTTGGGTAGGTGCCTTAACCTTAATACCTATGAGCATGCAGAAGCTGTAAAGGTCGCAAAGGAAAATCTCATAGCACGAGGGAAAAAGGACGTAACCGACGCTGTAGCAATTAATTTCGTTGCTCTTTTGGAAGGCGCAGATGTAGTCAAATGCAGCTTTGTGTGGAAAAAAGACCTTAAGGTTGGAGAAAGGCTGTTTCTGTATAATCCAGTTTTAATTTGCGTAAGGAATACACAAAACATTTTGAGTATGCACTTACACTATAAAGGGTATTAAAGATGGAAAAGAAATGGACAGAAAACTTAAAGGATCGAATTGAGACATTTTTTGAAGCTGCCACCGACGCAGAGGTTGATGCTATTCTTGAAAAGTCTAATTATGATTTTTATAAGCATGTAAAAAAACCTGTATTGTCCAACCTAAACGAAGCGTTTACTTTTGCGCCTGGAGAAAATTTATTTTTTGGCGAAATCAAATATTCAACATCAAAGTCTGAGAAGAGATATAGAAAAAGCATTAAACATGATATTTTCTCTTCTCCTGACAAGGATGTAAATTACATCCCCTTCAAATTGGCTGCTTAGGTTTGTCAATGGCTGAGAAAAAAGAGGGAGTTCCTTTGACTAAATATCATCCCATTCAAGTCCAAGGTGTGTTGGTCAAAGAATTATTTATTTCAGCGAATGGACCCCCTAGCGAAGATAAAGGTGTCGAAGGGGGCAGGTTCTCTCTTATGGTAGGTCATAGTGAGTATGATGAGGAAGATAAAGAGATCAGTGTTTCTTTGAAGCTTGAGGTCGGCTTCGAAGAAGATGAAAAGGAAAACTCGGCTCCTTTTTCAATGAGAATTGAAATTGTTGGCAATTTCAAAGTTGATGAAAGTGAGTTTCCTGTGGAGCATATTGACCACTGGGCACAAAGAAATGCTCCTCTGATCTTATTTCCCTATTTGCGAGAGCATGCATATTCCCTTACAGCCCGTTGTGGTTTTAAGCCAATGTTGCTCCCCCTGCTTGAAGTCCCCACTTTTAAGCCTCCTGAATAGTTGTTTTTAGTTCCTTTTTCTTTCAAGGACATATCGCTTCGCATGAAACCTACCCCATCGCCATCCAGTCAAATTCTGCCAAACTCCTGTCTTGTAGTAATAATCAAAGACCATGCCAAAGGTGTCGCGCCGAGAGAGGGTAATGGAAGGTGCCTGCAGAAAGGGCCACCTCAACCCTCAAATGAAAATAGCCCTTTTTATGTTTGAAAAGTCACGGTACTGAGACTGCCTGAAAACTGTTCCGGCAACGTGGTTTGGAGGATGCATTTCGCGTTACGCAAAAAATGATCCTCCATCGATAGCGGTGTTCATCTGCTCCGCTAGGTTAATGACTTCTTGCCTGTGATCTCTCATAGTTTCTGCCGGAAGGGAGGCGACTCGGCGAAGCTTGTTGATTGAGATGGGGTCTCCGGAATTGGCCATTTGCTCCACCGCCCAGGCTAGGCGGCGCCGGATAAAGTTTTGCCGCGATTCGGAACGCTCTTGAAGGATGCCGGCAACCAGGGGGAATTTGGTAGGATCATTGCTATATTGTCGTAGAAGGCCGGCCCTTTTCAGGGCTGCAGTGGCGGTCGCCTGCACTGGTTTTGGGCCCGATGCCAGCATCTCGTCAAATACGCCCGCGATCTCTATCGCCTTATTCTGATCGAGAAGGGCCCAGTCGACTCTGCTTTTCCTGGGAGTTGGCGCCGCGGCCTTTTTCTCGGAAATTTGTTTGTAGAACCACTCCTTATCCTGTTTAAGCATATAGTCATAAACACCGGGCAGACCTTCCAAGATATCGATTCGGGTTGCAGTCGGGTTTGCGGAGAGATGGTCGCGCAACCGAGCGCGGTTTCGTTCTTGCGTTATAAGCTTCGCAGCACCTCGGAAGCTGGCGTTTAGCCCAGGTTCATCCAGTTCAATCAAAGTGAGTGCCCATTCGCTGCAACCGTGGTGGCGCATGATCTGTGTTTTCTCCATCCCCTGCATAAAATCTTCCTTGATTGCAGAGATCTTCGCGTCTCCCAGTTTTTTTCGAGTCTGGTGGGAAAGAGGAACGCGCCAGCCACGTTGGCGAATTTTCTCAATGAGCCGATAGGTCGAGATCCCAAGTTGCTTGGAGATTCCGGGTAGGCCGCATTCACCGGTTTGAAGGAGCCGAAAAAGATCTGCGCTCCAGGTCGGCAGCACCAGTTCTTCTTCGATTGTCTCAGGTCGAGATAGATCTTCTGCTGTTTTTTCAAAAGCCTCTAACGATTCGTAGAGCGTTCCAATGATGATAAGGAAGAGGAGGGCAGGGCTGCGCTTCTTCCCGTCGAGTTGTCCTGAAAGAAGTCTCCGGAGCCATGCCGCAGGTCTTTCCCCTTCCCAGGCAGGAGTTCCCAGCCATTCCAGAGTTTGCCTTCCGAATCTCTCCTCAATAGCTTTTGCGAGCCGACGTGGCTCAATCAAGGAACCTCGCCCGAAACCTTTCTCCAGGACTTTCTCCCGCAAGGTCGCCCTGATGCCACCGAAGGGGCTTCCTGGCGAGTTCACCATCCAAGCACTCTGCCGAGCGAGCCAGAGAAGTGGTTCGGTGTCTTCCGGTAGGTCGGCATGGACTGGCAGCGGATTTATTCCCTCCTGGCAGAGACATCTGCCGGCCATGCTCAGGGCTCTGCCTTTTATGGGATACGGACCACAGCGGCTGCAACCCTGAGCTAAGGCCGTACCATGCCGCCAGCAGACCGCCACTCCTGGCAACAGATGCTCGCGTCGGAACCAGGGAAAACCATAGTTGTCGCGGTCTACTTGAACACAGGTCGGACAATATCTGGGATGGATAGAAAGCATTCCGCGAGGGTAGCTGGTCAACCCCAGCGCCATTGTTATCGGCTGGGAAGAGTCGATTCCCGCAAGCCTGTCCACCCATCTGTCTCGATTTTCCTTCTCGTCGAAGTAAATGAAATACGGCAGTGAGGTATGCTTACGAACGATAAGGGTCGCGTCTCGCCAAGGATGGCCGAGCGGCATTCTCCTCGAAATAGATGACAGATAGCCCGGAAGTGCCGATAGCAGGGTTGTGGAGTGCCGTTGGCAGGTAAACTCCTGCAAAAGATAGGTTTCGGGAAGACCTGAGCGCGCGATGGAGCGACTGAAAAGAGAGTAAGCCGTCTCGCCCGAGGCTGGCACAGGGAAGAAAGGAAACGTATTCATGCCCTTTTTCCGAGGATATCGGCAGAGTTTTGAGCAGACCCTCGGATCGCATCGTGGAGGCTTTTTGTCGTCAGCTTGTTTTTTCTTCCTTGGCGAGGTTTGGCTACATTCTGGGGCGGCCCGGCGGCAATATTTTCCAACAGAGCCTCCTTGGTGTCTGCCATCCCTTCTCGAAGAGCTTTGATGCGGTTCTGTAATGGATCGTCATCCATTTCCGCAATCGCGTCAAAGTAGAGATCGTCATACTGGCTCAAAACTGCCGGATTGTTTTCCCGGAGAAGGTGGATGATGTGGTGTATCGGCCGGAAGCGTTCATGATAGATCTCATTCAACAGACCACAGGTCACGGTTTCGAGCCCTTCCTCGATCGCGTAGGTCTGGGCGGTAATAAAGAGGTTGATCATGATGCCGGTGATTCCCTGACTGAAGCCATATAAGGTTTGGACGATTTTGTCGCTGATGTCTTGCGGTTCTCTCACCCACTGATAGCGCCAGACGATGTTGCAGAGGGCACGCCAATTTATATCGCTTGGGTCGGCAGGCCTCTTCAGTTCGTGAAAACCGCCCTCAACGAGACGGCGCGCGAGGCTGGTTTCCTCCCTTAACATTGCTGCGGCTTTATAGGTCCCGACAAGGATGATGGGAACTCCGAGTTCGTCGCGGAGATTGTGAATCAGGGCTAGAACCTCTCCCTTGCCGCCAGATTTTGCCAAGGAGATATTTTGAAATTCGTCGATGACAAGAGCGCCGACATGGTGATTTTTGATAATTGCCTCAAGTGCGGAGACGTATTCGGATCTTGATGCCTTGTCTGTGAATCGTTGAGCATAAAGTTTCTTGCCAAGCAGGGTGTCAGCATGGAGGCCGATTTTCTTGCAGACAGATTTGGCACTGCACTGGTCGGGCACATTCCTCATGAGATAGAGGATCTGTGACTCCGGGAATGGAGCACCTTTGTAGTTGGAATGCACGATGAGCGGCTTGCCCATTGCCCGCATAATACTGCGGATCAGACTGGATTTGCCCATGCCGGAAAGTCCGGTCAGGAAGGAAATATTTGAAGGGGTCTTATTAGGATCGTTAAAGGGGTTACCTTCACCATGGAGATATTGCTGGCCTAAGACTGTGGCCGGGTTATACCTACGATAGCCGTTCAGGATTTGGCAGTAAATCCGATCCAATAACCCGATGTGCTGTTGGGTTGGGAACATGAAGTTCTGCAAGCGTGAGGGCAGAGCCATCCTCATGGAGGAGGGAAGATCGCGTTCGCTCCTGTTAAAAAGAGGCTTTTGACTTAGCCGCGAAATTGCCTCCGTCTTATCCATCGGTGGAGGCCGCAATGCCTCGACGAGAGGATTCCCTTGGAATTCGGGGATCGGGAAATCGAAATACTCAGGGCTATCGTTGATCCAATCCCTCATCAGTCCTCCCACATCTGAATCGACAATTCAGCAGGATGAATCTTATTTTCAGGGTGATTTTTCGTCTCTCCGGACGGGGCAGGCAGGGGGCCAGGCGAAACAGCTCCTGTGATATCTTTTTGCGCCCCCACTGCCGGTGTCGGCTGTGGAGCCGGTGCCATGGCCGTAGCGCCGGAGGCGATCATCTCGCTTGCCGCTCTTTCAAGTTGGGTGTTTTCCATTCGATCTTTTTTGCGGCCTGCAATGGAAACCCCTTTCCTATCCTCCTTGGTTTCCTCCTCAGCCTGGGTGATAATTGCATTGATCCGTTGGCGTCGTTCGCTCTCCCGGTGAAGGTTTTCGTCTTTTGCGAGGCGCCGGAGGTGTTTCACCTCCTGTCGGCTGATTTCCAATTCGTAAAACGCCGCTTTTCGCCGCTTGATGTTTTCGCTGACATTGGATGCCGGGACCCATTTTTTTTCTTTCTGGTCCATGAACCAGATCTGGTCTGCATGATGTTCATCATACCGGACATGAACCAGAGGGTTTCCTTTTCCGGATGCCCTCCAACGGGACATGACATTAGCGCCCGCAGGAAGTCTATAGGTCTGACACTTGAAATTGAGTCCTTTAGGCGTGAGTGCCGCCTCACCCTTCATCAGGAGACTCTCCCAAATTTTTTCTTTGGTAAGCGACCGTGTGAGAGTGTAGCGTTCTACTCCCCACCGGTACAGCCCAATGCGCGTTACATCGGTCTCTCCCTCCTCGATCATCTCGGGAGGGATGTGAGCGGCGGGTGCCGGTTCGTGGTTTAGCCCGATGATGATTTCGACAATCACCCTCTCCATTTCCTCGATGGTTAAAGCTGCTGTTTCGGTTCCATCGGTCTCACGGCGTTGACGGTTTTTTGGATGACGACCGGGCAGCCGATGGGAATGTCCATGCTTAACGTCCTTGATTGATGCCTCAACCTTACCTTTGAGCTGCGGGCACATCGGTGGCATGATTTCAACTTTAAGGCCAATTTCCGGGATCAAACCTGCTTTATTGCTAACCAGTTCGCCTCTGTCAGCAGCGAGACGTTGAGGGAGGTGCTGGCAGGGCCAATCCTCTCTGGAGTACCAATTCATACCCAATCGCTCGAATACCTCCTGTTTGTCCGTAAAACAGTTTTGCAGCGCCTTTGATGCCAGTGCCCAGCTAGCGTTGTGAAACGAAAGTGCATAACCGACGATGGCCCCAGACCAAACGTCGATGATGGCGTAGAGAGTTGGATCCTTGAGTGTCTTGGACCGGTCATACCGCGAGACCAGTCTGACTTGTAATTTTGTTGCGTCTATTTCGAACCGATAGCCTGGTCCCGGAACATTGTCACGATTTCGACCTCTGAATTCCCATTCCACAAGCTTCTGGCGAATTCTACGGCCATTTTTCCGAGTTTTGCCGAGGTAGCCGCAGACATAGCGAAATTGAGCGAGACTGGGTAACTGTTCTTTCGGGAGAAGAATTGCAGTGACTGGAGCTCCCCTTTCTATATGCAGTCCCCTTGTGAAATACTTGTTTTTTGTCTCGATGAAGGCTTCTTCCAGGGTGAGGCCGTCCGGCAGGTAAAATTTCTTAGCGCCTTTTTCTAGCTTTTCGCGCACGTCTGGCAAGGAGACCTGACTGGCCACTGTGCTATCCTGGGGTTTCCTGCCCCTCTTCTTTGAACCCGGCTTTTGCTTTTGGCCGCGCCCTCCACACCTAGAAAACATGGGGGCGAGGGCCAGCTCAGTCTGCCCGCCCCACATGTACCGATAATAGAGACGGCGAATTTGTCGCGGATGAATTTTGCATTCCTCACCCCGCTGGGCAAACATCCGTGCGCGATACTCCGGGTTGAAGAGGACATTATCATCCAAGACAAGCGGGGTAAGAACATCCATTGATTTCTTTACTTTTTCTATTCCCGCAGAATTCAGCACCTCCAGGGTAGGAGGTAGTTCGATGGTGATTTCCTGATCCAGGAGAACCTCTCCAGCCTGGATAGCTGCCTGCAATTGGAGCATGGGGATCTGGATCGGCCCCTTAAGTGGCGATTCGTCTACACGGATCAGGTATGCGAAATTCTGGGAGTCGACACCCACTAGGCGAGAAACCCCTTCGATGACCGTCGAAGTATCTGGCGCTGCACAGAGGAAATCGTTGATGCTTAGCATCTGTCGCCTCCTTGGTTTGCAATCCTGAGCAGTGGCTGATCGTGATGGATGACTTTTTTGTCCAGATCAACGGGAAGGAGTCGCAGCCAGACGGCCCGGCTGAAGAGGGTGAAACACTCTTCCCGCGAGAGACCTATTTTTTCGCCGACTCGGTCGAGGATGCGGAGAAACGTACGGTTGGCCGTCCAGTTTGAATCAAATATCTTTAGGAAGTCCCCCATAAGTGTGTTCACACTGTCGAGTTCCTCGGAGACCATACTCCCCCGAAGCAAATCCAAATTACGGACACGAACCATGGGGATGTCCTGTTCGGTAACCAGGCGCCAAGAAACGCCTCGGAGCTCCCAGTAAGTTTTTTCGATGAGGAGTTTTTCCATAACCCGCCGAACTCGGCGGCCTATCTTCTTGAATTTTGATGTGAACATGTTGGCCTCCCGAGGTAGGATCGTCGCCGAAGAATGCTTGACGCAGATGACCCCGTAGCTCTTTTGCCCTTCTTTTTCTGAAGTCAGCACCAAGTCTGAAGTTATGAGTGTCGGGGTTTTTGTTCCTGGGTAAGTAGGATGGCGAATGCCAAGCCCATCAGCAATCCTCTGCGTTTCCTCCCAAGGGAGCAGGGTGAACTGTTCCCGGATGTCGGTAATGTCCCCCGCATACTCGGCCAGAATGTGGCAGGCGTATTCGAGATCGGAGAGATAATGATGGACTCGACCGGTTTTCAGGCCCAGCACCATGGATGATCGACCACAAGAGGGAACATCCCGGACATGAAAAAACGGCTTATACTCTCGACCCGTTCCTTGGCCGTCACCCTTGGCGATCCAACGTTTAACATCGTTCGGTGATATGCCCCTTCTTTTTTTCATACCTGCTCCCGTGCGAGGGGATTCTAAAGAGAGTTTCCTTTGGTGCCCATCATCAAGATACTCAGTGCCGTGCACTAAATTTCTCGTGCATTCTCTTTGACGTATTTGTAAACTGCTATAGTGTGTCGCACTTTTATGCCACGTCGCACTATTGTGCTACAAATTTAGCACTGGCAAAGCCTTTTGTCAATAAAGATCGCACGCTTGTGCGACGTTTCTTTGGGAGATAAATTATGAATCCGCAGAGCCTGCTCCAAGAATTGGCGGAACTATCCAGAATTAAGGGCAATTGGTACTCGGTAGCATCGACTTTTGAGAAATTCAAGCAACATTACTCTAAAGCAGGATATGCACACCCGCACCGAAGAATCAGAGACGCTTGCAAGGCATGTGGCTACAGCCTGAATACGGTGAATCGTATGATGGCTGTCAGGGAGTTTTTCGATTCAGTCAAGGGTTCTGTTAAGGATTTGGCGGGGGTCGATCCAGATACTTTATCTTTCCCTAGCCTTGAGGTGATAAAACGCCTGCATCAGGTGAATCCCAACGAAGGGGTCAAAATGTTGGCCGAAGTTGCAGGGGGGAAATTAACTTACCGGAACTTGCGAGAACACTATAAACAGGTGTTTTCCAAGAACGCGAGTGCCGCTTCTGGCCAGCAACTTGCGAAAAAAGAAAGAGGAGAATTTGAAGAGGCAGCCTTTCGTGGTCTTCTCTATGCGCAACCAAGCATGTTCGTGGATAAAATCAAAAGAAGTATTGAAAAAGTAAAACCTATGCAATTCCCTTTGTCTGTTGATGCAATAGCATTTGGGTGGGATCCTGAAACCAAAAAATCAGAGGACGTTGGGTTTATGTTCTTTCACCTCCGGTCAAACGAAAACTTTAAGCAGCGCATCGAGCCACTTTTGAGCCGACTGCTTTTTAATGCCTGTTTTTTTAAGGCTATTTGGGTCATTTTTCCATCAAATATTGGTAGTGAACGCATTAGAATTTTTTCCGAAATCCTGCATTTGCTGGATCGCCATTCTGTCGGTATTGCGATTCTGCCTTGGGAAAAAGAAAGGGGAAGAACCGAAGATCATATTTTGGAATTTGTTCGAGTGCCAAGAAGTGGGCCGTCACCAGACTGGCGGGATAAGCTTGATAATTTTGGTAGCCTTTATTTTCCTCTGACTCAACCCTCACTTCCTGAGGATGCATGATATATTTTTCCTGCCATCCAAAAAGGACTTTAAAGATCATTCCTATGACGAGACCGTAGGAGAAAAAGGCACGCCCTGCCGGTTCTTCGGCGCGTGCTTAGACGGACCCCCCTACCGCGGAATCACGTCCACATTCGTTTCCAAACACGGTCTAAGAAAAAGGTCATTTGCGCCGATCTGGAACCAATCGTCCGGTTTCTGGTAGATGTCAAAACCTCTCCCGATCTTTAAGGTCCAGCCGTTACTCAGCCTTATCTCTCTATCGTGCAAGGCTGCGTTTTCCTTGATCTCCAAAGATATATCAAGCTGCTTCAGACTGTCGGCGATGGAAAACAGCTTTGCCATCGCCTCGTCCTTCTCGAACTGGTTGTCAAACTTCGTGATCAGGACAATACGCTTCGGCTTGCCTAGACGAACGGCCGTTTCGCAAAAGCGCAAGAAGTTGCCGATCTGATGATTTTGCCGGATATAGGGGTCCTCGATGACGATCTCCTCTGCTCCAGGCAGGTAGTCGCCGAAGATGCTCTCGTAGGAATGCCCGATTGCTCCGTAATGGATTCGATAGTGCCGCTCCTTCGGTTCGCTTCTATTAGCGGCAAGGGCTTCCGTCTGCTCTGAGGCAACGGGCTCCGGTAAGGCCGAAGGTTGAGCCTCCGGCGGAGGAAAGGCCCCTGGAGGTGGCTGTACAGTAGCGGGCTTAGCAGCTACAGTCTCATCCTCTTCTTCCTGCGCCCGGCTGCGTGAGGGGTTCTGGGTTGCGTCGGCATAACGCGATTCGGGGCAGAAGACCGTAATCAACTGCCCGTCGGGTGCGTAGAAACCGAGGTTGATATTGGCGAACTCGTCGTCCGGCTTCTTTTTGTTGAGCTGCTCCTTCACCCGCCGCCGCCCTTCGATCGCATAGGCGAGATACTCGTTGATTTCCTCCTGGGTCGGCTCGTCGCCCGGATGGAGCATCTTGACGAAAGCGCAGACGGTCTTCAGCACGGCCGTCTGGTCCCGCTGGTCATAGCCGGGGCCGAGTTTGCAGGCAGCCTTCACCTGGGCGAAACGGTTCGTTTTGCGGGCGAGATGGTGAAATGCCTCGGCCAGGTATTCGATTATCAAACCGTAATTGCGGGTCAGGTTCTCGTCTTTGTTCTTCGGAATCTCCCAGCCGGGAACGAAGGTATGGAAACGGTCCAGAATGGCCAGATCGAATACTGGATGCAGAGGCTTGAAGAGCGAATGCTCAGGGGAGTTGACCACCGACTCAATCGCATCATCGATATTGCCGATGAAAGCCAAGCTGGCGCTCGCCGTAACCATTGAGGAAGATCGGGTGAAATTGCCGTTGGCCATGTACTGCTTCATCACCTGAAAGGTCTCGCGATCTCGCACCACGATCCCTTCGCCGACCTCATCAAAAGCCACTACGTCCCAAAAGCCTATAATTCCAACCTGCTTGCGGCCGTTATTCCACCAGAGTGTTGCGGCAGAGGTCGGTGCACCGAGCAACGTCGAATAAGGTGAGAACTCGCTGAAAGTGTAGGACTTCCCGTTCCCGCGCGGACCCAGCTCGATGAAGTTGAAGTTCGCCTCCACCAAGGGAGCGAGTCGGGCCAGATAATGAAACTTCAGGCGCGGACTCATCCAGCTCGGCTCAATGCCAAACGAGCGGATCAGTACATCGATCCACTCGTCCCGGGTGAACTGCCTGCGCCCCTCCACGAACCCATCGAAATCAAACCTGGAAAGTTGGATCGGCTTAAGCTTTTCGATGTAGAAGGCATAAGGGTCATCTTCAACATCGTTGTGGGCAACGGTGCACTCCGCCCAGATCCCCCCTTCGAAGATGCGGTCGTTTTCAGATTGGTAGTAGCGATCGTTTATAGCGATGCGTGAGGAATTGAAATTCTCCATCCGCGCCCAAGGCCGCTTCTCCTTCTCAAAATATTTGACGTGGATCTTGTCGATGAAGGTGTGCTTGCCCCTCTGTTGAACGATCATCTGCGCCTTGTTGCTCTCGTCGGGGCGCACGTAGTTCTTCTGAATGGTCTCCAGAACCGCAGCCATCCCCTCCTGTATCTCTCGCGGATCATCGCTGGCGCAGTAGCGAGCCAGAAGAAATTCCAGCACGAAGGATGGAACGTTGGTCCCCTTTTTTACCTGAAGGAGCAGATCCTTGCGCACCACCTTGCCGAAGAAGACGTCGTTTAGTTTGATGTCGAGGGCATCCTGGTTCATTCGAAATATCCCGTCTCAAGATGAAGGCTGGCCAGCAATACGTTTGTCGCTGCGTCGAGCACCCGCACGGTGAAGTCCCCAGAGAAATCATCCTCCATCCGGAGTCCTACAGAGAGAGCGGCGCCGGGGTTGATGCGCACCCCGCCAGTCGCGGGGTTAATTGTCGGGCAGGAGCCTACCCAACCTACGATCTTTCCTTTGGGATCGGCGGCCTCGATAACGACCTCGATTTCTCCCTCTTCGGTGAATAGCCCAGCCTGCGGCCAGGCCAAATCCACGACAGGACGACGAGAGGTAATGCGGTTGGTTTTCCCCTGGCGATAAGTCAATACCAGGCTATCGGGTGAGAGCTTTTTCCCTTTCTTGCCAGAGACAAGTTGAACGTTGAGGCAGGGAAGCACGCATTCCTGGAGGGATAACCCCTCATGGTAGTATATCTGTCCGCGGGAATAAGGGACCAAAGCTTTGGGCGCGGCAAATTCTTCGAAATCACCTGGGATACCTAGATCTTCGCGTTTCAGCACCAAGTTCGCTGCATCGGCCTGGCCCTGGCCGAGCATGCACCGAGTTTTTTCGATCAGCCAGTTACCTGCCGGGCGCGGGGCAACATTCCCTGCCCCTTGTTCATGGAAGAGGATGAATCCATGGTCAGTGGCAATGATCGCTCTATCGAAGCCCATATCCGCCACCTTGGTCAACCCGCGAAGGATCTGGCGCACAAGTGTCGGGATCAATTGCAGGACGTGATGAGGGGTATCATGGGCAATGGAGTCAATATCACGGGTGCGGACAAGAAGCAGTCGCACCTTGTCTCCCATTTTCGGTTTCTTCTGGCGAACCAAATCGTCAAGGTCGATATCGCCGCACTGGTCACCTTTTTTCGATTGCAGGTAGGCCAAGCGCGTAGCCGGGGCAGTTGCCACCTGTCCACCGAGGGTCGTGACCAGTTTCCCATCCTTGCTGATCATCTTGAGAGCAGACTCGGCCTCGGGCATCAGGCTGGCCATCCCCACTTCGGTATAAGTCGGCAGTTGAGCGCAGGCGGTGTGCAGGATAACCGGCCGCTTGTCAGATAGCTGCTTTTCGATCTCGACGCCCAGTTCATAGCGTAGAGAATCAATGAGAAAATAGGCCACGCGCTCGCCGGCGTCGAGGGCCGGGGCGACCATTTTCGAGAAGATCTGGCAGTTCCAGAGCACTTGGCCCCCACTGACCGGCCACCCCTCGGTAGCCACCAGGCGAACGAATTCGGCTTGAAGAGCCTCAACAGATCGGAAGTATGCAGAACGGGCGCGGGCGACCAATGTTTCCAGCCCTTCGTGGTCCCCCTGCCACTCATTGACGGCCTGTTCCATCTCTCGGTGGTGGCGGTCCAGGTCGCGCCAGTTCAAAGCGTAGCCATGGATGATCGATTCAAGCGTGGGGAAGCGGGGGGTGCTCAGACGACTGGCTGTATCGAGAAGATCGAGAGCCCTCAAGGAAAGGGTCCACTCGGCCAAACGCTCCTCCTGCCCCATCCAGATGGACTTTCTGCGGCTCTCCCAGATTTCCCTTGCTTTTTCAAGCTCACCATCAAGGGCCTGGTCCACCATGCGCTGCAGGAAAAGGCGCTCTTCAAAGGAGAAGGTATCCCGCTCCCCAAACTGTGTCATCTCGCGAGTACGCTCCGCGAGTGAAAGCTCCTGCTCGATCTCCAAGGCAAAGATCGTGTAGGTATCCTTATGGTCCTCGTGCTTGCGTAACTCATCACAGAGATCGTAGATCAGAGATTTCGCCTCGATCCCGGCTTGCGGAAGGGTCGCAAGGGCCGAGGGGATTTCACTCCCGGAATCGAATACGAATTCGCTGAAAAGGATGATCCGCCACAACTCGTCAGCGATCGACTGACGTGTCTGCCCCTTGGTCTTAAGCCTTTGCCCAAGGCTGCGATGAACAAACTCCCTGGCTTCTCCCACCCAGGTCGGGTCCTGCTTGAGCGCCTCTTCCTGTTCCGGTTTCGGCGATACGATGCCGATCAGGATTTCTCTCGCGGACGAGGCTCCCAGCAGGGTTTTCAGTTTGGGCCAGGAGCCCCCCTGGTCGAGCGCATCCATCATATCAAAGGTCGGCTCCCCGTCTTCGAAAAGCCTATTGATTTCCGGGACATGATCCGGCTTGGCCCGGCGACAAATGGAAGCGTAATCATCGCCATCGCCCGAGGGGAAGACGGCTCCGATCTCGGCGAAAACGGCAAAGGGGTCTCGCTGCTTGGCATCGCTGTCCGCGGGAGGAGGCGCCGGAATCCAGATCACCAGTTGATGGATGTTACCGTCCGCCAAGGAGCTGAGAGCTTCCGTAGCTGCCTCACGCTGCTCAATGATAGATGGGGAAACGTCGATCACCTGGCATTTTTCCCATGCCATATCCAGAGCAACATCGTAATAGCGGCGAACTGGGTCATAAATGACGAGTGCACCTTTCTCCTGGGCTCTGCGGCGGAAGACCTGATCACGGATGTATTCCCGAATCGTCATAAATCAAGCTCCTCTGTAACGGGAGAAACCTTCTTCCTCCCCCGCGTGCCTTTCGCCTTTGGCGGCGCCACTTTGCAGAGGTGCTCCAGACCGTGGGCGATAGCGATAGAACGATCTTTTTTGCAGACATCTTCCACCCGAGTGGGCCAGATGCTATAGGCCAGGTGCGCCCAGTCGTACTCTCCTTTTTCGAGCTTTTCCCAGCAGACCTTCAGGTCCTTCTGCCATTTCGGCAGACGGAAGAGCTTCCAGAGGGGACTAGCGGTGATGAGGACGCCGTCGTTGAGGTTGGGCTTCCAGGGGAGCTTGATGATGCGCTCGATCTCGTCGCGCAGGTCCTTAAGTTCGTCCAGGAACTCGCGGAGCTCGCCGGCGCGGGTGCCGCTCTGGCCCGAGGCGGTAAGGGCATCGAGTTCGGATTGGACCTTGCGGATCTTGGGATCGAGGAAGTCGGCCAGGCAGGTGTGGAGGGTCTGGTCGGTGAGGCGGTGGTAGTAGAGCCAGAGGGTGTAGCTGCCGGACTTGGTGGAGAGCGGCCAGTAGATGGGGGCCTGGCGGCGGCTTTTGCTGTAGCGCTTGAGGTGGTCGGCGAAGAAGGTGGCAGGGCGGCGGAAGTAGTCGCGCAGGGACTTCACGCCGAGGATCTCGCAGGCTTCCTGCTCGATGGCTTCGCCGCGGTCCTTCCAGATCACCTCGATGGCTTCGCGGATGCGGGCGACAATGTCCTCTGGGTGGTTCTCGTCGTCCACCAGAATGCCGGGCCAGGAAATGCGCAACGGGTAATCGGCGGGCACATCTTTCGGCTCGGCGGGCAGGCCCTCGGCGTTCTGGAGCATGCCGGGTGGACAAATAGGAAGCGCCTCGAAGAGACCTGGCAAATTTGAAACCTGGCGTTGGCCAGTAGAATACCGGACTTCCCAACGGCCGAAAATTGTGCCTAGAGCAAAACTAACAAGATTTTGCACGTAGGAAGTGGTGTCAGAGAGGCTCACATCTTCATCTTCCTTTCGGGAAGATGAACCTTCACTTCCCTTTTCTGAATGCGATGAGAAGCGCTTTTCAATAACAGTACGGTCTTCACCTGTAAATAAATAAATGGAGTAAGTGACCGAATTGATACGGTTTTCGTGTAGCATCTGATCGTTTTCAAGCTTTTCGATGGTCAATCGGTAGTCTTTAAAACAAGCATTAAGTTTTTTTGTTTTATCGGGGATCAATGTTCCTTCGAAAGAGTAAGAGGTTTCTGACCAAGAGCGCTCATCACGAACAGACTTCCACAAATTCAGAGCAGCGTCTCGCAGAACCTCTCTGACTTCTGGCGGTATGTATTTTGGGAATGGCAATCTTTGAACGATACCAGGGACAAACTTCGAAAATCCTTCCCTCTCAAGCATCATATCAATCAAATAAGCCGCAGGTTGTGATGATAGTATTGCGAGCACAATTAACGGATCTTCTACTGGGAAGCAGCCATAAGCGTTTGTGCTGAAGATACAACCTGAGGGCATTGCACAAATTCCTAGAGCCGATGCACGCATCCCCCACGTTAGCCCTGGCATGAAGTAGTATTCAATACTTCTAACATTTCGTGACCAGTGCCCACCCTTGTTAGACCCGGTATTCTCATTGAAATCTTTGATTTCTTTCCCATCTCTATGCCAGTTTACGACTAGGGGAAAGTCACAATAAAATCGTGACATTCCACCTCCTTTGGAGAAGGCTACCCATGCGTCGTTGCCCACGGGGGAGTTTGGCCGCCGGATGATGGAGCTTTCTTTGACCTCCCACCAAGTCCTGACGAAGCGCTCATCATTGGAGGTTTGTGTCCCGACTCTAACTACTCCCGTATTGGGCTCGAAGCTTGGGAATGAACGGAAAGCGCTCCGAATTCTATCTGGTACCCAATAATTGAATGGAGCTCCGGGAACAACAAAGAAGCTGGAAGGATTGATTATATAATAGTTTTCAGGGCGACTGCCCTTTAAAATAGAGGCAACCATACTCTGTATTTTTCTAGCAGGATCTTGTTCGTTGAGGGCCCTAAAACAATTCATCTCAGATTTCTGACGGGGGTCCATCGGAATAGAAAGGACATAGGCAGCAGCTTCAACCATTGCAGCATCCATGACGCCAAGTCCAAGATCCGCAATAATTTCAGGCTTCAGAAACGAAAGTATTACCCGTTCTCGCCATTTTTCAAAAGAAGAGAGAAAAAAGCACGTACGTGATGTAATCGCTCCAAGATGGCCGCCGTGCCTGAGAAGCTGCCCGCCCCGTTCTATAAATGCAGCGAGGATATCGTTATAGCTGTTAGGGAATGCATCCCTTGCCAAGTTCTTGTACTGAGCCGACCACTCCCCAAATGGAGGATTCATCACCACCGCGTCGTAGCGTTTGCGGCAAAGGTCGATGAAGGCGAATCCGCGGGCGGCATCGTCGGCGAAGAGACGGCGCTGGTAGGAACCGGCGTCTGCCTGCTCGGCGTACGCGCGGAGGGCGTCGATTACCTGTTGCTCGGCTGGGTTGAAGAATTCCTCCTGTGAGCTGTCCATGCGGGTGAATAGGTCGCCCTGCTGCTTGAGCCACTCCCTGCGGGCTCTGTCGATGGCGGTGCGGATTTCCTCCTCGATCTTGAGGAGAGAGCCGGCCTCGCCGGCGAGCTGCATTTTGTCGAAGACGGTCTTCACCAGCTCACCAATCAGGGGTGGGTCGAGGGTGGTGACGAAGTCCTGGAGCATTTCGGGGCTGCCGGGCATGGGCTCAGCGCAGACGATGTTCGAGCGGCGGACGCGGGGGCGATCGACGGGATTGACGTTCCTGGCCTGCCACGCTTTCTGGGCGCGTAGCCAGAGAGAGAGCCCGGCAATCTGGACGGCGCGAGGGTCGATATCGATGCCATTGATGTTGTGTTCGATAATGAGGCGGGGGACGTCTTTGAGGAAGTCCTCCTTGGATACGTAGGTGATCTGGAGAGCCGGACAGAAACCGTTGTCCCACGCTTCCTCGTAAATGGTTTCAAAGAGGTCGAATGCGTAAAGCCCGAAGTGCATGGACCCGCAGGCGGGATCAAGGAGGCGGATATCACGGGGGTCCTTGAGCGGACGGTACGGGATGTGTACGGGTTGCTTGAGGAGTGCCTCTTGGCTAAGGCCTTCCTGATCGGGCGTTTCGGGAGCGATTTCGCCTTCGGCGAGAAAGATCTCGGTGGGACGCCGGACTAGGTAGCGGCACTGCTCAGCGAGACGGGTCTGCCCCTGGGTCATTTCATACCAGATGCGGCCGAGAGTGTTGTCGGTGAGGAATTCGACGACGTAGCGGGGGGTGAAGAACTGGTTGCGGACGGCGAGTTCGCGGGAGTTGCGCGGGGCTGCAGACTCCTTGCGCATTTTCTTCCGCTCCTCGGGGTCGTTGTAATACTGGTAGATCCAGCCGATGGTCTCATCCTCCGCCCAGAGGGGCTCCAGGTCCGCGGAGTGGAGGAGGTCGAGCAGTGCCAGGACGACGGGCTCGCGGGGGAAGAGCAGGGCCTGGGGCGAGCGCCGGTCGAAGAGGACACCGAGATCGACGGCCAACTCGTCGAAGAGGCAGAAGAGATAGCGGCGGTAGCGATGGTAGGTATCGCCGAGAGCAGAGCCTGCGACGGTCTCGAAGACTTTGAAACCGCGTGACTGGTAGCCCCGGCCGACGGATTCGACGATGAGATCGCGCTTTTCCGCCATGCGGATGGCGGCGAGGCGGTTAAGGACGGTAAAGGCCTGCTCTCGGGCCAGGCGGTCGACAGCAGCCTTTCGACCGTCTTTGTCATCGGGATGAGTCTTTACCAGATAATCGATGCGCTCCCGCAATAGGGCGGCAGTGGCCAGACCGATGTCGTCAAGGTGGCTGAGCTTGTCGAGTGGAGCGAGATCGCCCTTAGCGGAAATGCCGTAGAGACTCTGAAACTGCTCTGTGAACTCATCGGCGATAACACGGCGGGCATCGGCAACGAACTTGGCGAGACGATTGCGGGTCGGTTTATCAAAAGCCATAATCAGTCGATTTCCTTCCAGCGAATGCGAACCTTCTTGTCCAGATAGAACCGTGCGCGCAGTTTGTTGAGTTCAGCAATCAGCAGATCGATATCGTTGGTGGAGGTGAATACCTTCGGCACAACCAATTCGGTCACCTCAACATCCTTCACCTCCGGTTCAGGATCTCGCTTTTTGGTCTTATTCGTAGCGGCCATTTCAGACATGGTGGATGCGAGATCGCGGAGTTGGTGGTTCAGAGTGAAATCGTGGGAAAGAAGTTTTCTCAGCCCGTCAAGATTACCTTCAGCCTTCACGGTGAGAGTACCGGTCTGGCTGATGAACCATTCACGCTCGGCCTCCAACAGGTTGTTCCAATCCGGAGACCCGCTCCACTTTTCCTCTTCTGCTGCGATCAGCTCCGCCTGCTGGCCGGAAAGATCGTTGACGGCAGCCGCAACCAGTCGGTCGATCTCAGCGGCAGCCGTTCCTAACGAGGATATTTCATCGAAAAAGGAATCCCGGCCCAGGATGTCGCTTACGGTCGCCAACGGTTCTGCAGCGGTCTCTTTCAGCCGTGCCGGAATGCCGGAATCCGGCAGCCCCTCAATATCGCGACGCAATCGCGTGAGATGTGTCAACGTCGAGCGCAGTCCGTTATCCAGGCCCATTTTGAGCTTTCGCCCCCATATCAATGAATCGTAGAGCGGACTTTCGATCCCGCCCATACGTTTGACTGCGTCGGAGCCGTCACCGCTGACCACCTCGGTAAGATCGTTCGCCAGATTTTCTGCTCGGTCCGCCTGATCGGTGTTGTCAAGGCCGAGTGCGCAAAGCTCCATGGCAAGTGGAGCGAAGGCAGCCTGATAGCTCGGGAAGTATTTCTTGGCTGCCGCAGCGATCTCGTCTTCCAGTGGGAGAATGTTTTCGCCGGTCAGAACCCTCAGCCGATCACTGGCGCGAACCAACGCCTCTGGGTCAGGGCGCTCCTGCCGCAAGGAGATCCCGACGGCACCGATCGCTCTATTGGAAGAGAAGGCCGCGAAGGTCTCATCGTTTTTGACCACATGGTCATGACCGGCAATGCGGAGCTTGATTTCACCACCGAGGAAGGCACCGGCGAGCAGATAGCGAATCGTATCTTTGGCCCAACCGAAGGAGGGAGCGGCGAAATGGTCAAGCAGCCGCCGACCCTCGACCTGCCCCTGCTGCCCGAGGAAGTCCTTGATGGAGACGATCGCTTTATGGTCGGTCCTGATCTGGGCTCGGCCGCCGGCCCGGCTGACCAGACCGAGGGGATCTTCGGCTGTGGTTATGCGATCAAGGGGAGTTTTGAGGAATTTTTCGGCAAGACCGGTATCCGCCTGATGAGGCGCCTCCGGGTAACGGTCGAAGACTCGCGCCGCGGCATCGGCGAGAAAACTTTTGGCGGCCTCCATCACATCCGCTCCCCGCTCGGACACCGGCTGGTGCGCTCCGTGGGCGATGAATGATCCCGCGAGAAGGGCCGCCTGGAGCTTGCGCTCCAGTTCGTTGGCAGTGCGGGTCAGGCGCTCAACGATGATGCGGACGAACTCCTGGGTTTCCGGGTCGGAGGCCGTGCGGTGCTGATCGAGAAACTTACGGCAGCGCACCAGAGTGGTCGCAAGCTGGTCGGCTTCGGGATCAGCGCGTCCGATGAGAAAAATGCTGACACGTTCACGCGCGGTGCGGGATTCGTTCTCCCGCTCGTTTCGTGTTTCATCGTAACTGACGGCTGGCACGAACTCGACATGAAACTGAATCGCTTCCTTCTCCCCCTCCAGGGAAACCGACTGACCTCCGCCAATGACGATCTTCAAACCGGCCGTGACGGGCCGAACTCCGCTCAAGCGGGCAGAGGGGAGCGGTTTGAAGATGGAACGCAACACGCCATTGACTTCCGCGCGGAGGTCGACCTGCCGAAACTCGATCAGATCGAACTGTTTCTGCAGAGTGATGCCGGTCTGAGTGAGAAAACGAAGGCTGCCGTTCTTTTCCCCGAGCGGTATCATGCCGTCTTTGAGCATGGCAGCGATTGCCTTCTCGACCTCATCTTTTCGGGCCGGCGCATCAACGGTGGGCTGCAGCAAAGCGGCGATGTTATTCGCGGTGACCGGGAGGTTTTCGAGAATCTGCAAAACGGCGATCGATTTGGCCACCTGGTTGTACAACTGTTCGGTCGGGAAGCGATGGACGACGGCTTCTACCCCTTCGACGATGTGTGCATAGCTCGTCTGGATGTCGCGGCGCAGGGCGTCATAGAAAGTGACCGTATTGGCCAAGTGTCCGACCGGCTCATCAGCGAGGGAATTTTGTTGTCCGCTACGTTCAACCAGGACCTCCTGCACGACCTTGATGGCCGAACGCAGCCCCAGCCCCCCTGTCTTGCGTGCCAGGCGACCGAGCAACTGCAGCAGAATTTCAAAGTGAGCAGGCAAAAACGGGTAGAGGTCGACAAAGGTCTTCCGACCCAACCCGGTCTCGTAGACCCCACAATCCCTGAGCTGGGTGGCGGTGCGAAGGGACGGTCCATGGTTGTCGAACCATTTTCCGAGTTCCTGCTCGCCCGGCGTGGACTTGGTCAAGAGGCGCTTATGGCAGATCTCCTTGATGTCGCTGGCCTCCAGATGGATCTGGATTGGGAAACGGTCTTTGAGCTTAAAGAGACCGGGAGCGTTGAGCATCGCCGAAATGTTGTCTTCGGTGAGCGTCTGCTGGGCCGTGGCGAACAGCCAGACGGTCCCGCCCCCAATCTGCCTCAGGTTTTTCGCCAGGCCATCGAGATTGAGGATGAGGTTCGGCTTGGCGGAAACGTACTGACCGACTTCATCCACAATAAAGAGGATGTTCTTTTTGCCCGACTTGCGGCGTACCAGCTCGACCATCTCCTCGGCCCGCTTCAATTCGGACTTGCTCACGTGCAGGGTCAGGTTTTGGAAGTCCTCGGCCTTGGGAAAGAGCTTCGGGTAGAACTCGCAGGCCAGGCGGGCGGCGATCTGGTTGGCGACCAGGGGCTGGTTGCGCACCTCTTTCCAGTCAATACCGTCTAGCTCCTCGCTGGCGCGGCTCAAAAAGGAATCGAGCCGCCCATCCATCTCCAACATCCGCTCCAGCTCGGCGACTTTGAGGTCTTCGGAGTAGCCGGCCCACTGAAGCACCTTCAGGTAGAGGACGGTTGAGATATCCTCCATCGAAGCGCCAGCAAGCATCTCGCTGGCCAGATCGAGGAAGATGACGGCCGCATCGTAGGTGGCTGAGACTTGATTGAAAAGAGCGCGGACCGGAACTGTCTTGAGTTGATTTTGCAGAAGGTGGAGGAAGGAGTCATCACCGAGCTTCATTCCTCGGTCGAGAGCAAAACCGAGATATTTGGTGAATGAACTTTTACCCGAGCCATAGAAGCCGGAGACCCAGACCCCGATTTCGTGACCGTCCCCTCCCTGCATTGCTGCCTGCATTTTCTTGAGCAGGTCGGCGAAGTTCTCCTCGATGTTTTCGGTGACCACGTATTCTGAGATTTCGGTCCGCAACTGAGCTTCGCTGCGGTTCTGATAGGTAATCACCTTCTCGATGGGGCGACTGAGGGCCCGAGATGAATCGAAGAGGGTACGAATCGTTGCCATAGCGAAAGCTCCTTCGGTTATCCGATGTGCTCGGAACGATAATTGGGGTCGGCGGGGTAGAATTCCAGGAACCGTAGACTGGTCTTTCCTTCGCGCTTGCCAGGGTAGAGGACCACTACCGGACAGCGGATCGATCCCTGTAGCTGGGCCTCGATACTGTTGATGCGCAGATACGGATGCAGCGCTTCCAGGTCGGTAAGGAGGAGGATACCATTGGGCTGCGCGGTCGCTTCCTCCATTTTGGCCCTCAGAAGCATAATGAGATCGGTGCCTTCGGTCAGGGCCTTAGCCAAAGTTTTATTAATTTCGCCAAACTCTATGGGCTTGCCTGTGCGCGCGGCCTGATCTAGGACCATCTTCTCGCCAAGGAGCCATTGCCTGCGCAGCTTGTGCTGTCGCAGGATTGAGTTTAGCGCCTCGGCCATGGAAAGGGTAACCACCCGCCAACCCAGATTCTCCAGTTTGGCGACCCAGGCGCGGGTATTACGCTTCACGGCGAGAATTTCGCTGACCGGGAATACCAGATAATAAATAGGGTCGGAGCCGGTACTCTCCAGCCGCCGGCCGTGCCCCAGACGCAGGCAGACCTCGTCAAACTTATCTTTGAGTGAGTGCATTGAGGCATTCCTCCATGCTGCGGTATTTCCACGAAATCTGGACCAGATCTGCGGTCGACTGGATCAACAGATGACCATCATGGCTGAGCGTCTTCAGTAGGCGGATGACTTCCTGACTGTTCAGGCCAAACAGCCGCCAGTCCGGGTGATGAACAACGGACATGTCACTCAGGGGCTTTAAATGGAGATCGTAGGCTAAATAAAGGGCAACATCCGAGCGGATCGAAAAACGGTTGATCCTGCGCTCTTTCCCCCGTCCGTTTTCCAACAATCCAAAATCGACACAGCACCCGAGGAGATATCCGGATATCCGTTTAATGGTCGTTTCGGACCAGCGTTTCTGCATCTTCCCTGCATCGAGCGCCCGATGGATGAACGATTCCGCATCTTCCCGGACCAGTGAAAGAGCGCCGGCCATGTACTTCGGCCAGTAGACCTCGATCACGAAATCTGCAAAGACTCGTTGGGCTCGCGCCGTCTGCAGGTAAAATACCTGGGTCAGAGCGCTTGACGGGAAGCGCTGTTCGAGAAGAAATTTGAGGCGGGAAGCAACCGCGCCCTGCTCCACCAGGTAGCGGGGCGCGAACATCTCGGCCACCAAATTCCTGGTCCGCCTGGCGGTAGCCCGGGAAAACAATCCCTCCTCCACCGCCCGGTCAGCCAGGTGAGACGGGATCATCCCGGGCTCCCACAGGCGCAGCAAATCCATCGTCTCCGGAATCATCCCGAGCCCAGCCTGAAGCTGAGTCGTATATCTCTCGTCAGCGTGCATCTTTGTCCGGGGCGAAGTAAGGGTAGGACCGAACGCCCTCTCTGAAGGCGGAATGATAGTGTGCGGCGAGCTCTCGCACCGCTGTCGGCGTCAAAATCCGGCTTTCCACTCCGACCTGCACCGGACCCGTAGGAGCGTGGATCAAGGCATCGGCCAAGTGATGGAGCGTCTCCAGCGCTGCCTCGTGAGACTGGATCTCGTTGAATAAGGCATTCATGTCTTCTCGTTCGAGGGTTTGCTCCAGGAGATCTTCCATAGCCGGCGGCAGACGGAAGAGATGATAGGAGCCGACCCGCCCGAGTGCCTTGTCATGTACCGAGCAAGCCGCCTCGGTAGTGGCCCGTAGAGCCGCGGCGCGGGCTGTCCGCGGGAAGGTGGTTTCGAGGAAGCGGATGCCGGTGGCATCGAGAAAGTTGCAGTCCCACCATCCCGCCTGCTTGCCCTGCCCGAGATAGCCGACGGCTAAACGCATCAGGATAAATTGATTCAATACCTGAGAAGTGTTTTTTAAATCGGCTACCATACCATCTCCGATGTGGCTAATGCTCTCATAAGGGCATTCAAGGATTGTGAACGGGGGTAGGTACTTCAGAATGGAAGAAGGAGGCCCCCCGCATTGCCAGATCTGCCAAAAAGATTAGAAATGAAATTAGATAGGGCTCTTATCCTAGCCTACAATAGTCGGTTTTTCCAGATTAAACGATTCGAAATCATGTATTACTTGGATGCGGAAACCTCGGGTTCATTGTCTTCCTAAATCTCATCAGGCGCTTTCCACTGGCGAAAACGATGGAGGGTATCCACTCCTCCTAGAAGAGCGCGAGCTTTTCGAAGCCGCTCCTGGAAAAATGCGTTATCCTCAGTGTTCATTTCGGCCGCCCGACGCTCAGCGTCATCAAAAAACTCCTCGACGCGCTTGGCCTCTGCCCACTTTTCGATGATGTCGAATAGCTGCTCACGGCTCTCCTCCAGTGCCTGCATGCGTTTCCGCTCAGCTTCTTCACGTGCCCACTGCAGTCGTTTCGCCTCCCATCGTTGCCGTTCCAGTTCAGCTTCGTGTTCGGCCTCCTCAACGAGTGTTGCGATGGTGGATGCTTCGCGCTCAAGCTCACGTACAATAGATGGGATTTTGTTGGCCAGGTCTCCGTTCTTAGATTCTCGCCACTGCCGCTTCCAGTCTGTTCTGGGATAAGGTGAGTACGCCTGCAGGCAGAACCTGCCACTTGGCAGATCTCGTTTGCTTACCCAGGAGCTTGATGAATATCCCCTGCGCTTCGGCGGGGGAGCATCGGCGACACGAATGTACTTGCCATCGACCCAGCGTACCTCGACCGATTCTGCTATCTCGAAGAGAGTTAACCCGATCGCGACCGTTCCGACAAAGACAACGGTTGTACGGTATGGGCACCACAGGGTTGGGGGATATCCTAGATCATGCTCCCGGGGATCGACCGTGGCCCTTCTAAAATGTTCTGAGCTGGGGGAAAATACGACCCGATGGCCACGATTCTCTAATGCCAAGAAGAGGGTGTTCGCTGATTCCAAGGCACGGGCAAGGGATTCTCTCGACAAAATCAGATCGACCAGGAGTCTTTTTTGTGGTTTCAGATAGCCATCGTCCTTTTCGCGAGCAGCATCGAAGTGTTCACGGGCGCCCACCAGGAGGTTATGCTGTCCGCTGGAGTCGGTACGAGGGTGGGCTTTTCTTCTACGCCTACCCTGCGGCGGCTGTGGCAGTTTTCGCGGGGCTCTTATCGGTTCACCATCGCGTGACCACTCCAATTCGTCCCCAGGCTGAGCTTCTGGGAGCGGAGGCTGTTTACTGGTTTTTCCTACCGCTAGTTTGGCCCAATACCCTCTGGCCGGTCGCGGCACATTCATCCGCTTACAGACACGGGCGAGGAAGCTCGACGACACATTGTAGCGTTTGGCTACCGTGATCATCGGTTCTGCCCAGACCTCCTCATACAAATTCTCGCGCGTGATGGCCATCGAGTGTCTCCTCGACGATGATCGCGTCCCAAAATGCAAGAATAAAGAACTCTGAAATTGCGCCGAGCTCTGGAGAGGTTACATGCAAGTGGACAGACAAACGCTCCCAGCTTCACCTCTCCTCGACTGTGAAAGGGGCCGCATTGAGAAGGTGCTCAGGAGCTGGCGAGGCAAGCTCCTTTAACGGTGGTATTACAAAGTGGTCTCGAACTGTTTTTTCGAGATACCGATCCCAGAACTGTTCGCGGAACCGGGCTTGTTGCCCGCTTGAACGGAAATACAATCGCTCGTTTATTACAGTCCGCAGCTCTCAGATCCTTGTGAGCGGTATCAAAACTGTCGCCTTGACTGGGGGGGTAGTGCTTCGGCTTGGAGTGCTTCTTCCACTAACAACAGACGAATTCGCTCAGGTTTGTATTTTCCCGCAGCAGCTTGGCGCCTTGCGCGAACCTCCCTCCGATACGGTCCATTTTCAGGTGCCAATGATGTACTCATGTCAGGGAGTACGCTGTTTAAGTCACCAGTCAAAGCGTGACAAGGGCTTCACACATCTCGCCAAATCGGCACACTCGTAGCCTCTACAAAGGAGACACGCCTAAACTCAGTCTGGAGATACGCAGTGGCGTTGCCGCGTATTCTGCGGTTGTCTTCGGCGTTCGGGTCTCCGAAAATAGCTACAAAAACATGGTTCACGCTGCTATGGTCAACTGCAGAGAAGATGTGGCGATCAACATCTGAGAACCCATGGCCGAAGATAAACATATAACCGGACTCTTTCGCTAGCTGCCGCAGGCAATAACTCAAATATGGATTTTTATTAATTCGATTGAGCTTTGCTTCAGATGTAGGCTCAGAAACAAACAAAGGGAAAACATTTTGGCGAAGATTTTCTTGCACAGTGTCGATTATCGCTTGTCCCCTTTTTGTAAAGGAATGTTTCCTTACACCGTACCTAGTTTCGTATAGGTGTAGTGCACCGTGGAGAAAGAAAATTTCTTGATCTGTATCTGGTCCCACCCAAAGCCTGTCACCCCGAAAACCATCATCCGTATCCCAGTCGTCTGGCGGCAGATCATTCTGGTTACGCGCCCAGTACATCAAAAGATCATAATTTACTGTGTAAATATTTTTAAATCTGGCCAAGAAAGATCTCACGTGCCGATACTCGGTATCGGAAATTTCATTTGGACGACTTGGATGGGTTTCGGCTATAGCCCTCAGAAGGCCATCCTTAATCAGTTGCGCATCAGCTTCAAGTTGTGTCACCAGAGCTTCGTTCGCCGCATACAATCGGAGAATATCTCTGGATGCTCGCAAACGGCTCGTCACCTTCTCGAAATCCTGAGTTTCCAGGACTGTGAAAAGTTGGCGTATTTCACGTTCGCGATCTCCGAATCTGGCTGCATAGTAGAGGGTTTCGTAATGAAATGGCTCGTCGCACCAGCTTCGGGAGAATCCGTTGCCTAAGAGAACGGAAATCCTTTCTTCACCAATAGTTTCCCGCATTTCTTCAAACGTCATCTTGTCATCCTAACCACTGGAGATGGGGGGAGAGTCATGAATTGATCGTACATCCCCGCTCATACGATATTTTCTAAAGAAGCTTGGTTTCAGGGAATCTGTGGAGGCTGCGGGTCGATACTTTCCTGCTCCAAAATAATAGCTGGGTCATGACTCACCAAGGCGTCCATCAAATCCTGAATCTGCGGGCTTATGGATTTTGCCCTGAACCGCGGCAGGCTGCCAGTGACCATTTCTCCGTGCCGTGAAAGGATTTCGGGACTCATCAGATGGAGTCGAAGGTCCCTTCGGATTTGCGCCTGCAGATGATTGGCGATGCGGAGACCTCCGACGTCGATATCCCCCCAGTGAAAAAAGGGAGTATGAGAGTCCAGTTTGCGTTCAAGGGTCTGAATTACCTCTGCTGTATGCGGATTGAGAAAGCCGGCGGAAAAGACGATTAGACCTTCATCATCCACCTCACGTACATGCCGGTTAAAGGAGGCGAGATTCTCGATCGTCAGAATATAGGAGGGCATTAGCGCAAACGCGATATCTTCAATCGCATCGGGAGGAATTCCGAATCCCCATTTTAGGGGCTCCATGTTCAGCCAATCTCCCCCACTTTTTATCCTCACTGGCCCTTTGAAAAACAGGGGTTGTGGGAATTTGACTAGGCCCAGACTTTCGAAAAGCTCCTTTGGCTCCAAGCCAGTATCGAACTGTTCATTCCAGATGCGGGCGAAGCGGTCGTACATTCTCTCCATCGCCTTCGAGTCACCCAGTACCCTGGCGCTGAAGGTGCGTAAATCGAGGCCTTTCTGTTTGCCTTCTTTAACCGCGCCCAAGGCGTCGATCAGGAGCTTAACTTCCCCGACCTCTCCAGGGGAAATCCGGTAAGCTGCCTCTCCACGGGACCATTTTTCTGCTACCCGGGCAACAAGATCCGAGAGCCAAGACTCTTCAGGGGGGACATGGAACATCAACTTCGCCTGTGCTTCGGCGGCAATCTCGCGGGCGAGCGGCACTCCCAAAAATCGTCCTAGCGTTTCTC
This sequence comes from Geoalkalibacter ferrihydriticus DSM 17813, assembly GCF_000820505.1. Taxonomy (NCBI): domain Bacteria; kingdom Pseudomonadati; phylum Thermodesulfobacteriota; class Desulfuromonadia; order Desulfuromonadales; family Geoalkalibacteraceae; genus Geoalkalibacter; species Geoalkalibacter ferrihydriticus. The sequence continues at coordinate 98,421 of NZ_JWJD01000004.1, read as the reverse complement.
CGTCCAGGAGGATGATTTTGCGCAGAAGATGGCTTTCAAAATGCTTTCCCCAAACCAGCTCGATGCATCCCTCGGCGGCGGCGTTTTTCAAGCAAGCATGTAACTGATCTTTGGCATCGGGATCGATTGTCTGAAAATATGCTGGAGCCCGCTCCTTTGTGATCGTAAGGGTCTTTCTCTGTTTTCCATCCGGATTTCGCTGCCAGATTTGGAAAAGCTTCCGAAGGAGATCATGACCAGGGTTCATCAGGTGCCCCCGACAACGGAACGCTCGATGGATATAGAATCCGATTCCTTCTCGGTTCCATCATCTTCTTTTTTTATGAAAAAGGGATTATCGGAGCGTAGTAGGTCATGCGCTTTCGTTGACAAGAATTCCGTCTCAATCTCGACGTCAACGCCGTCGCGATAAACCCAGACGACCGTGTCGACCTGTGCGGCCAGTGTCGGGTACTTTTCGTCGGGCGCTGCCAACAGCACTTGTAGACCGGTATCCTTAAGAAATTCCAGACAGTTAAAACAGTTGGCAGCATCAAGTTTTGAAAATGCCTCATCAAAGGGAGCTAGATTCATCCCTCCCGCCACTGTGCCATTGAGTCTTTTGGTGATTCGATATGAGGCGGAAAGAGAGGACCCGATGGCCACATAGAACGGCGCCATGTTCTCTCCTCCGGAACCTTTGGCTATGCGGTGCTTGAGGTTTGCTACTTTATTCCCATCACGGTCGAACATCTCCACATCGAAGACATAGTAGTTACGGTAGTCGGAGACGAGTTTGGCGGCGTCATCGTCCTGAAAAGCCCAGTTGATGAACTCGATCGCTTCACGGTGCGGCGAATCGGGATCGTTGGCCGGGTCGAAAAGACCGCCCATGTATTGGCTGGAGCGGTCTTCTTCAATCGCCTTTGCGAATTTAATGACTTTGTCCAATTCAGGATTGGCGACACAGCGAAACTGGTAGATTTCCCCGTGGAAGGGGCGGTTTTTGAGAATTTTGTTCAGCCCGGCAATATTGTCGCGCACTGCCCCGAGGCGTTCGACGAGACGACTGATGAATTTGGTACGGAAGGTGACCTCTACTTCCTTCAGAGCGTTCTCCGCCCTTGTCTCGTATTCTGCGAGAGTTGTCTCCTCCAGGCGCGTTTTCTCTTCAGCAATGAACTTCGCCCGCTGTTCAAAAGTCTCGAAGTCAAGTGCGCCATCACCCAGCAAAAATGTCTGTGCAAAGTTTTTGCTGAGAAAATTCGTAAGACCCACCATGACCTTTTCCTTGGAGGTGGCGCGAGTTTTCCGCCGGCTTTCGAGGTGCCCATGAATGTGATTGATCACAGCTTCATAAACATTTTCGCTCTCGGCGAAGCGGACGCGCAGTCTGTACAAGGTTTCCGAGGCGAGCGCCGGATCGAGACGGGAATCTTCGCGTATTTCCCCCAGGGAGGCCTCGAAGGCTTCGGCCTCTCTCTCTCGCTCAGCAATGAAGTTGCTCAGGTGGACACGGAATTCTCTTTTAGATTCCGCTTCACTTCGGGCCTCCATCAACCTTTTCACCACATCATCAAGAGTGCCCTTCAAATCGGTAATGAGCTGCTTAAGTTTCGTGTTCTCCTTCTGATTCAGCAGTTCGATTTCGCTAATTAACTCCTCTATCCGATCCTCCAAGGATCTTCGTTCGGAAGCAAGATCGGTAACACATTCGGCATTGGTGAACTTGGCGACGAAGCCCTTAATGATCTGGACGGCGTCTTCGACGCGATTTTGATGCGCGGTGAGCTTTTCAATCTCCACTGCTTTGGTTTCGATCAATTTCGAGAGGCGAACGCGCAGCGCCTCTCGGTTCTGTCTTCCCAAAATGGAATACGGCACCTCCGACATCATTGTGACGGTGCCACCCGAGGCGAGCATAAGATCGGTCGTGGCCGCTCGACGGTGCTGTAGCAGATCTGATTCTTTCTCGACACAGATGATGTTACCGAGGCGCAAATTGATAAAGGCGCGGGCGTGAGGATCATCCGTAGTTACCTTCTCGGCCAAAGAGTCTTTTTTCGACAGGTTCTCCCACTCTGCAGTTTTCGTGGTATTGACGACGAGCGAACCACGGAACCCCTTCCCTTCATAGCGGTAGATTCGGATAGCATCGCGAGCCTTGTTCTTTTCCGGCGGAACGATGAGCGCCTCCCTAGCATTACCGAGGACAGCTTCGATGGTGTCTCGCCACCGCTCATCGCTGACATCTATCAAATCGCACAGGGGAGTCGCCTCGATTTGATTCTTGGCGAGTAGTTCCATCAAGCCGCGGGTCGCCTTTCCTATAGGAGCCTGCTTTCTGGCGAGCATGGCAGCTTGCGCCTCTAGTTCCCTCTTATTCTCTTGCAACGGCACAATTTGCTGCCAGAGATTTGCGGACTGAGCGGAAATCGAAGGCAAAGCGTTGGTGGAGGCTTTTGTAAACTTTTCAACCAACATGTCGAAATGAGTCGGTGACTGCGGCCATGCCTGCCCGAGCAAATCGTCGATATCGGCCTCGGCGAGCAACTCTTTGGCAGCACTGGAAAGCTCCTCAGGAATGTTGGATGCGCCATCGCTCAGGGTTTTGAGGCTTAGACAATCCATACGCCTGGAGTCGATAGAACTCCTTGTCTGACGTAGGTTTTTCTCCTTAATATTCCTCTCATCCTCCAGTTTCTGAATCCGCTGAGTGACATCCTCCTTTTCCAGGTCACGTTGTTTTTCCCAAAGTTTTTTCTGAACCGTCTCTTTTTCCTCCTCCAACTCCTTAGCTTCTTTGTCAAGGCGCACGAGATCGTCGTTAATCTCGTCCAGTTCCATCTGAACGGGGCTGGCCAGCTCATAGCACATTTCAATGCGTGCAGCGTACGATGCGTGCTCGTGATGGAGAATCTCTCCATCCAAACCCTCAACGTTGCGACAGATTCGATCGAGATCAGAGAGCTCCGAAATTAGCTCACTGGTTTTCACGGCCTTATCGCGCAGGCCGCGCCAAAATTTCAGCGATTCACTGAGATCACGGATATTGATGTGATCGCTGTCGAGCATGTTCTCCCGGACGAATTTCGTCGGATCATTGATTGGTTTGAAGGAGATGGCTGACAAAAGAGACTTGACCACAGTGGGAGCGCTCATCGGCATGGCCGGCTCAGCGCTCATGTGCGTGTAGAACTTGCGGGTGAAATCCCCTGGGCCCTTGTTGGGAAGCTCAAGTGATTCGCCCAACCTGAACCGACGAGTCAGGCGGTCTTTGACGCGTGCCCAGGGAAGGGATGCTGCCCCTTCAGATGTATCTTCGTTGAAATCATCGACTGAAAGGGGGGCACCTTTTGTAATGAAATACCCGAGGATGTCCTCTCTTGGCTCCGCCGCCGTTGCCCATATAGCAACCCCAGCGCAGATATGTTCGTCCTTCTGATCGTCATAGAAGCACAGGACGATATAGGTATTCGCCCTGTCGCGGGACGGGAGTTTCACCGGCGCATTGGGATCACTGACAATTCCGAGGCAGTATTCGCGAATTGTTCGTGCTGAGCGTTCGTTGCTCCCCTTGTTTAGATAAATCTTGTTTTTGTCGCCACCGGCCAGGACGACCTGTACCCCGTCCAGAATGGAGGATTTTCCTGCTCCATTGCCACCGAGAACGGCGGTAGTGCCGACGATCGGAATTTCTTGGATATCAAACAGATACCACTGGACGAAAATGATCTTAACGAGATGCTTCATCTTGTGCCCCCTCGATTTCCTCAGCATCGATTTCATCAACCTCAGCAGGGTCCAGATTTCCGGCGGATTGGATTCCAGCATAAACCTCCAGCGTACGAAACCAACTTTCGTTGAGCACGTACCGGATGGCTGGACGGATACGAAAATCGATCACCCTCTCGTTTTCTTCGATGTCGTCGATAACCCCCATGCGCCTGAAGTCGTTGAGAATGCGGCGAAGCTCCGTGAGCAGCGGTCGCTTGTCGACGCCGGTCGAGACCTCGTACTTCGCCAGCACCTTCTCCGAGTTGGTGTATGCGCAGTTGTTTTTAATCCTGAAGTTCTCCAAAGCATCCTCGTAGACGAGGCGCAGAGTAAGGAGCAAGAGGGCTTCCTCCTTTTTAAGCCGCAGCGAATTGGTACGACCCCGAGGCAGAATGCCGACCATGCCAATTTCCCGGTCATGGATATACTCGTGATTCATTGCATCGAATAGGCTGCGATAGTAATCCGAGAAATTTACTAGGGCGGAGTACACTTTCCTATCCTTATCGGCATCGGAATACAGGAACTGCCTCTCTAGGAGGACGGCCGCCGCGCGCCGCAGGTGGTCGGCTTCGATTAGCTCGTTCTGCTCGACGATCCTCTTCAGATCTTTAAGCATTTTTACGCCTTTCGACGATGAAGTTGGGACAAGAGATCCAGTCCGTCTGAACTAAATCCTTCTTTCGTCTGACACTGTATGCTTTGGCCTTGAACTGACCACGGCCATACATTTTGGGTAGATGTCGGATGAGCAAAAAAGAAATCAGGTCGTCTACTGTTAGGATTTCGAATTCGGAGGCGCTCATCACCGTCCGCGCGCCCATCTGTCGGTCGAGATACATCACGACCCGGTGTGGTTCGAAAGCTCTTTTTTTCATAAACCGGCGGATGAGTTCCTTGCGCAGCTTCACCTCTGGATTCACTGATTTGGGCCTGAGAACCTGCGCCGCCGGTTTTTCTTTGCGACCGCGGGGACTGTATAGGCTGAAGGGGCTTAGGACCTTGGTCTGATTGCTAAGAAGGGGGCCTGGGATGTCCGGGAGATCACCATCATCCTGTAGAACTGGACCGAGACTGCTGAGAAGATCGACAAGCCGATTGGATATGCCAGGCATAGTTCGATCGATAAAGCGAACGGTCTCCTCCATCCTGTTTTGAAGTCGGGAACAGAAGGAATCGATTTTTTCCAGGCGTCTGTCTACTGACCGGAAAACCCTGGAAATGTAGTCCATATCCCTCCGAAGACGCGCAGCGGCATCATCTTCGCCAATACTGAAGTGAGAGGCATACGCCTCCACAAGGGGATGAAAAATGCTGTCGATATGCTCGGCCTGCTGGAGCAAGCTGATAATCCGTCCACGAAAACGGAATGGATTATCGGCTGAATTGAGTGTTTTGTAGTCTGCGATAAGGATATTCTCAACGAACTCTTCGAAGAAGGAGGCCAGCACCTTCTTGGGGTCATTGATCTTAGCCAGAAGATCCTGCACCTCTTTCAGGCTGTACAAAATGCCCCTGAGATGGTTGGAGAACTCCCGAGTTTGTGAAACGGCATCCAGAAAAACGATGCCCCGTTCCTTCGGGTTGTTGATCGCTGATTCAATGTGGGCAAGGATCGAGATGACTGTTCGGCCGTAGTTCTTTTTTTCGTGCGCCTCAATTCCGAGCAAAGCCTCCAATAAGAGCCTGGCGTTCGGGTTGGGAACAACGTTGGTGTGGTATCCGTCCTCCTCGGGCTCCAGCCATCCGGTGTTAACGAGGCGGCGATAAATGTAATCGGCGGCCAGCGGAATCGTGTCGTAGACCGCCTCGGCCTCCTCGTCTTTCAGGGCGAGAGTTTCCTCGATTGCCAACACTTGATAGATCTCGTGCTGAACGATCTCGCGCCGCGGCGCGTCGGAGTCCGGGTTGTCGTCATCAAAGAAGAGCGTGTGGAGACGCTTGAGCACCTTCTCGAAGAGGTGGCGATTAGGACCGGCTAGGGGCCGAAAGATATCGTCTGGGAGCTTGCCGAAAAGCATTATATCAATCTCTCGCTCTGGGATACCTAAGGCGCACAAAAGTGCATTCGGCGCTTATTATGATTCCACCTCGAAATAAAACATCATGTTGCAGTATCCAAACTATATTATCCATATCCCTTGAGTAATGAGCTTGACAGGATCAGAGTGGTACGCATCTAAGATTAAGCACCCCTCTTTCATTTACAAGGCAAACCAATAGGCCTTCCGGCGGTTCCTCAGTTCCCACAATAATCATAAGAAATGTCTTCAGTTCGTGACGTGACTTGCGAAAACAATCAACCATGCTCCTGATGTCTTCACCGGAAGGGGAAGGTATCGGCTGTGGGTGAGTATGCCAGTCCCCCACAAAATGCCTTCCTTTCTTGTGCCGAGCTTTTATCTCCTGTCGTTGTAAAAGACGGTTCGGAAGGAACCCATACCTCCCTCTCCGATCAAGTAGCTTGGGCTCAGTTGCTTCAACGATAATCGTATTGCCGCCGTCGAATCTGGCGAAGAGTTGTCCTCCCGCTTCCTTGTCTTTCGCAGATAATTGGCGGTGGCGAACCAGGGAAGCGACTACTTCATTGTTCAGTATTACCAAAGGGCCACCAGTTTCGGTGCTATATGCAAGGATCATAGTGGTCTACCGCAAATAGGACAACTCACATCATTCTTGAAGGGAACAATCATCATTCTGCCGCCGTTCTCAGGGCTCCCATGGCGGACTATCCAATCAGGATGCCATTCCCCATTTTCGCGTTCCAGCAATTTCTTCTGGCCAATCCAAACTTGATGGGCAGATGAGGTTACTCGTCCAAGTAGGATATCGGCAACGAGATCCGCTACGAGGGTCTGCGAATAGGAGAGTTCGTTCGCACCGTAGGGCTGAAATACACCACCGCACATGGGCACCATTTTTTGAGTTCCAACACCAGGCCATTTTGTAACCGGCACTCTTGGGCGTCCCATGTCATCGGTTATACAGCGAAGACATCCCTCCTCTCCAAAGAAAGCAACCGCATGGGCGGCTGCTGCCTGCTCTTCGAGCCAGCCGAAGATGACGGGAGGAAATTCCTTGGAGTTATAGGTGAGAGCGCTAAGACTGCTTTCCGCCGACCAGGAACCAATCGTTGAGATGATAAGGTCTGCAGAGGTGAATATGGACCGATCCTTTTTGTAGCAGAGTTCCCATCGCTCGCAATGTGACTCAAACTGCAGGTGGGGAAATCGTTTAGAGAGGATATTCGCCTGTTCCGCAGCTTTCATCCGTGACATTGAGCGAACGCCAAGTGTATGTCGACTTGTGTTCTCCGTCGATAAAGCCTCCGGGTCAACCAGAACAAGTTTGCCAATGCCCATCTTCGCTAGGAGCTCAGCGACCCCACTTCCCAGTGAACCAACCCCCAGCAGAAGGACAGTCTTGTTTCCAAGGATCGTCACATCGGGATTGTGATCGCGGCCGTGGACCCAGGAAGGATCGCAGCGGATAACCGACGCACCTCTGACTGGGTAAACGCCATAGCGTTGCAGAAGGATGTGCTGCGACATATGTCCCTTGCGGAAACCATAATCGATTTCCTTTTTGGCGCTAGGCAACATAAGACCCGCAAAACCGTGACCTCGGCGACCGGGAAAGGCAAGTAACAAACCCTTGCGCTTATCCCTGTTCACGCAAACGAGATTTTGCAACATCGACAGCGCATCTGTGTCGCTCCTGAGAAGAGCGTACAGATCTGAGACAGAGTTTGGATACTCTGACGGCCGGAGAGGTCTGGGCACCCTGATGAGGGGAATTGATTGAAGGGTAGCTTTTGAGTTGGGAGTAAAATAGTTCGAAACCCACGATTTTAGGGTTTTCTCGTCGTCTGCGACGATAGTGAAGTTTCGTTCATGGAAGGCGCAGACCCACCGGGACGGACCGTCGATGGCGCAAAGAGATATGAACTTTTCAGTGTTACGCTGCCAACGATTCCAGTAACTCTGGAACTCGTCCTCGAATCGTTCCAGTGAAGCCCCCGAGTGCCACCCATTGACAAGGTCTCTGGCGTCGGCAAGCAACTCCATGGAGACCGACTCAATGCGTTCTGTGGAAGTCAGCGCCCCTTCCACGAGAAGACAGAGAATCCCCTGCTCCTCCAGATTCGGGCGCGTAAGTACGGCGGGTGGAGGGAAAACGGCAATCCTGGGAGATCTGAACGGGAATTCTGCGTCGACAAGGATTCTCAAGTGGACGGCAGGGTCGTCACACAGACCGGGGAATTCCCAACCTGCGGTAAACCTCCCTCCGTATGAATTCAGGTCCGAGGGAATCAATCGACGCCACTCGGGAAATTGAGCAATAAATGACTCAAGTCGCTCAACTCCCCGTGCATAGTGACTTTCAGGCAAACCGGCCCCCTCCGTTTTTCTGTACTGCGACGGGTTCGCTTTTTGTAGCAATAAGGCTTGACAGGAAAGCAGAATTTTCGGAATCCTTGACTTTCTCTTCCCCCTTATAACGACTCATGAAGTAATCGGTATTAAAAACCTTGTCCCATGCCTTCAGGGCCTTTTCCCGAGTGCAGTCCGCATCATCTAGCACGGCCAGGTTGTCCAAGGCCTCTTTGAGTTTGTCCCGGAAGACCCTCATCTTTGTGTCGTCAGGTCCCTTCGTGACCTTGGCTCCTGGCGTGACAGGATGGCTGACTTCGAGGTTCCAGAGGAGCCGGTTGTAAATTTTATTCATCGTGTCCCGCAGGGCGGCGTCCTCGCGGTCCTTGTTCGAAACATACTGCTCTTCAGCAAGGATAGTAATGGAGAAGCCGCTCGCAGTCTGGCTTTTCCAGGAATTACGGCTTTTGGCGAATTTCTTGAGCAACCGTACGATGCGCCTGAACTGACGGCCATTGTTTTCATCCGGGCTCTTTGTCTGGTTTGCCTGATTGAACCATTCTTCCACGTCCGCGGCGCGCGAATGTTTCCAGTCCGAACCAGAGGCAAGTTCGTAATCCCCGTCGCTCGTCCTGATTCGGTAAACGGGCATATCGACATGGTATCCGTCATTGTAGAAAACTCTAACGCAGTTTCTCTTCACCTCAGGTGCTTTATTGAAGCGGCTGTCGGCAAGGGCGTCGCATACCATCTGCCGGGCTTCCATAGCTGGCTTGTCACCTCCCTTCGATCCTTTCAGCGACGCCTGGGTGAAGTACACTCCATCATCTATATCGTAATCGTTGGCAGCATCTTGCACCATGGTCAGCATTGCGTAGGAGCCCTGTTTGACAAACTCCTGAGGTGACGGATTTTCTCTTTCCTTGAGCCGTTTCCGGAGTCGTTCGCGGTTGGCATCCCTCCGGTCGCGCATATTGGTCCGCTCCGCTTGCGGCAGGGTTACCTTGTCATCATGGTACGCCAGTACGTCTTTCGAACAGTCTTTCATGACAATTCTCCTGTGGCGGGCTTTAGTTCCGGGTCTGCATTGGGGGCATAGATTCAAATAATTCCGTAATCATGGGGCCGTATGTGATGTCGCCGCGGATGAAACTATTTGTCTTCTCGGCATCGTCCCTGGCCTTGTTTATGAGGGCGTTGAGACCTACCTCCCGGGTTTCGTCGAGGTCAAGGTATTCCAGCAAATCACCGTGGACCCTGCCTGCGGGAAAATTGACAACCGTAACGGATCTTCTGAAATACTTGGTTAGTTCCTGCGCTATGAAATCGTAGGCGTATTCCTGTGCCGCAATTGAAACCTGCGCGGCCTCACCGCCGAAGCGCCAGCCAATGAGGCCTCTTGCCAGATTATCCCTGGCAATCATGTTTCCTTCCGGCTTCCCGCAGCTGCCGAGACAGAAAACCTCCACCGTCTCATCATCCCTGCCCTGATCTTTAAGTATCCGCAATGACTCGGTGATTGCGACAATGACCGGGTTGTTGGCCCATAAACCACCGTCGGTGAAGACGTTGCAGGTCCCGTGATTCTTATGGTCTATGGCAGCCAGAGAACGGAATAATGGGGCGGCGCTGCTCGCAAGACAGATATCGACGAGCGTGCATTCATTGTCTCGCCCGGTAGAATCGGGATTGTGTGGAGTCTTAAACACACACGGTTCATAGTTGCTCATCTTGACCGCCGTTACCGCCAGCGCGATTTGTCTGTCGTCCCAGACCTGCTTGACGGTAGTGTCACCGAAGGCTTCGGTGAGCGCAGTTCGGAGAGCCTGTTCTCCTTGGCGTAGGTGCTTTGGACGATTTAGAAGTTGTTTGAACAGGTCAACCCCAAATTTATTGGGGAGTTTTTGCGGGAAAATTTTGGCTCCGTTCTCTTTGTACAACTTGACCATTTCTGAGGGGGGGATCCCCTGGACAAGCCCGCAGCCGATTATGGCACCGGTGCTCGTCCCAACTATCAGGTCGAAGCCTTTTCCGATATCGAGAGCCTGAACATCGCGGCGGGAGGCGAAGGCCTTTTCCAAAGACTCAAGGTAGGTTGCAGCATATATGCCGCGCATCCCTCCGCCGTTAACGCTAAGCACTCTGAATGGCATTTTGCTCTCCTGCTCGCCCTCTCTATGCAGAGACAATAAAGGGAGATGAACTTAACCCACTGCGGTTTTGGTAGGCGAAGCGATGGGCTGTTAAAAAGCGCACAACTTCGTGGAAATCCGTTTGACCTCCCCAGAAAACGCGTATAGAATATACGCGCATAGTTTCTATGTCAATCTAATTTTTATTCGCATGAGGTGATCTAAATGTGGACGGTCAAGTATGACAAAAAATCCCGCATGGACGAGGGGATACGCTGGGAAGCCTCCAAGCGGTTGGAGTTTATCGATTTCCGGCTGTATTGGGAAGGTCGGGTGAACAGAGGAGATTTGACCGATTTTTTCGGCATTTCTATACCCCAGGCTTCAAACGACTTAAGCAAGTATCAAGAACTTGCTCCAAGAAACCTCGACTATGATCGAAGCGGAAAGTTTTACTTTGCTACCCAAGAATTTAAGCCGGTATTTTATGAGCCAACATCAGATGACTATCTATCACAGTTAAAACAAATCTCTTCAGGACTAATAACTCAAAATGAATCTATAATAAAAAGTGTCCCAGACACGTATTTAATCCCAGTCTTAGAAAGAAAATTACCTAATGATACCCTTAAAACCATCATCCATTCTTTAAAGAATAAAACAGACTTAAATGTTTTCTACCAGTCAATGTCCAGGCAAGATCCTAGTTGGAGATGGATTGCACCAAAATCTCTTGCATACGACGGCTTCCGCTGGCACATAAGGTCATATTGTTTTACGCGTAAGGATTTTAGAGATTTTGCCATTGGCAGAATATGGGAAATCAAAGCCCAGAGACCAACTGAAGCTGAAGAGAAAGAGGACAATGAATGGAATACTTTCATTACGCTAAAAATTGGACCAAACCCTAATTTATCGGAAAATCAAAAAAACACAATTGAGATGGAATATGGAATGGAAAATGGTTTTAAGGAGGTTTATGTAAGGCAATCATTATTGTCATATTTCTTGAGAAGATATGGCCTGGATCACAAATGCGCTCAAGATGAGATGGCAGGTCAACATATTGTTCTCCTAAATGCAGAGTCAATTCCAGATAATTACAAACCCATAGGGTTTTGAGCAGTTCGCTTGCCAAAACATGGAGGGCTTGCTTTCATGCAAAAACTGGACGGCTCTATCCTCTACTCAACCGGCAGGAGGAGAGAAAAGCCTTCGAAAATTTCATGGCTTTTGTTATGGCGCCTCTCAAACGATTTCCCAATTTGCATATCTATCACTATGCCACCAATGAGGAGAGCGCGCTGAAGAGGCTGATGTCCCTCCATGGGACCTGCGAAGCGGAAGTTGACCACCTGCTACGCACCGAAAGACTGGTCGATTTGTACAAGGTCGTCCGTGAGGGGATTCAGGTCTCCGAACCGCGTTACTCCATCAAAAACCTTGAAACTTTCTACATGGAGAAAGGGGAAGGCGAGGTCACAAACGCTGGCGCGAGCATCGTCTGTTACGAGCATTGGAAAGAGACCCGGAATCCGGACCTTCTCCAGCAAATTTGTGACTACAGCGAGGATGATTGCCGTTCCACTTATCTCTTGCGTGAGTGGCTGCTGAAGATTCGCCCGGAGGATCTAACCTGGCACCATGGGACTAGGCGAGCAGTCAGAAAATCAGAAGAGCGAGCGGGTCCACGAGGCCGAGATGCGTCTGGCCGAATATGGGAAAAATCTGCTGAATCCTCTGCCGGAGGATCGGGAACAATGGACCGATGACCACTATTTATGGGAACTCGTTTTCCAACTTCTTGACTTCCACCGCCGAGCAGATAAGCCCGTATGGTGGGCCATGTTTGCGCGCCAGGAAATGACTGAGGAGGAACTGATCGATGACCCTGAATGTATCGGCGGAATGGAGGCGGCGCCTGAGCATCCGCCCGAGGCCGTGAAACAGTCGAGCGTCTATACCTTTCGGTATCCAGAGCAGGAGTTCAAACTCAAGGTCGATTACGACTGCCTTCGCACCGACACCTTGGAGAGGGCGGGAAAGATCGCGTCGATTGATGAGAAAAAGAAACTTATCCGCATAAAACTCGGAAGAAAGAGCGGCACTCTGCCTGAAAAAATTTCAGTGATGTCTACTGGGCCCATCAAGACGGATGTTCTCAAGGAAGCAGTCTATCGGTTCGCAGACAGCCTGATTGCCAACGACCACCGCTATGCGGCGCTTGAGGCGATCCTGAAAAGAAAGCACCCAGCCATCAAGGGACTCTCTGCGGGAGCGCCGATTATTTCTGATACGGGCGATTCGACCGGCCAGATCAGTGATGCGGTTAGCCGTCTTCAGAACAGCTATCTCTTTATCCAGGGTCCTCCGGGCACCGGCAAGACCTACACCGGCTCCCACGTCATTGTCGATCTGCTCGCGAGGGGCGCCAGAGTTGGTGTGTCTTCCAATAGCCACAAGGCTATAAACAACCTCCTTGATGCGGTGGAAAAGCGGGCGGCAGAAAAGGGGGTGAGGTTCCGGGGATTCAAGAAGTCTTCCGGACCTGATTCACTCTTCAATGGCGAACTGATCGTCGATGTTACCGAAAAGGCGGCGGTCATCGCCTCTGGGGCTAGTCTGGTGGCGGGCACCGCCTGGCTGTTTGCAGATCCGGACTTCGATCAGACTCTGGACTACCTCTTCGTCGACGAGGCCGGGCAGGTCGCCCTCGCCAACCTCGTCGCCATGGGAACCTGCGCAAAGAACTTCGTCCTTTTGGGTGACCAGATGCAACTTCAGCAGCCACTCCAGGGTGTTCACCCGGGGCACTCGGGCGAATCCACGCTCGACTATCTTCTCAAGGGCCAGGGAACTATCCCGAATGACCGGGGCGTTTTTCTCCACACCTCGTGGCGCATGCATGAGGATGTCTGCAGTTTCATCTCTGATGCGGTCTATGATAGCCGCCTGCGGCCAGAGCCGGACAACCAAAAACAGTGCCTGATTCTTGCTCCCGATGCCCACCCCAAGCTGAGAGCTACAGGGATCCGATTCATCGGAGTCGAGCACGACGGGTGTTCGCAGAGAAGCGAACAGGAAGCAGAGATTGCGTGCAATCTCTATGAAAGCCTCCTCCAGCAGAAATACATGGATCGCCAAGGGCGGGAGCACGCCATGTCCGCAGAAAATATCCTTGTCGTCGCCCCCTAAACATGCAGGTGAATCTCCTCAGGGAGGTTTTGCCCGCCGGCGCACGGGTGGGTACCGTTGACAAATTCCAAGGGCAACAGGCCGAGGCAGTGATCGTCTCCATGGCTACTTCCAGCGGCGACTACCTGCCTCGGTTCATGGATTTCTTTACAGTAAAAACCGGCTGAATGTGGCCATCTCCCGGGCTCGTTGCCTGGCACTGCTAGTAGCGAGTCCAAAGTTGATGGCGATAAGGTGTCATACGGTCGAGCAGATGGCTCTGGCCAATACTTTGTGTTGGGTTGCCGAATGTGGGTGCTAGCATGGCTTGGTTGTAATAAATCAATCGTGCTCGTGTTTTGCCTATGTCCTTGATTTTTTTGGATTTATTCGTTGACAAAATACCTTTAAGTGCGGCAAGATTCCAGTGCTGGCGTCTTGATGTGAAGACGTGTGCGTTTTGTCGGCGTCCTCAGATTGGGCATATCCTTACTCACCAGAGGACCTATGCCCCGTGAAGGATACCGGGCTCTACCGCCGCCTTGGCGGCATCTGTCGATATCCCAAAAGTAGATGCCAAAAGGGAGATCGTGCGGCCTAGGGGCTGTCTCTGTGAACTGAACAATGCATTCCGGCGGCTGACAGTTTCTTTTGGCCAGTGACATATTATTTTAGCAAATGACATTTTCTTTTAGCGAGTGACAATAACAATTAGCATTTCACAATTCGCAATCAACGGAGGACCTCATGTCAATCAATAAAGTTATTCTGGTCGGCAATCTCGGCAAAGACCCGGAACTGCGCTACACTCCTTCGGGCGTGGCGGTGGCGACCTTTTCCCTGGCCACCAGCGAGCGCTACAAGGACAAAAGCGGCGAGCAGCAGGAAAAGACCGAGTGGCACAATATCGTCGCCTGGCGCCAGCTTGCCGAGATCTGCGGCAAATACCTGCACAAGGGCAAGCAGATCTATATCGAAGGAAAAATCCAGACGCGCAAATATCAGGACCGCGACGGCAACGACCGCTATATCACCGAAATCGTCGCCGACCAGATGCAGATGCTCGGCGGGCGCGGCGACGAAGGCAGCAGTGGCGGTGGTGGTTACGGCCGGCAGAGCTCCGCCGCGCCGCGCGGCGACCAGCGCCCGGCAGCCGGCGGCGGACAGAAGCGCGAACCCAGTCGCGACGACTTTGAAGAGCCGCCTTTCAACCCCGATGACGATATTCCGTTCTAAGTTCTCAAGGAAATTCCCGCAAACGTAAAAAGGCCGACAACCTGCCAAGTTGTCGGCCTTTTTACGTTTGCGGGCTGCGCTGTGAGCGCCGGCAAAAAAAATTGTTTCTTGGCGAAATCTATGGTAACAATTAAGGACGGTTTATTTATTAAGGATAATGATTTTCTCCAGTGGGCGCCATGACGCTTAAATCATCTGACACCAAGTCCGTTCACGCCACCCGGCCCGATCACACGCCCTTGCCCAAGCGTGGCGCCATGCTGGTGCTGTTGCTGGCGACGACCGCCATCGCCCTGTTTATCGACAAGATGATGCACTGGCTGTATCCGGATTTTTCCCTTGTCGTAGTCGCCCTGATCAATCTGGGGCTTCTCGTCGGGCTTGTCGGCCCTCTGGGGTACATGCTGCTGCTCAAACCCTACGCGCGCCTCATTGCCGCATACCGCGCCGGCGAAGAGCGGCTGCGCCGCTCGGAAAGCTTTCTCCGCGCCACCCTGGACGCCCTGCCCGACCATATCGCGATTCTTGATGCGCAGGGCAAGATCCTTGCGGTCAATAACGGCTGGCGACGGTTTGCCGAGGAGAACGGACCGGTGAACGGCAACGTCAACGAGGGGGCCGATTACTACGGCGTGTGCCGCGCCGCCGAAGGCGAGGACGCCCGCGAGGCCAGGGACTTCGCGCAGGGCATCGACGCGGTGCTGCGTGGCGCACAGGAGAGCTTCGCCCTGGAATATTCCTGCCACTCCCCCGGAATTCAGCGCTGGTTCATCGGGCGGGTGCGGGCATTGCATTATGACGGCGCGCCGCGCGTGGTGGTCAGTCACCGCGATATCACCGCGCGCAGGCTGGCCGAGAATTCCCTGCGCCACTCCGAAGCGCTGTACCGCACCATGTTCGAGACGAGCGGCAATATCAAGCTCATTATTGCGCAGGACGGTACCATCCTGCGCTGCAATTCCCAGGCGGAAATCCAGCTCGGCTATACCCGCGCCGAAATGGAAGGCGTCATGAACTGGCGCACCTTTATCGATCCCGTCGATCTGCCCGCCATGGAAAAGCTCGACGGTGATTTGTGGGACGAACAGGGGCCGGCCTCAGTCAATGCCGAGATCCGCTTTCGCTCACGGCAGGGCCAGCTGCGCTACGTCCTCATGGCCGCCAACCGCATTGCGGGCACCCGCCAGAGCTTCGTGTCCCTGGCGGACTATTCGGTGCGCCGGGCCATGAACGAGGCCCTGCTCGAAAACCAGAACCGGCTCTTTCGCCAGCATGAGGAGTTGCACCAACTTTTCCATCAGGTGGAAACCATCAAGCAGGAATGGGAGCAGACCCTTGACTGTTTGGACGACATCGTGGTGCTCACCGACGCGCAGGGGTGCATCCGTCGCTGCAATCGCGCGCTGCAAAGTGTCATGGCGGGCGATTACCATAGCCTCATCGGACTGCCGCTGACCGATTTGCTTGGCGCGTTGGAAGTCCACGCCGAAAGCGGCCTCGGCGACGGGGTCATGCTGCATGATCCGTCTACGGGACGCTTCCTATTGTCGCGTACCTATTCCTTCAGCGAGGGCGGCGCCGGTGAGTCCGGCACCGTGGTGACCTTGCAGGATGTCACGCGCATGCGCCGCATGTCGGGCGAGCTGGCTGCGGCTAATCGGGCCCTGGAAGCCAAGCGCCGCGAGTTGCAGCAGGCCTATGACGACCTCAAGGCCGGGCAGCAGCGCATTCTGCAACAGGAAAAGATGGCGTCCCTCGGCCAGCTGGCCGCCGGGGTGGCTCATGAGATCAACAACCCCATCGGCTATATGTCGAGCAATCTGGGCACCCTGCAAAAATATCTGGCGCGCCTGGAAGAATTTTTCGCCGCCCAGGAGCAATGGCTCCCGGAAAATTCCGCCGCGACCGCAGACCTTGCGCAAAAGCGCCGCGCCCTCAAAATCGACCATATTCTTGCCGATATTCCCCATCTGCTGGACGAATCCCTGGAAGGGGCGCAGCGCGTGAAACAGATCGTGCAGGATTTGAAAAACTTTTCCCGTCTCGACGCCGGCGAGCCGCTGGCCGCCGATCTGGTGGAGTGCCTGGAGAGCACCATCAACATCGTGTGGAACGAAATCAAATACAAGGCCGAGCTGGTGCGCGACTACGAGGCGCTGCCGCCCCTGGTGTGCCATGCGCAGCAACTGGGGCAGGTATTCATAAACCTGCTGGTCAACGCCGCTCAGGCCATCGACAAGCGCGGCACCATCTGTGTGCGCACCCGCCATGAGGGCGACTGGCTGAGCATCGCCGTGAGCGATACGGGCGGCGGCATCGCGCCCGAGCATCTGAGCAAGCTCTTCGACCCGTTTTTCACCACCAAGCAAGTGGGGCAGGGCACGGGGCTGGGTCTGGCCATCGCCTATGAGATCGTCAAGAAACATGGCGGCGAAATCAGCGTGGACAGCACTCCTGGTGAGGGTTCGACCTTTACCCTGCGTCTGCCCCTGGGGAATAGCGGGCAGGGAATCCTTGCCGATACAGGAGGTGGCGCTTGATGAAATCCATGAGCATTCAGGCCCGCCTGACCCTGGCCGTGAGCCTGCTGCTGGTCGTCGCACTCGGCCTGCTGGGCTGGGGCGCCCTGGCCTATTTCGAAAAGGCATTTCAGCGCACCATCGCCGCGCATCAGTACGGGTTGGTGGCGGCCCTGGGCGGGGAGATCGACGAGGAACTGCGCCTGGCGCATCGGGGCCTGACCGCCATGGCGAAAACCTTTCCGCGCGATTTCGCCGGTGCCCAGGATTATATCGCCCGGCAGAGCTTCGCCCAGAGCCTGTTTGAAAACGGGCTGGCCCTGTTGTCGCCAGACGGGCGGCTTTTTGCCATCGAGCCCTTTGAGGCCGAGATGTTCGAACGCGATTTTTCCCACCGCGAATATCTGCAGGAAACCCTGCGCACCGGGCAGGGTTTGATCTCAAAGCCTTTTCACACCCTGCGCGCGCACGGTCGCCCCATCGTCATGCTCACCGCCCCCATCTTCGATGACGAGGGCGCCATCTGGGGCGTGCTGCTCGGCAGCCTGGATCTCACCCGCGATAACGTCCTTGGCAAGCTGACGCATGCGCGTGTAGGCAAGACGGGATACCTGTTTTTGTTTGCCTCCGACCGCACCATGATCATGCACCCGGATCTGAGCCGCATCATGCAGCGCGATGTGCCGCCCGGCGTCAACCCCCTGTTCGACCGTGCCTTGGAGGGGTTCGAGGGCAGCGGCGAAACCGTCAATTCGCGCGGCGTGCCCATGCTGGTGAGTTACAAACAGTTGCAGGCGACGGACTGGATTCTTGGCGCCACCACGCCATTGGCCGAAGCCTATGCGCCTATCAAACGCGCCCGCCTGGTGCTGCTGCTGTCCATCGCCGCCGTCGCCCTGTTGTCCATCGGCCTGGTCTGGCTGGTTGCCCGGCGCCTGACCGCGCCATTGCGCGACCTGACCCGACATGTCAAGGACATGGGGGACAAGCAGGCCGAAGCACGGATGTTCACGTGGGCCAGCGCGGACGAGATCGGCACCCTGGGCGCGGCCTTCAATCATCTGGTCACCGAAATCGACCGCGAGGCCGCGGCGCTGCAACGCAGCGAGGCGTTGCTGTGCGAGGCGCAGCGCATGGCGCGCATGGGGCATTGGGAGATGGATTCGGCCTCCGGCGGCATTCAGTGGTCAGCGCAGTTGTATCGCATCCTGGGCGTTTCATCGGAGCAGCCGCCCCTCAACCGGGAAGAATATTTGTCCCGTGTGCATCCCGAGGATCGCCCCTGGGTGCAAAGCACGGTGGCGGCGGCCCTCAATGGCGGCGGCTCCTTCGTCATGGAGCATCGCATCCTGCGTCCCGACGGCGACGTGCGTCTGGTGCACAGCGAAACCCAATTTTATCGCGACGCCCAGGGGCGCACGCAGCGACTGTTCGGCACCATCCAGGATATCACCGAGCGCAAGCGCAGCGAGGTGGAGTTGCAGGAACTGCTGGCTGCCATGGCGGCAAAAAACCTGCAGATCGAACAGGCCTACGCAGAGCTCAAGACCACCCAAAGTTATTTGCAGCAGCAGGAGAAGATGGCGTCCATCGGCCAGCTGGCCGCCGGGGTGGCCCATGAGATCAACAACCCCCTGGGTTATATCTCCAGCAACCTGGGGACTCTGGAGAAATATCTCGGGCGCCTTACGGAGTATCTTGCCCTGCTGGAGCAAGGCCTGAGCGATGGCGGCGCCGATTTGGCGCAGCGGCGCGACGCGCTGAAAATCCCGCACATTCTCGAAGATCTGCCGCTGCTGCTGGGCGAGTGCCGCGAGGGGACCGCGCGGGTGACCAAAATCGTGCAGGATCTCAAGACCTTCTCGCGCCTGGACGACGGGGAGACGGTGCCCGCCGATCTGCGCGAGTGCCTGGAGAGCGCCGTCAACATCGCCTGGAACGAAATCAAATACAAGGCCGAACTGGTGCGCGACTATGAGGATCTGCCGCCGCTGATGTGCCGCCCCCGGCAGCTCAGTCAGGTCTTTATGAACTTGCTGGTCAACGCCGCTCAGGCCATGGAGCGCCAGGGAACCATCCGCCTGAGTTCTCGGCGGGAGGGGGCCTGGGTGTGCATTGCCGTGCGGGACGAGGGCCGGGGCATCGCGCCTGAGCATTTTGGTCGGCTGTTTGATCCGTTTTTCACCACCAAGGAGGTGGGCCAGGGGACCGGGCTGGGCCTGTCAATCGCCTACGAAATCGTCAAAAATCACGGTGGAGAAATCCATGTGGAGAGCAGGGTGGGCGAGGGGTCCACCTTTACCGTGCGCCTGCCTCTTGCGCAGGTGGGTGCCGAGCTCGAAGTTCTGGAAGCAAACGAGGGGATATCTGTATGAGGGAACAGCGAGATTTCGACACACCGCGCCCATGCCCGGGTGGCCAACAGCCGGACGCAACGGCATTACAGCGTGAACTGACCCAAACGCGCGCGGCGCTGGAGCAGGCGCGTCTGTGTAGTTTCCACCAGGAAAAAATGGCCGCCGTGGGGCAACTCGCGGTGGGCGTGGCCCATGAGATCAACAACCCGGTGGGGTTTATCGCCAGCAATCTGAGTTCGCTGGCCAGATATCTGCAAAAGCTCACCGAATTTATCAGCGTGCAGGACGATATCATCCGGGCCTACGATGCGCCGGCGGCCGCGCAGCGGTTGGAGGCGGCGCGCAAGGCGCTCAAGATCGACTTCGTGGTCGAGGATATCGACCAGCTCATCGCCGAGTCCCTGGACGGCGCGCAGCGGGTCAGCGCCATCGTCCAGGGGCTCAAGAGCTTTTCTCACGCCGGCAGCGACGCGCTGCAGCCCGCCGATCTTCAGGCGTGTCTCGAGGACACACTCAAGCTGGTGTGGAACGAACTCAAATACAAGGTTGAGATCGAGCGCGACTATGAGCCGCTGCCGCAGGTGTTGTGCCGCCGCCAGGAATTGACCCAGGTGTTCCTGAACCTGCTGGTCAATGCGTCACATGCCATGACCGACAAGGGACGCATCCTGCTGCGCACGCGACGCGCGGCGGGCGCGGTCAACGTCAGCATCAGCGACACGGGCGGCGGCATCGCGCCTGAACATCTGGAGCGTGTGTTCGAGCCGTTTTTCACCACCAAGGACGTCGGCCAGGGCACTGGTCTGGGGCTGGCCATCGTTGCGGATATCGTCAACAAGCACGGCGGGCGCATCAGCGTCGAGAGCCGTCTGGGAGTCGGCACCACCTTTACCCTGTCTTTCCCGGTGGCCGAGGAGCATGGGCATGAAAACTGACGAGGTCATTAAGATTCTGTGCGTCGACGACGAAAAGAATGTCCTGCGCGCCTTGCAGCGGGTGTTTCTCGACGAGGACTATGAACTTTTCACCGCCCTTTCCGGACCGCAGGGGCTGGAGATTCTGGAGCGCGAGGAGGGCATCCAGGTGGTGATCTCGGATTACCGCATGCCCGAGATGACCGGCGTGGATTTTCTCCATGAGGTGTGCCGGCGGCGTCCCGAAACGGTGCGCATCGTGCTGTCGGGCTACGCCGATACGGCGGCGGTGGTCGATGCCATCAACGAGGGCCAGATTTACAAATTCATCCCTAAGCCGTGGAACGACGACGAACTGCGCGTTACCATCGACAACGCCCTGGAGCGCTACTTTCTGCACGCGCGCAATCGCCAGCTGATGGAAGATCTGCGTCTGTCCAACGAAGAGCTGCAGTTGATGAACGAAAATCTTGAAGATCTGGTCAATGAGCGCACCGCCGAGCTGGTATTTCGCAATCAGGCGCTGACCGGCGCGCAGAATATTCTGCACGCCCTGCCCCTGGCGGTTGTCGGCCTGGATTGCGACGACCAGGTGGTGTACAGCAACGCCTCGGCGGATGAGCTTTTTGCCGATGTCGAGGGCGGCTTGATCGCGGCCGATCGCCACGCCGCCCTGCCGCCGGACATCAATGCCTTTATCGACGGCCTGCCCGGGGAAGGCGCCGCCTACCTGCGGGTGAAGCTGGGCGGCGCGCTGCTGCGCGTCAAGGGGGTGCGTATGTGCTTCGGCGCTCAGCAGGGCATCATCCTGACTTTTAACGAGGAGGCAGAGACGCATGCGTGAAACGATACTGTTCGCCGATGATGAGCCCCCTGTGCGGCTCACGGGGCGGCTGCCGGCCGATCTGGCGCGCGCGCGTTGCACACAGGAACAGGCGCCATGAGCGAGACGCCGGAGTTGGTTGCAGAAGAGATCCCCTTAAGCATTCTGCTGGTGGACGATGAGCCCAACATCCTGACCGCATTGCGGCGGCTGCTCATGGACGAGGAGTTCGAGCTGCTGACCGCCGCCTCGGGCAGCGTGGCGCTGGAGATGCTCAGAGACGCGCCCGAAGTGGGGGTGATTGTCTCCGACCAGCGCATGCCGGGCATGACGGGGGTTGAATTTCTCGAACAGGCGCGCGTGATCGCGCCCCAGGCCCTGCGCATCCTGCTCACGGGCTATGCCGACATGGAGGCGACCATCGCCGCCATCAACCAGGGCGGTGCCTATCGCTATCTCACCAAGCCCTGGGACGACCAGGCGCTGCTCATGACCGTGCGCGAGGCCGCCACCCAATACCGCCTCAAGCGTGAAAACGAGCGCCTGCACCAGATCGTCAATCGCCAGAACGAAGAACTGCGCCAGTGGAACACCCGGCTGAAAAGCCGGGTGCTGGAGCAGACGGCTGAAATTCGCAAGAAAAACGAGGAGCTGCGCGCCAAGAACACGCGCCTCAAGGCCAACTACCGCGACACCATCGGGGCGCTTTCGGGCCTGCTGGAAATGCGCGCGCCGCACATGCGCAACCACGCGCGCAATGTCAGCGCCCTGGCCCTGGGGGTGGCGCAGGCCATGAACCTTGGCGCCGAGGAGCGCGACGAGTTGCAGGTGGCGGCGCTGCTGCACGACATTGGCGAAATCGGCACCCCCGACGGCCTGTTGCGCCGCCGCGCCGAGGAGCTCAGCGGCGAGGACTTGCACGCATATCTGCAACATACGGTGCGCGGCCAGATGGCCATCGACGCCATCTCCGATCTGCGCGGCGCCGGGGTGCTCATCCGCCATCATCATGAGCACTACGACGGCAGCGGTTACCCGGACGCCCTGGGGGGCACCGCCATTCCCCTGGGGGCGCGCATCATCGCTTTGGCCGATTTCATCGATCGCAACCTGCCGCGCCATGACGAACGCGCCGCCGACCTGGTGTTGACCCTGTTGCAGCCCTATCTCGGCAGCCGCTTCGACACCAGCCTCTACCCCTTTTTCGAACAGGTGGTGCGCGCCCATTACGGGCCGCCCGCCGACGCCGCAGGCATGGTGCCGCGCCTGGTGCGGCCCGCCGAACTGAACAACGGCATGGTGCTTAACGACGATCTGTTCAGCAGCACCGGCCTGCTGCTGCTCAGCCGCAACACGGTGCTTGACGACGAGGCGATTGCCGCCATCTTTCGTTACCATGAGCTGGACCCCTTTCGCCGGGGCATCGCCGTGCTGGTTAAGAAGAGGTGAGGTCGTGATCGAGTTCAACCAGGCTGAAAATAAAATGGTGCTCAAGCTCGTCTATTACGGGCCGGCCCTTTCGGGCAAGACCACCAACCTGCTGCAATTGCACGAGCTGTTGGCGCGCAAGGGCCGCGGCGATCTGATGGTGCTCGACACGCGCGATGACCGCACCATCTATTTCGATCTCCTGCCGTTTTTTCTTACGGCGCCCAGCGGGTTGCGCATCAAGATCAAGGTCTACACCGTGCCCGGCCAAGTGCGCCACGACGCCACGCGCAAGGCGGTGTTGCAGCGCGCCGACGGGGTGGCGTTCATCGCCGACTCGCAGCTCTCGGAAACGGGCAACAATGTGGCCAGCTTTGAAAACCTGGAGAAAAACCTGGCCCTGGTTGGTCTGGATATCGCCCAGGTGCCGTTGGTCATCCAGTTCAACAAGCGCGATTTACCGCGGGTGGTCTCCCAGAACGACATCGAACGCGTGTGGCAGCCCACCGGCATTCCCATTCATCTGGCTTCGGCCTTGAACGGCGAGGGCGTGCTGGAAACCTTCGCCACCCTGGCCGCGCGCACCTATGCGCAACTGGATGACAAATGGCAGCTGGCCGCCGCCCATGGCCTGACCAGGGACGATTTTGTGCGCCAACTGGTGGTGCCCGCGCGGGAAGCTGAGGGATTGTGAATCGCCGTCCGGGCGCCGGACACCTCCGCCATGGAGGCCGCGAGCCCCTAGGAGGAAGAGTGACTCACCAAAAAAGGATTTCTGCCCATGGTTGACGCGGAAGGCATCGAATTTCTGGTCGGCGCCGAAAAAACGCTCACCGACGTGCTCACCGTCGCCGAGGTGGAGCCGCTGCTGCGTGCCGCGGTGACCGCCGGCGCACAGCGTGCCTTGGTGGTTGCAGGCGCGCAAGTGCTCTGGCAGTGGCCCGCGCGCGACTCCGAGGTGGCGCCGCCGTATGGCACGCAACGCGCCGCACAGCCCCTGTGGCTGGAGGGCGAGGAGGTCGGCGAGGTGCGCATCGAGGCCGCAACGGCCGAGGGGATCATGGCGGCTATGGCGCAAATGGCGGCGGCGGCGCTCAACGGCACCATCAACGCCAATCTCAAACGCATGCTGACCACCGAGATTCACACCCAGGTGGTGAGCCTCTCCTATGAGGAGTTGCTGGCGGCCAACCGTGAGTTGAGCGCTTCCGAAAGCCGTTACCGCGAGCTGTCCGAAAATCTCGAAGAGCGGGTGCGTGAGCGCGGCGTCGAGCTGGAGCGCGCCTGGGCGCGCCTGTTGCGGCAGGAGAAAATGGCGGCTGTGGGGCAACTGGCCGCCGGAATGGCCCATGAAATTAACAACCCCCTGGGCTTTATCCTGAGCAATCTCAATACCCTGCAGAAGTATGTCGGACGCTTCGTCGACATGCTCGAATTTTTTCACCATCGCGTCGGCACCTGTTTGAGCGCCGATCTTCAGGAGGCGGTGCGTCACAAGTGGCGCGAGCTGCGCCTTGACTATGTCACCGAGGATGTCGGCGAGCTGCTGCCCCAATGTATTTCCGGGGCCGAGCGGGTCAAACAGATCATTGCCGATCTGCGGGCCTTTGCGCACATTGATGTGGCGCCGGGGGCCACGGTGGATATTGCTCAGTCCCTGGCGCGCACCCTGGCGGTGATGGAGCCGGAGATCCCGCCGGATGCGCGCGTCAGCGCGCAGCTTGACGGCCTGCCCCAACTCCGCGGCGACGGGGCGCTGCTCTGTCAGGCGTTCATGAATCTGATCCGCAATGCGACGCAGGCCCGCCCCGAGGGTCTGGAAATGCACATTCAGGGGAAGGTGGACGCGGACGGGGTGCGTTTGATGTTTCGCGACAACGGTCCGGGGGTTGCCGAAGAGCTGCGTTCGCGAATTTTCGAGCCGTTTTTCACCACCCGCGAGGTCGGCGCGGGCGTCGGCCTGGGGTTGACCCTGGTGCACGATGCCGCGCGCGCTTTCGGCGGGCATGTCGAGGTCGCAGCGGCGCCCGGCGGCGGTGCCGAATTTGCCCTGTATCTGGCGGCAGCGGAGGATGCCCATGGCTAAATTCGCCGAACTCTTTCGCTCCCTGGACCCCGAGACGCAAGCCGACGCAAAGGCGCAGCCGCAGGAGCCTTCGGGCGAGCAGGAGCGCTTCACCCTGCTGCTGGTGGATGACGAGCCGGGGGTGCTGCGCGCCTTGCAGCGCATTTTCATGGATGAGAACTACCACATCCTCATCGCCTCGGATGCCCATCGGGCCCTGGAGCTGTTGAGCGCCAACCAAGTGCATCTGATCGTCAGCGACCATCGCATGCCTGGCCTGACCGGCGCTGAACTGCTGCGCCAGGTCAAGGAACGCTGGCCGCGCATCATCCGCATCATGCTCACCGGCTATGCCGATGTGCAGTCCATCATGGGCGCGGTCAACGAGGGGGCGGTCTTCAAGTTCATCACCAAGCCGTGGAACGATGAGGATTTGCGCCTCACGGTGAGCCTGGGACTGCAACAGTATGTGCTTATTCGCGAAAATCGTCGCCTGCGCGAGCTGACCCGCAGCCAGCAGGAAAAACTCAAGAGTGCGGCGCCTCTGCTCACGGAAAATCGCGGCATTCTCGGCACCGTATTGGAGAAGGCGGGACTGGTGGACCGCGCCGAATTTCAGCGCGCCCAGCGCGAACTGGCGCCCGACGAATTCATTATCGAGGCCCTGGAGCGGCTGGCTATCGTCAAGGAGACCAAGGTTGCGCGCGCCCTGCAACACCATCTGAGCCTGGAGTTCGTCGATCTTAAGGAAATCCCCGTGGCGCGCGACGTGGCGCGTTTTCTGCCCAGGGACCTGTGCCTGAAAAACCGCCTGCTGCCCCTGCGCCTGGAAGACAACCGCCTGACCCTGGCCATGGCCGATCCCTCCGACTTCTACAAATGCGACAACATCGCCCTGATGACCGGACTCAAGGTGCAGCCGGTGGTGGCGCTGAGTTCGGATATCGCCCGCCGGCTCAACGACGTCTGGCAGGAAGGCGCGGAGCTGAGCGATGTGTTCGGCGACATCCCCGACATCGAGCCCATGGACGAAGTCGATATCATCATCGAAGAGGATGACGTCGACATCAATGTGCAGGAGCTGCTCGATTCGTCGGAAATTCCACCCATCATCCGCATCGTCAACGCCATCATTTCCGAAGCGGTGCGCTATCGCGCCAGCGACATCCACATCGAGCCCAAGACCCGATGCAGCATCGTGCGCTACCGCATCGACGGCATTCTGCACAGCAAGATCAAGATCCCCGCCGACCTGCACCCGGCCACGGTCTCGCGGGTCAAAATCATGGCGCGCCTCGATATCGCCGAACGGCGCAAGCCCCAGGACGGGCGCATCACCGTGCGCGCCGGCACCCGGCTGGTTGATATCCGCGTCTCGACCATGCCCACCATCAGTGGCGAAAAGCTGGTCATGCGCGTCCTCGACAAGAATGCCGCCATCCTCAATCTGGAGGATCTGGGCCTTTTGCCCGCGGCGCGCGATCAGCTACGGCGCGTGATTCGCAAACCCCAGGGCATTTTCGTCGCCACCGGCCCCACCGGCAGCGGCAAGACCACTCTGCTCTATTCGGTGCTCAAGGAAATGATGCAGAGCACCAAGAATTTTGAAACCATCGAAGATCCTGTCGAATACTTTCTGGAAGAGGCCAACCAGGTGTTTGTCCATGAACGCATCGGTGTGTCCTTCGCTTCGATTCTGCGCTCCACCATGCGCCAGGATCCCGATGTCATCCTGGTGGGGGAAATCCGCGATCTGGAAACCGCCGATGTGGCCTTCAAGGCGGCGCTTACCGGCCACATGGTGCTGACCACCCTGCACACCAACAACGCCATCGCCAGCATTACACGTTTGATCGATTTGGGCATCAAGCCCTATCTCATCGCCTCGGCCCTGGAGGGCATCGTCGCCCAGCGCTTGGTGCGGCGCATCTGCCCGCACTGCCGCGTGGCGGAAGACCCCGATCCCGAAGCCCTGGAGCTGCTGCGCATCCCCGCCGCCCATCTGGCCGGGCGCAATATGCGTGGGCGCGGCTGCGCGCGCTGCAACAACACCGGCTATGCCGGGCGCGTCGGCATTTACGAGATCTTCACCATGAATGAGGATTTTCGCCATTTCATCTGTGAGAATTACAAAGAAGGCGAGCTGCTGGAAATGGCGCGCGGCGGGGGCATGCGCCTGCTGATCGACGATGGGATCGAAAAGGTCCACCAGGGCGCGACCACCCTGGAGGAGTTGCTGCGCGTGGTGGGGCCGCAGATCCGGCATGAGCGCACCTGTTCGCACTGCGAGCGCCGCATCGAGGCGCGCTTTGCCTTCTGCCCCTACTGCGGGCATTTTCGCCAGGAGATCTGCGTGCGCTGCCGTCTGCCGCAGGAGAGCGACTGGCTGGTGTGTGCCTTTTGTGGGGAAAAGCGCGCCGGCAGCGCGGCCGGCGCGTCCCTGGAAACGCTGAAACCAAGGAGTCTGTCATGAAAAACGCGGTCTTGGTGGTGGACGACGAGCCTCAGGTGATTCGCGCCATTGCCCGCGCGCTTCTCGATGAGGACATAGAAGTGAGCGGCGCGACCTGCGCCGAGCAAGCTCAGGCGCTTTTAGCGGGCGGCGCCTTCAAGGCGGTGATCTCCGATCAGCAGATGCCAGGCATGGAAGGCAGTGAATTTCTCGCCTGGGTGAGCTTGCGCCATCCGGAAGTCGTGCGCATCATGCTCACCGGTCATGCCACTCTGAGCGGGATCATGGAGGCGGTCAATCGCGGCGAAATCTATCGCTTTTTCACCAAGCCCTGGTCCGATCTGGAGTTGCGCTTCGCGCTGCGCGCGGCCATGGAAAAATTCGACCTCGAAACGCGTGTGCGGCGTCTGATGACGGTGGCCCGCTGTCAGACTTACCGATTGCGGCAGCTTGAAGCCCAGCACCCCGGAATCACCCGCCTGCGCCGCCAGGACGGGGCGCACGATCTGACCATGCCGGCCGCTGAGGAGATCGACGATCTGCTGCGCGAACTCGGCGTGGAGCGCTAAGCCGGTGGGGAAATTTATGCGCGGCGCTTTTCCTCCCGTCCCCTTGGCGTATACTTGACGCAGAAGCTCGTTAGGGCCAGCCATGGGGAGGTGCGCTGATGCAAGATACCCAACTCGACATCGTACGACAAAAAATCGCCGAACACAGCCGCCTGGCCGGTTGCCGGGCGACGCGCCAGGACGCCGAGGTGCATCTCGCCCGAGGCGATGACCTTTTTGCCCGTCTGATTCCGACGCCGTCCGCGGGACGCTGGCGCATGGAGTATTTTCACAACCAGGAGCGCTGGGAAATCATTGAATTTCAGGGAACTCTGGATGCGTGCCTCGATTATCTCGGTGAGCATCCCCATTATCTTTTTTTCGAATAGCGGACAAAATCTATGCTGGAAACACGGCGCAAGGCCTTGATGGCGGCTTTGGAAGATGGTGATCCGCAGGTGCGCATCGCAGCGGCGGCATCCCTTGAGGCGCTGGAACCGCTGCTGCATCTGCAGCAGTTGCTCGGAGGACTTGCTGTGGCGGATCGTGGTCACCGCATCCACTGCTTGTTCGCCCTGGAAAAGGTCCGTGCCCCCGGTGTGCCGGAGGCCTTGCTCAGGCTGCTCGAGGACCCGGATCCCGACGTGCGCGCCGCTGCGGTGCAGGTGCTGGGCGCGCGCGCCGAGGCCCGGGCTTTGCCCGAATTGGCCAAACGCTTGCGCGACCCCGAGGCGGCGGTGCGCATGTATGCCGCCGAAGTCCTCGGCGCCTTTCGCGATGCGCGCCTGGTGCCCTACCTGGCGGCAGTGCTCAGGGATGAGGACAGCGGAGTGGTTGCGGCGGCGGCCACTTCCCTTGGGAGCATCGGGGCCGCTGAAAGTGAAAAATACTTGCTGGCTTTGTTGCGTGACAGTCGCGCGCCGGTGCGTCGCGCCGCCGCCGTCGCCCTGGGACGGTTGGAAATCAAAGATGAACCCTGACAGGGGCGAAAAAATGGGTCGCACCGAAGAGGGTGCCTGGCACGGGGTTAGATACCATCCTCAGAGATGCTGATCGAGATCGATGTTGAGGAGGAAAGGGTCAACCTCACCAACGATTTGATCGAGGTTTTCCTCGGGTAGGTCGATAAAATAAGGTCTCTCAAGGTGTGCGCCAGAGGCTGCGAACAGAACTTTGAGACGCAGATCCTGACGTTCCTCGCCGGCGATAAGCGTGACCAGGGCGATTTCACCGCTGCGCAGGCGCACGGCGGTGCCGACGGGATACGGCCCGAGGAATCGGAGAAATTTTTCGAGGAACTCGGGGTGCAGCAGTGTCCCCGACGCCCGACGCATTTCCTGGGCGGCTTGACGGGGGCTGACCGGTCGCCGGTAGGCGCGCAGGGTGGTCATGGCGTCGAAGGCGTCGGCGACGGCCGCCATGTCGACCAGGCGTGACAGGGGGCGACCGACCAGGTCAGCGGGATAACCCTTGCGGTTGAAATGCAGGTGGTGGCCGCCCACGATGTCGATAACTTCCTGTGGAATACCCTGCATTTGTTCAACAATCCCCGCTCCGAGGCGGGGGTGTTTTTTGATCGCTTCAAATTCCTCGTCGGTCAGGCGGCCGGGTTTGTTGATAATGCCGATATCGACTTTGAGCTTGCCCAGATCGTGTAGCAGGCCGCCGAGGCCCAGAATATGTAATTCCAACTCGCTGGCTCCGCAGGCGCGGCCCACGGCGATGGCAATGACCGCTACGTTCACCGAGTGCTGGAAGGTGTAATTGTCGTAATCCTTGATGAGGGATAAAGCCGTCAAGGCGTGGGGATTGCTCAGGGTCGATCTGACCATGTCGCGCACCGCCGCGGCGGCGTCATCCGTCGCCGGGGTGCGGCCGAGGGTGACATCCTGGCAGATATGTTCGGCAACGGCGAGGGCCCGACGAAAGATCTTGCGCGGCTCGTCTTCCTTGCGCAGGGGAATAATGTGGTGAATGCCCTGCGCCTCAAGGGTCTGCTCAAGGCCGCGCGCCTGCCATCCACCCTGATTGACCAGGGTGAAAAACTCCGTGAATTCCTCAGGCTGGATTCCGGCGCGCAACTCCAGCCCCTCGAGTTCCAGGGCTTGGAGTAGTCGCGTCATTTCGGCCAGGGCCGGATTTGATTCTCTGAACAGGTACTCATCGCAGAATAGGATGCCGTCGGCCAGACCGAGCCGCAGGGCGCTTTTTTCTTCGAAGAGCATGGCCAGATTGCCCGCGCAGATCTGCAATTGACGGGTGACCAGAGGATGTTGGGGAGGGTAGAGGCGGATACTTTGGGCTGCTCCGGCCAAGGTTTGAACAAATTTTTTCAGAGCTTCAATGTCCATGGTCGCCGGTCTGTGTCCTTTCCTGAAGCGCACGCGCGGCGGTCTGGGCCAGCCTGCCGTTGTTCTGTTCCATGGTCGCTGCCAGTGCCGCCAGAGCTTCGTCACTGCCGATGCGGGCGAGGGCCAGGGCTGCTTCCTCCTGAATGTCCTGGTAACGCCTGCGGCGCAGGCGCTTGCGACGGTTGAGAAGTGTGATCAGCGCAGGCACCGCCTCTGCGTCCCCGATTTCTCCTAACGCACGCACCGCACCGCGCGTCAGCTCGGCGCGCCGCATCAGGGGATCACGCCGGGTGGCAAAGCGCAGCAGGTGCGGCAGGGCCGCGCGTTGTTTGAGTGCGCCGAGAAACAGCAGGGCCTGGCGTTGCAGATCCTCGTTGCCCTCTTCCACCGCTACCAGCAAGACATCCATGGCCTGTGGTGTGCCGACGCGGGTCAGGGCGCGAATCGCCTCGCGACGCACGCGCACATCGGAATGACCGAGAAATACCGCCAAATTCCCGACCTGAGTGGGGTCGCGGATTTCGCCGATGATCGCCAAGGCGTTACGCACGACATACCAGCGATCGTCGTGGAGTAATCGGGTCAGGGCAGGCAAGGCCGCTGCGGCAAAACGTGCCAGAGTCTGAGCCAAAATTTTGCGCGCGTGGGCCTCGGGCTCCTGCGCCAGTTGGGCGGCAAGGGTTTCGGCGGCCGGCTCGCCAAGAAGAAGCAGCAAGTTCTGTACCTGGATTGAGTTGTCGTGGGTCGTATCCTGGCGGCACATTTCCTGAATCAGGCCCTGCCGCAAGTCTTCATCGACCAGATCCTCCAGGGCGCGGCGGCAGGCATCGCGGCGGGTTTCGCTCAAGCGTGGATCGCGACATTTGCGGCCCAACGCACGCAGGCAGGCCGAAAGACGCGGAAATTCGTCATAGGGATCAATTCTCCAGAGCGCGTCCACCATTTCACGCAAGAGCACGCGATAGTTTTCGTCGCTGGCCTCTTCCTCCATGCGTGCCAGTATCTCCTCCGGGCCTTGTGCCTTGGCGGCCGACTGCGAAGAGGCCTCGGCAGCCATCAGCGCGGCAAGATTTTCCAGCAGCGCCTCGGCATGCTCAGCTTCCTCATCCGTCTCCTGTCCGTTGGCGGAAGGTGCTTCTTCCTCGGTGG
The DNA here is from genome assembly GCF_000820505.1 of Geoalkalibacter ferrihydriticus DSM 17813. Taxonomy (NCBI): domain Bacteria; kingdom Pseudomonadati; phylum Thermodesulfobacteriota; class Desulfuromonadia; order Desulfuromonadales; family Geoalkalibacteraceae; genus Geoalkalibacter; species Geoalkalibacter ferrihydriticus. Next base: position 67,144 of record NZ_JWJD01000004.1, on the reverse strand, counting down.
CCTGCTCTTCCAGCTTCCGGCGCAGGGAGAGGATGCGGGCGAAATCCGATTCGTTGACCCAGAGCGTGGTAATGTTTGCCCCTTGCATTAATTTCGGTAGACCGCCGCGGCGCAAGATCTCTTCGGGCTCGAAGGCGATAAGGCCGGCCCATTCCTCAAGATCACGGGGGTTGAGGTCAGGCAGGACGATCAACATTTCGACGCGCCGCTCGAAAAGCCGGCGGGCAAGTTTCTTGAGCGCCTGGTTGCCGGGAGCGATGGCTTGAGCCCGGTGTTCGAAATGGTCTTTACGGACCTGAATATCTAGATGTTCATGGCCCGCGAGTGCCTGGGCAAAACGCGCGCACGCCGCATCAACAGCCTGGGCTCGGGCCGGATGGTGGGGCGGGTAGAGGTTCACCGCCCTGATGACGATGCCCAGGTTGCGTAAGGTTTCTTCAAGGTGCGCTGGATCTGTTGACGAAGTGCTCACCGAAGGTGTGGTTCCTTTCTTGCCTCAGCACTGCCGGGGGAGGGTCGAGCCCCTTTAAAATAGCCGCGGAACCGGTATTTGTAAAGCCCGCGCGGGGACCTGCGCGGGCGGGTTTGTATAAGGATCTTTTCTCCCGCTCAGGTGTTTTCGACCTGGCAGAACCCGCTGTCATGCACACCATGGTCCTTGGCGGCGTACATTCCCTCAAGAATGTCTGCATAGTGGTCGGTGACCACCTGACGTTTGAGCTTCATGGTGGGGGTGATTTCCTCCTTGCTGAAATCCTGCGCCAGCAAGGTGAAGCGCTTAATGCGCTGAAAGGATGCCATGTCCTTTTGCAAGCGGTCGACGCGGCTGCGCACCAGGGAGAGCACCTGGGGGTGATTGACCAGGTCGCAATGGTCGAGAAAATCGAGTTTTTGTTCCCGCGCAAATTTTTCCAGGTTGTCGAGGTTGGGAACAAGCAACGCGGTCAGGTAGGGCTTGCGGTCGCCGTAGATCATGGCGTTGGCGATGAATTTATCTGTTTTTAGATGGTTTTCGATGTTCTGTGGAGCAATGTTTTCACCGCTGGCGGTGATGATGATATCTTTTTTGCGGTCAACGATGCGCAGAAATCCATCAGCGTCGAATTCGCCGTTGTCGCCGGTTTTGAACCAGCCGTCGTCGAAGGCCGCGCTGGTGTCCTCGGGGCGCTGCCAGTACCCTTGGAAAATAACTGGGCCGCGCAGCAGAATTTCACCATCCTCGGCAATGCGCACCTCGATGCTGGCAAAGGGTCGGCCGACGGTGCCGAGGCGACGCGCGTCAGGAGTGTTGACGGTGATGCCGCCGGCCGATTCCGTCAGGCCGTAACCTTCGTAAATGTCGATCCCCGCTGCCAGGAAAAATTCAGCGATATCGACGCTCAGCGGTGCGCCGCCCGAAACGAAAAAGCGCAACTGGCCACCAAGGTGATCGCGCAACTTGGAAAACACCGCCCGGTCGGCCAACTTGAGAAGCAGGGCCAAGGGCGCCCCTGGTTCTTTTCCGGCGAGGCGCAGGGCGGCTCCGGAACGTCCGGCTTTGAGCGCTCCGAAGAAGATCTGCTTGCGCAGCCAGGGGCCGGAGAGAACCCGTTCCATGATACGGGCGAACATCTTTTCGTAAAGACGCGGCACACTGATCATGATCGTTGGGTGAATCTCGGCGAGATTGACCGGCACCGCCTCGATGCTCTCGGCGTAGGCGATGGTGACGCCCCGGTAGAGCATGAAATAGTAACCGTCGACCCGCTCGAAAACGTGGGACAGGGGCAGGAAAGACAGACAGATGTCGCTGGGGCCGATGGGGAACAACGATGCCACGTCTTGAATGTTGGACAGGATGTTGGCATGACTGAGCATCACGCCCTTGGGCGCGCCTGTCGTGCCGCTGGTGTAAACCAGAGTGGCGAGATCCCGCGGTTTGCCCGCGGCTAAGGTGCTTTCCAGCTGCCGGGGTGGAATCTTGTCCCCGCCGGAAAGAAATTCTTCAAGGGACAGGATCCCGGGATGACTCAGCTCGGGCGCAAGGAAAACAAGCTGTTTGAGTTCCGGCAACTCGTGCCGTCGATGTAACAGTTCGGCGCCGATGCGCGCCGAATGCACAAAAACGGTTCGACTTCCCGAGTCGGCCAGGATGTGGACGATGGCGTCTTGTCCTTCGGTGTGGTAAACAGGAACTGTGGCTGCGCCGCAGGCCATGGAGCCCAGATCGACAAAGGCCCAGCGCGGTGAATTGGGGCCGATGATGGCCACCCGTGCGCCGGGCGTGGTGCCCAGCGCCAACAGCGCGCGGCCGAAGCGATGAATTTCTTCGCCGAGTTGCTGCCAGGTGATGTTGCGGTAGGTGCCTTGTTCCTTATGCATCAGGGCCGGCTGTTGGGACCATTTCTCGGCATTGCTCAAAACCATGCGAACAATGGTGTCATTCATGGGCGGCTCCGGGAGGTTGATCGTCTCGATAAAAGATGTCGCGATCCATTCAGCTGCATGCTGACCAGCTACAAAGTATCCAACTTGATTATATCACAAGGAAAAAAGCCTGTCGGTAGGCTGAAGGGGCGCACAATGGCAAGACCAGAGGGCACAGAGTCAGTGCGGGTGTTGGGGATCACCGGCGGCATCGCTTCAGGTAAGAGCCGCGTGACCGAGGCCTTTCGGCAGCTGGGTGCGGCGACGCTCAGTGCCGATGATCTGGCGCGTGAGATTGTGCTGCCGGGCTCGCCGGTCCTGGGGCAATTGCGCGAGCGCTTCGGCCCCCGGATCCTAGCCGCGGACGGCAGCCTTGACCGGGAGGCTTTGGCGGTCGTTATTTTTGGCGACGAAGAAGCGCGCCGCGATCTTAATGCCATAATGCATCCCGCTATTGCGCAGCTTGCGCAGGCGCATCTTGAGCGCCTGCGGCACACCCAGGCGCCGCTCGTGGTGTACGAGGCGCCGTTGTTGTTTGAGGTCGGTGCTGAAAGGCGGGTCGACGCCGTGCTGGTGGTCAAGGTCGCACCTCAGGTCCAGTTGTGCCGACTGATGGCGCGCGACGGCCTGGATGAAACGGCCGCACGCTTGCGTATCGCTGCGCAGATGCCCCAGGAGGATAAGCTGGCGCGGGCCGATTATGTCATCGACAATTCGGGCTCCCCCGCTCAGACCCAGGTGCAGGTCAGGGACTTGTTCAGAAAATTGACGACGTCTGCTGCCGGTAGAGACCAGCCAGAAAGCTTGCCGTCAGGGTAAGGGTTTCGCCCTGCCGGGGATTGTCGGGAGTGGTGAGCACATGTGGAGCCTCGGGGCCGAACAGATGATATTCCTTATGGGCGCTGCCCAGTTCTTGATAGAGCCTCATGGCGCTCGGCACCAGGATTGTTCGGTCGCCCTGCGCGCTGACGATCAGGGTCGGGCTCTTGATCTGCTTCAGGCGGCGGCGCAGGCAACGGGTGATGCGGTTGATCTGATGCATGCCTTCAACAGGCCGCCGATCATAATAAAAGGGCAGGTTCTGCGGGGTGACCGAGGTGTTCTGATAGGTCTTGAAGAAGCGCAGAATGCCGGCTGCGGGGGCCAGGCGGTGGCGCACCTGGAGAAAGGGCGACAAAAGCACCATCCCCGCAGGGGCCTGCTCCAAGGCGGCGAGCAGCAACAGCAACGCTCCGGTACTTTGTCCCACTCCCGAAACTGAGGTCCCTGTGGCAAAGAGGCGGCGAAGGCCTGCGGCGACTGTCTCCAGCCACTCTTCCATGGTTTTTCCGGCGAGATCTTCGGGTGTTGTACCGTGGCCGGGTAGGCGCAAACCGTAGACAAGAAAGCCGCGTCCCGCCAGATAGGTGCCCAAGGGCCGCATCTCCCAGGGCGAGCCGGAAAAACCGTGAACCAGAAGCACCGCGTTACGAGCCGCTCCGTCGCCCAGCACAAACGGTAGATTTTCCTGCCGTGTGCAGCCATCGGCGCGAGCGCGGGCGATTTCGCTCTCAATCAGGCTCTGCACGGTGCCGCCATCTCCCCGTCGGTTATCCGGATAAAGCAACGCCCCCTTGAAACAAGGAGGCGTTGGGTGTATGAACGCTGGTTGGTCCGGGACTATTTATGAAAGCCCAGGCGGGTGGAAAGCTCTTCCGCCGATTCGAGAACCAGGGGCACGATTTCCTGCGCGATGCGCTCCTCGCCAAGACGCATGGTCGGACCCGATACGCTGATGGCGCCGACGATGCGGCGGGTATAGTCGCGAATGGGCGCGGCCACGCAACGCACACCGAGGTCAAGTTCCTCGTCGTCGATGGCGTAGCCTTTTTCCAGAACTTCGCGCAACTGCTGGTGCAAGGTGTCGCGATCCTTGATGGTGTTGGGCGTGAAGGCCTTGAGTTCACGCGTCGGCAATAGGCTGTCGACCTCTTCGTCGGACATGTGCGCGAGGTGAACCTTGCCCGCGGCGGTGCAGTAGGCCGGCATGCGCGATCCGACGCGTGAAACCACGCGCACCGTCAGATTGGTTTCAACCACGTCAAGATAAACAATGAAGCCTTCCTTGAAAATGGCGACATAGGCAGTTTCGTTGCACTGCTCAACGATTTTTTCCAGGATCGGCTTGGCCTGGCGCAACAGCCCCATTTGCTTGATGAACGTCTGTCCGAGTTCGAGAGCCTTGAGCCCGAGGCGGTAATTCTCGGTGGCCTTGTTCTGCTCGATGTAGCCGCGCGACTCAAGGGTGGCGAGCAGGCGGAAGACGTTGTTTTTATGCAGCTTCAGCCGTTTGCTCAGCTCTGTGACACCCAGTTCGTCGACATCGTCGTGAAACTGCTCAAGCAGATCGAGGGCGTGAGAGACCGCCTGAATGATATATTCGGATTTCTCTTTTCTGGCCATGGTGGTCTTGATCCTTTTTCGAATCGATTACGCGGACAAAGGAAATAAAAAGATTTACCATCTTAGAGAATATGCACCATATGTCAAGCAACAATGCGTGGTCGCGACCATGCAAACCCCGGCCGTACAGGTGTTTGCGATGAGTTTCAGCACGACTTTGAGGTAGAACAAACACAAGAAATATAAAATGTTGTTTTATGAAAGTCAACACAAAGCATAATGAAACAATTCTGTGGCCGCCGCCGTGCCGTTGTTGACTTTACCCCGCCGGTTGGCTACCTTTGACTGCGGATCTTTCAGTACGCAACCGGGGAGAAAACATGCTTAATCTCAGCAAGAAGATACTGGTGGCCATCGATGGCTCACCCCAGTCGGACAAGGCGGCCGAGGAGGCCGTGCGCCTGGCTGTCGCTTCTGGAACACGTTTCAGAAGCAAAATCTACGCCATTATTGTCCTTCCCGGGACGCGCGCGCCATCCTTCACCGATTTCATGCCCTCGCCTCCGCCCACGGAGCGCCCCGGCTGGGAGGAGCAGCGCAAGCGCATTTTCTATGTGGTGGAAAAAGTCGCCGCCGAAACCGGAGTGGCCCTTGAAAACGTCGTGGTTTACGGTGATGCGGCGGAAGAAATACTCGCTTTCGCCGAGCAGGAAGAAATTTCGGTCATCGTCATCGGCTCCTCGGGGGCCGGGCGCGTCAAGCGCGCTCTGCTCGGCAGCGTTTCCACCAAGGTCGCCCTGCACGCCCGCTGTTCGGTGTATATCGTCCGCTAGTCCGCCGATACGACCGAGTCCGTGTCGACTAAACCCCCAACGGCTCCCCGCCGAGGTTCTCTTCGGAAACCAATTCATCCTCTCCCTCCGCAGCCGCGCGATCTTGATCGCGCAACGGCACCCGGTGGCGGGTTTCCTGGCACAGGTAGGAAAAAATTTCCGCCAGACTCTCGCGAATCATCTCCTCTTCTTCCGGAAATTCTCGTGGCGTAAGTTCGAGTACCAGCGCTTCATTGTATTGGGTTTCGCGCAGATGGTTAAGAAAACGGGTCAGGGGCAGAATGCCATGGCCGGGCAGCAAGTGTTCCCTTCCATAGCCGTAGTCGGAGAAATGAATGTTGCGCATCATGCCCGAATCGTAGAAAAGATGAAAATCACTTAGAAAGTTGGCTTTTGACGTGCCCATGTGGGCGGTGTCGAAAGTCAGAAACAGGTTGTGGTGTTTGAGAAAGTCAATCATTTTTCGGGTCTGGCCGAGATAGTAGGGATTGCTTTTGAAGGCGCCGGTGCAGGGCATGTTCTCCATCGTGATGATCACCTGGTTGTGTCCGATTTGCTCTTGAAAATCACGGATCTTTTTCAGCCAGCGCCAGAACCGCCACTCAAACGCCATCCACGAGGGCGGGTGGAAGTTGATCAAGGGAATGCCGGCCTCCAGGGCGAGATTGGCGGTGCGGGTGAGCTGATTCATCTTGTTCCCCCAGCCGTCGATCTCAAAAAAAGGCGCATGCAGTGAGGCGATAGGCAGAATCTGTTGCAGGTCGCGAACGTAGGCGAGATTGTCCTGGTACTGGAAGTCATAGTTGATGATGACTTCCACGCCGTCGAAACCTGTGTCCCTGGCCAGTTCAAAGACTTTTTCCAGGGGCAGGGTATGAAGGCTGCCTGCTGAGAGGATCAGCTTCATGTACAATCCCCGTAAAAATAGAACATTGTTTTAAAATTTCGCATTTTACAGAACCTGGCTACGCTGTCAACGCCACGCGCGCCGCCGATGGTCGGCGGCCGCGTCAGGGGGCATGCACTTTTTCCGCGAGGAAACGCCGGATGTTTTCCGGCGGCGGCGGGGTAACCAGGGAAACGCCGATCATTACGCCGAAAACCAATGGAACGCCAAGGAGCGCTGAGGATGTCGGGTGCAGTATCCCTTGCAGGGCGGGCACCATCTGCGGCAGGAAGAAGGCCGAAAAGGTCACGATTATGCCGGTAAGCATGCCGGCGATGGCGCCGTACTTGTTGGTGCGATCCCACCAGATACCGAGTACGAACACTGGGAACAGGGTGTTGCCGGCCAGAGCGAAGGCCACGGCGGTGATCTCGGCGATCAGCCCCGGCGGATTGACCGCCAGCAGGACCACCACCAGGGCCATAACCAGGGTTGCGCCCTTGGCGACCCGCACGCACTGGCTCTGGCTGGCGTTGGGATTGAGCAGGCGGAAATAGATGTCGTAGGAGAAGGCACCGGCACCGGTGATGAGCAGGCCGGTCACGGTGGAAAAGGCGGCGGCGATGGCGGCGGTGGCGATGATGCCGGTGAGCCACAGTGGCAATCCGATCCACTCGCCCGCCAGGATGACGACGATGTCCGCGGTCTGCCGGGCGGTTTCGGCATCGGGCACGATACCGCGCCGCGCCTGCCAGATGCGGGCGAAGATGGCGTAGGCCGGTGCGCTCCAGTACAGCAGGCCGATGAAAAAAATGCCCCAGAGGACGCTCCAGCGGGCATCGCGCAGGTTGGGCGCGGTATAGAAGCGCGACAGCACATGGGGCAGGCCGGCGGTGCCGACCATCAGAGTGAAGGCCAGGGCGCACCATTGCAGCACTCCCGCATGGGCAAAAGGCTGGGTGAAGGCACCACGGGTGTGCCCGCTGAGTTCGTGCAGGGCGGGGCCGTAGCCGAACTGAGGCACGACCCAGAAAAAGTTCATTTTGTTGGCGATGACCATCAGCGGAACGATGAAAAACAGAATCAGCACCGTATAGTGAAATTTTTGGTTGCGATTGGCGCCGAGGGCGCCGGCAAGAACAATGTAGGTCATGACAACCGCCGCGCCCAACAGCAGGGACTGGGTGTAGTCGAAACCGAAGATCCAGGAGAAAATCAGGCCGATGCCTTTGTATTGGGCGACGCAGTAGATCAGGGAAATAATGATGGCGATGATGGCCGAGAGCAGGCGCGCCGCGGGTGAAGCGTAGCGCTCTTCGACGAATTCGGGTGCGGTGAATTTGCCGAAGCGCCGCAATTGCCCGGCAAGCAGGATGAGCAGCAGGACATAGCCGCCGGTCCAGCCGATGACGTAAGCCAGGGCGAAATAGCCCTGTAGATAAAAAATGCCGGCGATGCCAAGCAGCGACGCGGCGCTCATCCAGTTCGAGGCGATGGACGCGCCGGCCCCAACGACCCCCGTGGTGCCGCCGGCAACCGGATAGTATTCACTGCCGCCGCGAATCCGGCTGAACAGGCCGGCGACGAGAAACGCCCCCAGAGTGAGAAGCAGAATCAGGGCCGGGCTCCATTTGAACCCCTCAAAAATCATGGCAGCTCCTACTTGCGCGGGCGATAGGTTTGGGTCAGGCGATCGACGAAGGTATTGAAGAGGAAGCACAAGACGATGAACCAGACGATCAGAAAATGTCCGCTGTACCAGAAATGGAAGGGAAATCCGAAGATGCTGAGATCGGTGAAAAGGCCCTCGCCCTCGGGCGTGCGGCTGGTCCAGGCCAGCAGCAGTTGAAAGCCGAAGGTAAAGACTGTCCAACTGGTGAGCAGCACCCAGATGTAGGTCACCTTCTGGCGCATGTAGCCGGGGCGGGGACGAAAGAAATTGACACGGTAATCATCGCTGGGCGGTTTTGACTGCGGTGCGCGGCTGGTCATGGGGTTCCTCCGTGGCCGCAGGCGCAAGAGGCCGGGCCGGTTGGATGAAGTGAGAGAAACTTTACCATAGACGCGGCGTCCTGAGAAGTTGCTTAGCCGTTTTGTGCGCCGCCCGGCCCAGGTTCTTCGGCGACGCAGCCGCCGTCCTTGATGATCTCGCGTATCACGCTGGTGGCGTAGCTGCCGCGCGGCAGGGAAAAGGTGACTTCAAGGTCAGCGTCCAGCGGATGAGCCGCCGGCTGGTGCAGAGGCACCCGCAGCGGACGCCGTTCGCCCTCCATGGTCAAGCCGGCGGGCAGGCGGAAGGATTCCAGGTTTAAGCCGGCTTCGGCCAGCAGACTTTCTTCGAGCAGGCCGGCCTGGGCGGTCGCCAGGCGCACTTTGGTGCCGAAAAGCGGTCCCGAGGGGCTGATTTCAAATTTGTCGGCGCGCGGTTGCTCGATGTTCGGGTCATCCACCTGAAAGCAGGCGCCCTTGCCGTGGATATAGGCCAGATCGCCGGGCCAGAGCACGTCAAGGCTCGATAAGCGCATGGCGACGAGGCGATCAAATAGCCAGGACTGGCAGGCGGAAAGATACAGGCGCAGCTTACGTCGAGGAAAGGCCAGGACAGCACGGCGCACATCCTTATCGGACATTAGCGAATTCACCAGGCGTCGTTCATCCGCCATGTGTCTGGGTAGCGCTGCCTGGGCTGCCCTCAAATCGCCGTCGCGAAAGGATTGGGCTGCCTGCCGCCAGCGGGGATCCTGAATAGCAGCCGGGTCGCCGAGGATCTGCCGGGCCGCTTCGTTGAAGTCGCCGGCCACCAGGGCGCGCCCGATGAGATGGCTGTTGTTGAGCACGCCATAGCGCTGGGAGCCGAAGATGTTGGGGACGCCCACCTGCGCGAGGACGTGGAGAACGTCGCGGGTGGTTTCCAGGGTGTTGGTGTTTGCCCCGCGAATGCGGATGCGGAACTGGTTGCCGGCAAGATGACCGAGGCGCAGCTTGTTGCGGTGATAGTCAGCTTCGAGGATCCGCACGCCAGGCAGATCGAGTTCGCCAAGCTGCTCGCGGCGCACCCCGGGTAGGGAAATCCATTGGCGCGTGAGGGCGCGGGCATCCTTGAGCCCCGCGTAACCCAGATCACGTTCGCGCAGCCCGAAAGCGCGGGCCAGGTGACGCAGCAGGTCCAGGGTGGTGAGTCCCCTTTTTTCGACAAACAGGTACAGATGTTCCCCCTCGCCGCAGGGCCGATACAGGGGAAGTTCCTCGACCTCGAAATCTTCAGGGGTCTGTTTGATGTGCCCGCCGGTTCCGGGAAAATGCGCGGATAGATAGGGTGTCACGGACAACTCGTTGCCCAGTTCACGCGAAAGCCGGGGCCGACGAGAGGTGGAGCGACCTCAACGTTCCGCGCCTGACGGCGGAAATGGACGAAATACATGGGGCCGCCCTGTTCGAGGGAGCGCAGCATATATTTCGAGCGCGGATAATCGGGCAACTCGTTGAGCAGAGGCGCTGCGTGGGCGGGTCCATAGCCCGGATGTTCGCTTAGCAGGTGTGCCACATCCCGGGCATAGTCCGCGACATCGGAGCTGAAATAAAAATCCCCATCCGCGCGCAGGGCGAAGTCCATCAGGGGAAGAAATTCGGCACTGACCAGCCTGCGCCGCCGGTGGCGTTTTTTCGGCCAGGGATCGGGACAGTTGATGAAAATTTCGCCGAGACTCGCCGGGCGGATATGGTGGCTGAGAAAATGGCGCGCTTCGGCGCGCACCACCCGCACGTTGCTAATGCCTTCGTCTTCGAGTTTGCGGCAGGTTTTGTGGCAGCCGCGGTTGAAGATATCGATGGCGAGGTAGTTGCGGTGCGGGTTGCGCCGCGCCCGTTCGACGATGAAGTGGCCGGTTCCGCAGCCGATTTCCAGGGATAGGGGGGCAGAGTTTCCGAACACCTCTGACCAGTCGGCCACGGTCTTAACGCGTTCCTCGGAAAAAAAGAAGGGTGAATTGATCAGAATCATGCGTTGGGTCATAAAACATCCTCGTTGCCGCAACATCGGCACGATTTGGTAACATAATCCCGGTTATTTTGCAATGGCCGCGGCTTCGGCGAGGCGCCGGCAGAAAAGTTGCGCCACGGGAGTTAGCTCGCGATTGCGCCGATGGACAAGGAAAAAGGGGCGCCGCAGGGAGAAGTCCGTCAGGGGTACGACGGCCAGGGTGCCGCGGCTGCGCTCCTCGGCGGCCGCCAACGATGAGATAAAGGCGATGCCGATGCCGGCCTTGACACTTTCGCGAATGGCCTCGCCGCTGCCCAGTTCGGCCACCACCCTGGCTTTTTCCAGGTCGAAGCCCTGTTCGCGTAACGCCCGCACGGTGACCGTGCGGGTACCTGAGGCACGCTCGCGCAAGAGAAAATCCTCGTCCCGCAAATCCTCAAGGCTGACCTGGGGTCTGCGCGTCAGGGGATGCTCGGGTGGTGCGACCAGAACGATTTCATCCCGGAACAGCTCACGGCACTCCAGGCGCGCGTCCTTGGCCTGGGCGCCGATGAGGGCCAGTTCCAGCTCGCCTTGCAGCAGTCCACTCTCGATGTTGCTGGTGCCGGATATTTGCAGGCTCACCTGCACGGCAGGCACTTGCCGCTTGAGTGCGGCGATCTGACGCGGCAACAGATAGGCGCCGGGAATGGTGCTGGCGCCCAGGCTGAGATGGCCCGCGAGGTTGCCGCGGAAGTGTTCCAGGGCCTGGCACGCCTCGTCCTTGAGGCGCAGGATGCGCTGGGCATACTGATAAAGAATTTGTCCGGCCGGGGTTGGTTGCACCTCGCGTCCGAGCCGGTCGAGCAGTTTTTCGCCGAGCATTTCCTCCAGGTGGCGGATATGTTCGCTGACCGTCGGTTGGGACAGCAGCAGCGCTTCGGCGGCACGGGTGAAGCTTTTGTGCTCGACGGTGCGGCAAAATACTTCGAGGCGTTTAAGATCCATGAAGACTCCTGAAGGGTAGGTCAGGTTGTAACTGTTCAGCATGCACCGCAGACCGCGACGGCATCGCCTGCGGCGCGATTGGGCATTGCCGCTGAATCCTTAGGTCTGGTTCAGCTATTCGGGCGGCGCCTGATCCGGCAGCCTGGCGGCAAGTTCGCGCATGTCGGCAACCAGGGCTGCAATATCCGCCTCCAGGGTGTTCCACGAACACATGAAGCGGGCATGGCCCGAGCCGATGAAGGTATAAAAGTGCCAGCCCCGCGTCCTTAAGCTCTCGATCAAAGACGGCGGCATGCTGACAAAGACGGCGTTGGCCTGGCGTGGGTGGGTGAGTGTGACGCCCTTGATCTTGCGCAGTTCGCTTTCGAGGAGCGCCGCGCAACGATTGGCGTGGGCGGCGTTGCGCAGGTAGGCGCCGCTTTCCAGCAAGCCGATCCAGGGTGCGGCGAGAAAGCGCATCTTGGAGGCGAGCTGGCCGGCTTGTTTGCAGCGGTAGTCGAATTCCTCGGCCAGGCCGCGGTTGAAGAAAATCACTGCCTCGCCCACGGCCATACCGTTTTTGGTGCCGCCGAGGGTGAGCACGTCGACGCCGGCGCGCCAGGAAATGTCGGCCGGGGACGCGGCCAGGCTCGCCAGGGCGTTGGCAAAGCGTGCGCCATCCATGTGCAGGTGCAGATTCAGGTGGCGCGCCTGAGCGCCGACTGCCTGCAGCTCCTGCAGGCAATAGACGGTGCCCAGTTCGGTGGCCTGGGTGATGGAGAGCACCTTGGGCTTGGGGTAGTGGATGTCGCTGCGGCGCGCGACGGTATGAGCCACGGCGTCAAGATCAACCTTGCCGTGTTCGCCGGGGACCAGCAGGATTTTCGTGCCGTTGGAGAAAAACTCTGCGGCACCGCATTCATCCGTTTCCACATGCGAACTCTCGTGGCAGATAACGCTGTGGTAAGAATGGCACAGGGCAGCCAGGGCGAGAGAGTTGCCGGCGGTGCCGTTGAAGACGAAAAACACCTGGCAATCGGTTTCAAAAAAATCGCGCAGCAGATCGCAGGCCCGTGCTGTCCAGGGATCATTGCCGTACGCAGCGGCAGTGCCTTGATTGGCCTGGGCCATGGCCTGCCAGGCTTGCGGACAGATGCCGGAATAGTTGTCGCTGGCGAATTGGTTTTTTTGCAGGACCGGCGCGGGAGCTGATTTCATCATGATATCGATTCCCAGGGGCAGGAGGAAAACAAAGACAAAAGGCCTACGGATAAAACCGTAAGCCTTTTGTTTGGTTGGAGCCACCCATCGGATTCGAACCGACGACCTGCTGATTACGAATCAGCTGCTCTACCAGCTGAGCTAGGGTGGCGTTTTTTTGCATGAGGTCATGTATTTACCGCAAGCGCGCGGCGGAGTCAATGGCTTTTCAGGTGAGGCCGCGGCAGGTTCAGGGGGCAAGGCGTTGTCATCGATTTTGCTGGAGATACGTGCTAAGGTCTGCCTGCGGCCGCTGGTTCGCCGAAAAACCCTGGGGTTAGCGCGGCCGGGGTTTGCCTTCCGGTCCTGCTGGATGGAGTTTCTATGCCGACGATTTTGTTCACCACCGTCCTCGCCCTGTCCGTTCTCTATGCGCCGCAGCCCCTCCTGCCGGTGATCATGAGCGAGTTTGATGTGTCGCGCTCCAGCGCTGCCTTGCTCACCACCGTCTGCTTTTTGCCGTTGAGCGTGGCACCGCTGGTTTACGGTTATGTGCTGGAGTCCGTACCGCCGCGGCGGATGCTGCGGGTGAGCGTTTTTCTTCTGGCGATTTCCCAGGTTCTTTTTTTCTGGGGCCCGACCTTCTCATTTCTGCTGGCCGTGCGCGTGTTCCAGGGGGCGCTGATCCCCGCCATTTTGACCGCGCTCATGACTTATGTATCCCAGGCCAGCGGCAAGGGTTCAGTGCAGCGGGCCATGGCTGTTTATGTGTCGGCGACCATCCTGGGCGGCTTTCTGGGGCGGGCCTTTTCCGGTTGGGTGGCGACAAGCTTTGGCTGGCGTTACAGCTTCCTGGTACTTGCCGCGAGTCTGCTGCTGGCTTTCTTCCTTCTCGGCCGGTTGCGCGACGCCTCTTCTTTGAATCTCAGCAAACCGCACCCGCGGGTGTTGCTGGAAGTCCTCCGGCGCCCCGGGTTTTTACGCCTTTATCTGGCGGTCTTCGGGTTTTTTCTGGTATTTGCCGCCATCATGAACTTCATTCCCTTCCGCTTGACCGAGATCAGCGACGACGCCAGCGAGTTTCGCATCGGCTTGATGTACAGCGGCTATCTCATGGGTCTGGTTACGTCTTTGAGCGCTGTGCGCATCAGTGGTTGGCTGGGAGGCGAGATGCCGGCTCTGCGCCTGGGCCTGGGGCTGTTCGCCTTGTCGCTGAGCGGCATGTTGGTCTCTTCGGTTCCGGTGTTGTTCGGTGTCATGTTTGTGTTTTGCGCAGGCATGTTTCTCGCTCACGCGACGGCCTCGGGGCTGCTCAACCGTTGTGCCGGTGCCAACAAGGGGGTCATCAATGGGCTCTATGTATCTTTTTATTACGCCGGGGGGGCGCTGGGATCCTATGCGCCGGGGCCGGTGTATCGGATTTTCGGCTGGGAGGGCATGATTTGGGGACTTTTCGGGGCGGCATTGCTGACTTGGCTGGCGGTCTGGAAATCGGGACCGACGAATCAGGATCCAGATGAAAATCAGGCAAGCACGTTGAGAAGGCCTCCGCGGGGAGGTCTGCGATCGACGGATGAATCTTGAGGGGCAAGGGTGAAGGCGCCGGGTGAATCTTCTCCCGCTATCAGGTCCCGGCGGGCTTGACCAGCCATTTGCGTGGCCTTTGCGGCAATAGCCCGATCCGCGGGTGAAGGATCAAGGGGAGCAAGGGCTGCGCGGCGAACGATTTCAGCCTTTTCCAACGTCGCCTGCGGGTCGCCTGGAATCCTGCTGGTATCGATGCTGACTTCGCCGGCGACGGCATAGGTGCTGCCGTCGGGGCCCTGCTCCAGGGTGTAGGTGGGATGTCCGGCATGGGCGCCGCCGATGGCGGCGTGGGCCGCCTCATGCGCGCGAACCTGGCGGTCGCGGACTTGCAGGGCACGAATCGCTTCGGCCTCGGCGCTCAGGGTGACGCGATCGGTCGGCGCCGAAATATCGCGTTTGTTGTTTGCAGAGTAGCGGCGTTCCGGGCTGTGGTCCGACCCCACCGCGGGCGCCGCGGTGGGGCGCGATACCTGAAACACGCTGGCGTCGGCCATGCGTGCATAGCGTGCAATGAAGGTTACAGTTCCAAGTGGCGAGGGCACAAGACATCTCCTGGGAAATCGCGTCGCTATCTGTGGAGATTGTAATCGATTTCCTGCTCGCCGACAAGCTTATGCTTAGCTTTTGGCTTCCGGCCATTTCAGCGCACTGGCCGGACAGGCGGCAATGCATTCGGGACACTTGAGGCAATCTCGATCCTGGAGAGCGCCCAGCCGTTTGTCTGCGGCAATGGACAGATTCATGGGGCAAGCCGTTTCGCACTTGCCGCAGGAGCGGCAGGACGCGGCAATCTGCAGGCGCAGTTTATGCCCGCCAAGCAGGTTCTGCATGGTGCCCATGGGACAGATGGCGCACCAGGCACGGGGATGCAGGGTGAAAGCTAGACCCAGGCCGACAGCGGTGGTCACCGCGCACATGGTCCAGAAAACAAACCCCCAGTGGTTGAGATCGCCGGGATTCTGCGCAATGCGCCACACCATGAACCCCATCAGCGCGGCGAGAACCACCAGCCGAAAGGGCATCCCGCGCATGAACGCGGGAACCTTGCCGCGCGGAGCAAGGGGGGCGATTATTCGATCGAAGAATGCGCCGCGTGGACAGAGGTTGCCGCACACATAGCGCCCGCGGATGACCCCGCCAACCATACCGGTCGCCATGGCGGCCGCGACGCTAAAGCCCAGCAGCGGATATTTCCAGCCCAGAGCAATGGTGATCAGCATGATGGGCAGCAGCACCCATTGCAGTACCCGACGCTGGGAGACCATCTGGTATTTTGGGTGAATGACGGCTTCTGTAGACACGAGGCGGCTCCTTGGTTGGCGTTTGTTTTAGATGCAGAAAGCTTTATATATGAAAGTATAGAATATGTCAAGCCTTGTGTCTTATGGGCGTGAGCATCTCGGGCATGTGGTGAGGTGGCGAACGTTTTTTTGGGGGGATGCCGCAGGAAAAAAGAAAAGCCCCCTGATGGGGGCTTTTCGGGTCGGTCTGTTTGGTCGGGATTAGCGGATGTGGCACTCGCCGCAGCGGGTGGGGCCGCCTTTCTGGTCGTGGCAGTCTTTGCAGGACGCGCCATGAGCGGAGTCGCGATCGATAGCGATGGCGCCGGGCTCGCCTTCGCCATGGCAGGCAACGCAGGTACCATCTTCATATTCGATGTGCTTCACATGGTCAAAGGTTACGTTGCCATTGCGGGCTTCGTAGGTGTAGATATCCTGGGCTTTCTGGGCGGCAATGCCGGTGGCAGCGGCAAAGAGGACGACCAGGGCAATCACGACGAACTTCTTCATTTCAAGCCTCCTGTCAAAAAAAAAGGTTAAAAAAACATCTGCGGTAAATTTGTAATGGGAAAGTGACGGTTTGTCAAGTCCGATCGGTCCAAAAGCAAGAGTTTCGGCAAGCTTAGTCGGGGGGCTAAGAGTTGAATTTCTCCAGGCGTTCGGCTTTGGCGAGGGCCTCTTTTTCCTTGGCGATGGACTCGGAACAGAAGCTCCACATCTGATAGTATTCCAGTGACATGATCGTGATGCCGGCGGCGAATACGGCCCAGAAATTAGTGCCGAGCGCTTCGCCGTAATAGTAAAAGGCATAGAAGCCAAACAGATAACCGAGGTGCGACCAGCCTTTGTATTTGCCTTCACCAGAACTCATGCGCGAGAGAATCAGCACCAGGGCGGAGAAACTGTACACCACAAGGGCGATGCTGATGAAATTGGTGGGCGGGGCGCTGCCCAGGGCGGAGCGTACGCCGGGGGAAATTTGCGGCAACAGGGTTTCGTGGCCGAAGGCCGCAAGGCTCATCAGCAGAAAAACGGCCAACCCCCAAAGGCCGCGACGCGATAGGACCTGAAGGTGCTGGATGCGCGCTTGAGCGTCCGCCTGTTTGTCGTTGGACGTACCACTCTCCGGCGTTTCCGGGGGCGGGCGGCGCAATTTCTGCCGGATCCTCATGGTATGATAGCTACTCCCGAAATTACAGGCTTTTGGAGGCGTTTTCCCGCGCCTTGATCTCGCGCGTCAGGTCGTCGATTCTCTTCTGCAGTTCCTCCAGTTTGACATCGCATTGGTGGCGGTCTTGAGCGAGGCGCTTAAAATTGGCGGCCAGGCTTGCCACTTCCTCGGTACCTTCGGGTTCCTGAGCCTTCAGGTCGCCGTCGCTGATCCTGTCGGCAAAATACACCAACTGGCGCACCGGCAGCAAGACGTTGCGCCGCAGCAAGGCAATGACGCCGCCCACGGTGAGGACCATGACCATCAGGCAGAAGATGATCAGGCGGATGCGCAAGGTGGCCAGGGATTGCAGTAGGGGCGCCTGGGACATGCCGATGTCAAGGGTGCCGAGAATCTGTTCATCGGGCGAGTGTACATGGCAGGCTCCGGTGTAGCAGCTTGGCTCGTTGTAAACGGCGGCGGTGATGGCGATAACCGGCTTGCCTTGCTCGTTTTTGAATTCACGCGCCTGGTCCATGGGGCCGAGGTGTACAGCTGGAACTTCGCCGGCATGGCACTCGATGCAGCCGGCGACTTCCTTGTCCAGCATCTGTAAGACTTCCTCCTCGTGGGCGGAGAACATGATCACACCGCGTTTATTGAAAATGCGTACGTGTTCGACGCCTTTTTGCCCACCGATATCGTTGATGGTTTGGCGCAGGGATTCGCGGTCATCCTTGAGCATGGAATAGCGCGTTGCCTTGACAATGATATCGGCGAGCTGGATTTCGCGCTGAATGGTGTCCTGAATCAGGTCTTGCTTGACGAACGAGTACAGAAGGATGCTGCAGACTATGACGAACCCGGTGACGGTCAGGCCGACCGGCACCAGGGCCCTTGAGACAATGGTTTTTAGAGTGCTCACGCTACCTCCCGGTTCGCTCGGCTCGATAAGAAAAGGGCGGGGTGGGGGCCACGCCGGCGCGGATATTTTGTATTGGACATCTCAGTGCTGTTTTGGCTCGGTGCGCGCTGCGGGCTTTGCCTGGCTGCCCGGAGCATCGTCTTTCCCTGTAGCGTCCTCGTGCTCCTCCCATCCCGTCCACATGGGTTTGAAGTGGGCAAAAGGGGTGTGTCCGAGGGTCGCCAGGTAGACGTGAGTGAATAAAAAGGCGATAAGCGCGCAGGCCAACAAAAAGTGGGCGCCCGCGACGAATTTCACTCCACCCAGAAACAACACGACAGGGCGCAACAGCTCGATATTCATCAGCAGCAAGCCGGAGAGTATCACCAGTGGCACCAGCACCATCATGATGATTACATAGGCGGATTTCTGCAAGGGGTTGAATTTGTTTTCCGGCGTCGTGACGTGGGGATTGGGTTTTCCGCGGAAATAATTGAAAAAATAGAACAGGCCCTGCCTGAAGAGCCCAAGACGTAAATCTTCCTTGGTGGGGAGGTAGAGTTTCAGAAGACTGCGCGCCACGATCAGGTAATAAATCAACCACAGGCAGAAAGAAATGGACACCACGATGCCGGCGGTGTCATGCAGTCTGATGGCAGCCTTGTAACTGCCGAAGAAGTTAACGTATTCAGGATAGCGAATCTGGGCGCCACTGAAGATCAGCGCGAGAAAGCCGAACGCGTTGAGCCAGTGCCAGATGCGCACCGGCGTTGGCGTCAGATAAATTTTTTGTTTATGCTTCATCCCTCGCCTCCTCCCGTCGATTGACCAATGCCGGTCACCACTTTCTTTTTGCGGCATAAGCTGTACTGAACATGGAACGTAGCATTGGCTGTGCCAAGCTGCAGCCGATTGACCAAATTCTTTTTAACTTCCCGATAATAAGGAAGGTTTTGATTTTTTCCGGCAAAGGGGCAAGAACTCAGTTTTCGCCGAGATGTATATTTATTATATGCAGCCAGCCGTTGCGATAAGTCTTTTTACTGCCGCCAGGCAGGGGTAAGGCCTGCGTGTAAGGGGATGTGCGGGTGCGTGTGGTGGCCTGTATAAAAAAAATGTACGTGCCCGGCAAAAAAATAGCAGTTTGGGGCGCCGGCCCAGGCACTTCTTGGGTTGGGCACAATGTTCTGTTATGATCTTGCCGCTATGTTTTTCGCGGAAATCTCTGGATCGGTGCGTTCCGGGGAGGTTTTCGTATACCCAATAACCGGCGCAAATGTTTCCTTTTCAGGTGGATGAAAAAGCAGATTGCGTATATTGTGTATAGAAATAGGGATACCTGGAGTCCATGATAGGTTGGGGGCGCGGGCAAGGGGCTCAGCATGCACATAGTTGCCGTTGGAGGGAGCAGGTCAGATGAGGGATGAGGCGCGCATTCTGGTGGTTGACGACGAGAGCGTGATACGCGAGGGTATTCGGCGCATTCTCGAAAACAACAAGTATCGGGTCGATGTAGCGGCCAGCGGTCAGGTTGCCGTTGAGCGTCTGCAGGAGGATGATTTTGACATCGTCGTTACCGACCTGAAAATGCCCGGCATGAGCGGCATGGAGGTTCTCAAGGCCATCCGGATCCTGCAGCCCGACGTGCCGGTGATCATCATCACCGGCTATTCGACCGTCGATACCGCTGTCGAGGCCATGAAGAACGGCGCCTTCGACTATCTCGCCAAGCCCTTCACGCCTGACCAGATCCTCGGCATCGTCGAAAAAGCCCTCGGGCAGCGGGCGATGCTTCTAGAAAATTTCTATCTCAAGAAGGAACTCAAAGACCGTCACGGCTTTGATTCCTTCGTTGGTGAAAGCAAGGCGATGCAGAAGGTGTATCGTCGTATTATTCAGGTCGCGCCCACCGATAGCACCGTCATGATCACCGGCGAAAGCGGCACCGGTAAGGAATTGGTCGCCCGGGCGGTCCATCGCAACAGCCCGCGCAAAGATCAGGCGTTTGTTGCCGTTGACTGCACGTCTCTGGCGGAAACTCTGCTGGAGAGTGAACTTTTCGGCCATGTCAAGGGATCATTCACCGGGGCCGTACAGACCAAAACCGGCTTGTTTAAAGTCGCGGATGGCGGCACCTTGTTTCTCGATGAAGTATCCAATATCAGCCTCACCACTCAGGCCAAATTGTTGCGGGTCTTGCAGGAACGCGAAGTGACGCCCATCGGTGGCACCAAGCCGGTACCCATTGATATTCGCCTGGTCGCGGCGACCAATCGAAGCCTCAAGGAGATGGTCAGCGAGGGCCTGTTCCGTGAAGACCTGTTTTTTCGTCTCAATATCATCCCCGTCGATTTGCCGCCTCTGAGAGAGCGTCTTGGGGACCTGCCGATCCTCGTCGGTCATTTTCTGCAAAAATTCTCGCGGGAAATGGGGAAGGAGATTCGCGGAATGACTCCGGCGGCCATGGCGTGTATCGAGCGTCATTCTTTTCCCGGCAATGTGCGCGAGTTGGAAAACGTCATCGAGCGTGCGGTGGTGCTGGCGGCAGATGACCTGATCGAAGAGGACGACCTGGAGCTGCCGTCCGCCGCGGGCGAAGATGACCAATTGTTTTGTCATTTTGTTCCGCGCACGGCCGATGAACTCAAGGAAACCAAACGTCATGTGCGTGAGCAGGCCGTGGCGCCTGTTGAGCGAGCGTTCGTGCTCGACGCTCTCAAACGCAACGATTGGAATATCACGCGGGCCGCCGAAGAAGTCGGCATGCTGCGCCCCAACTTTCAGGCCTTGCTGAAAAAGCAGGGTATCTCGGTGCGTGAGCATTCCGCAAATTCATAAGGGTATTCTTATTGACCGAAAAAAGCCGCAGGGGATTTCCCTGCGGCTTTTTTCGTGAACGATTTTGGCAAAAATCTCAGGCGGTGGCGGCCAGGCCGCTTTCGGCACGCTGTTTTTTCTGCTCAAAGCTGGCCGGCAGCAGAACGGTGAAGGTGGTGCCTTCCCCCATGCGGCTTTGCACCTCGATTTTTCCACCGTGGTTTTCGATGATGCCGTAGGATACGGACAATCCCAGTCCTGTTCCCTTGTGACCCTTGGTGGAAAAAAACGGATCAAAGATTTTGGTGAGATTTTCCTCCGCAATCCCACAGCCGCTGTCGCTGATTTTTACAAACACCTGCGCATCCCGGTTCAGGGTTCCTGTTTTGATCTTCAGCGTTCCGCCGTTTTCCATGGCTTGGCTGGCGTTTATGAGAAGGTTCATGAATACTTGTTCAAGTTGGTTGGGGTCGGCCAGAATCTGGGGGGGGGAACCGTAGTCGCGCTCCACGCGGATATCGTGGAAGGAGCTATGGTGAGATACCAGAATCAGGGTTTGCTCGAGAACCTGTTCCACCGCGCAGTGCGATTTTTGGGGCACGCTTTCGCGGGCGAAATCAAGCAGGCCGCGCACGATTTCGGCGCACCGCTGGGTTTCGTGGATAATGGTGTCGAAATCGGGTTTAAGGGCGGGGTCCAGTCGCGGATCCTCGGCGATCATCGAGGAAAACATGAGTACCCCGGTCAAAGGATTGTTCAGTTCATGAGCGATGCCGGCCACCAATTCACCAAGGGATGCAACTTTTTCCGAACGAATAAGGCGTGACTGCATGTTCTTGATTTCATGGGTGCGTTCCTCAACCTTGGCCTCGAGCTGAGAGCCCCACTGGGCCAATTCGTCCTGGGCCTGCTTGAGGTTGTGAGTCATATCATTGAAGGCGCCGGCCAACTTGCCGAATTCATCATGAGACTTCAGCTCGACAGGCGACCAATCGCCCTGGGCGATCCTCTGGGTATGGTGGAGTAGTTTGCTGAGTGGGTTGGTGATGAACCTCTGTGTCACCAGGGTCAGGCAGGACGCCACAATCAGCAAGAGCATCAGGGTCAGCACGATGATGTTGTTGCGATAGGTGGCGGTTTGCATATGCATGCCGTCGAGGGAAACGATGACGTCGAGAATGCCGACCATGCTGAGGTCGGGGGGATGGAAATGGCAGTCGGCGGTGGCGCAGCTTTCCTGGTTATAGATGGCCCTGGCCATGCCGAGCACCTCCTTGCCGTCGCGATCTGCGAAAATGCGACTGCGGTTCATGGAGGAAGCGTGGATCAGGGGCGTGTCTTCGGCGTGACAAACATTGCAGCCTTCGGTGTTTTTGTCGAGAATCGTGCCGATTTCGGCGCGCTCCGTTGAAAAGGTGATTTCCCCATCCTTGTTGATCAGGCGAATATGCTCGATGCCCCGCTGCGTACCGACCTCCTGAATCATCTGGTAGACGCGTTTGCGGTCATCTTCTAGCATTTGGTAGTGCGTTGAGCGGATGAGGGTTTCGCTGAGATTGTCGACATCGTGAATGGCTTCTTCAAGAAAGATCTTTTTGAGTGTCGTGACGTTGATAAATGCGAACAGCACCATCGCCACCAGCAGGACGACACCCGTGACCAAGGTCACCTTGGTGATGAGATTGACGCGCACAGCACTCTCCTCTTGTTGCGATAAGTCGCAACCACGATGTTGCCTAGCCCTAAGGGCCGGCGCGTGAAGACCGCCAGCCTGAACTATCCTGAGATTTTATCGGTGTCATTATCCAACCTTCCTTCCGGGCAGTCAATTTGAGTTTGGACGATTACGCCTTTTTCCGTGGGAAAAGGAAGGTTCTGGTGCGTGGTCGGTCCATGAATTTTCTGCGGTTGACAGTTGGTGTCTGTCGCGGTATTAGAATGGCACCCGCAGTCGTGCGGATTGGTAAGGTTTTTTTCGGAGGGTTTTCTTTTTTTAGCCGTTTGTGAAAGGATGTTCTTCTCATGAATAAATCATGTATTCTGCTGCTTTGCTTTTTGCTTATGGTCGCTGTGTCGGCGGGCGCCGTACAGAATCCGCCCCTGGATTCGAACACCGATCGGTTTTCCTATGCCCTGGGTCAACAACTTGGGCGGGATCTGAAAATGGGCGGTGTGGCTGTGACTCCCGAGTTGATCGCTGACGGCGTTCGTGATGCCCTGGCCGGAACCTCGCGCATGGGCGACGAGGAAATGGAGCTTGCCATGGAAGAGATGCAGCGCGAGATGATGATGCGGCATATGGCGATGCAGGAGCAAATGGGTCGTGAAAACCTTGAAAAGGGTAAGGCTTTTTTGGCGGAAAATGCCAAGAAAAAGGACGTTAAAACCACCGCCAGCGGTCTGCAGTATCAGGTAATCACAGCAGGCTCGGGCAAATCACCCGGCCCTGATAGTACCGTCACCGTGCATTATCGTGGCACCTTGGTCGACGGCACGGAATTCGACAGTTCCTACGGCCGCGAGCCTGTTACCTTTCCTGTTTCCGGGGTGATCCCCGGTTGGACCGAAGCCCTGCAGTTGATGAAAGAGGGCGCCAAGTGGAAAATTTTTCTCCCGGCCGAACTCGCTTACGGCGAGCAGGGTGCCGGGCAGGTCATCGGACCTAATCAAACCCTGATTTTTGACGTCGAACTGCTTTCGGTAAACTAGGGTTCTGCTGTTTCTACCCAAAATTTTTTCCGGCGCGGCCGTCGCGTGCCTGTCCTTCGTGTTGACATTGTCCGCCGGGTGGGCTAATTAAGATAGGGTCGCTGGAGTGCTCTCCCCCAAGGGGGAGTTGTGCATGTAATTATCAAGATCCATTCCCTGCGGGGGTTGTTTTATTAACGGAGTTGGGACAGGAGGAAAGAACAAATGAGAGAGAACAAGAGATTGTGTCGCCTTGGTTTGGGGGCCTTTGTGCTCCTAGGTTGGCTGGCGCTTGCGGTTGGGTTTTCCACGCAGGCCGAAGCGGCTGTTTTGCAGAACGCCGATTGCATCAAATGCCACGAGGCGCAGCCCAGGGAAATTGCTGAAAAGGGCCGTGCGCACAAAACCGCAGTCAACTGCCTTGACTGCCACATTGGGCATCCCCCTGCAGTGGCGGATGCCATTCCCGCCTGCTCCATGTGTCATGCCGGCACGCCGCATTTTGATCTGCCCAATTGCGCGCAGTGTCACACCAACGCCCATACCCCTTTGGAGCTGACCCTCCAGGGTGATCTGGTCAACGAATGTCTGACCTGCCACATGCCCATCGGGCAGCAGCTTGCCGCTCATCCCAGCGCTCACAAGGATGTCGCGTGTAATTTCTGTCATGCGGATACCCACGGTTATGTTCCCGATTGCGTACAATGCCACCGTCCCCATTCTCCCGAGCAGACCAACGCAGACTGCGCGAGCTGCCACGGCGCGCACAAGCCTCTGCATGTGGTCTATGACGACGACCTGCCGAACATGCATTGCGCGGCCTGCCACGACGTCGCCAATGAGGAGCTTCTTGCCAACCCCTCTAAGCACCAGTCGCTGGCCTGTGTCTACTGCCACCAGGACAAGCACATGATGGTGCCGTTGTGCGCAGATTGTCACGGCTCGCCGCATGCGCCGGGAATTCATGCTAAGTTCCCCAGCTGCGGTAGCTGCCACAATACCGCTCACGACCTCACCTATTGAGCCAACCGGGAAAAGGGGAAGTAAGCAATGAAAAGCATGAAAAGAGGTTTTAAACATTCGCTGTTCACTGCCTTGGTTCTACTGGGTCTTATGGCGGTGGCTGCCTGCACACTTCCGACGAGCGAGGCGAAGACTGCCGAGCCAGCGGTCGCCGCCGCGCAGCCCACCGAACTCAGAGCGGCGCGGGCACCTGCCCCCGAACCGGCTCGCGACCCTTATGATGTCGAGATCGTGCCATTGACTCTGGCGCAGTGCGGTCAGTGTCATCCCACCTACTTCGAGGCAATTCGGGATGAGGGCGGTAAGCATCGCTTCGATTGTCGCGAATGCCATGAGGTTTTTCACGCTTACAGCCCGGTGCGCCAGAACTGGGACGACATCATGCCTGATTGCGCCAGTTGCCATACCTTGCCGCACGGTGAAAAACTCACGGATTGCCTGGGCTGCCACATTAATCCACACGCGCCGCTTTATATTCCCTATGCGCAGACTCCGGTCGCGGATGTCTGTGCCGATTGTCACGGCGGCCCCGCGGCGGAACTTGCTCAGTTTCCGAGCCTGCATACCGAGCAGGATTGTACCCTTTGCCATTATGATCAGCACGGTTATGTGCCGTCCTGCTTTGAATGTCACGGGCCTCACTATCAGGGGCAACCGCTCGTGAGTTGCGCTGAGTGTCATCCGGTGCATAAGCCGCTGGAGATGACGTTTACCGCGACCACCGGCGCACGCACCTGTGAGGCTTGCCATACCACGGCTTATACCGACTGGGAAAAGACGCCGAGCAAGCACGGTCAGGTCAACTGCACCGTTTGCCACACGGACCACGGGCTGATCCCCACCTGTGCCTCTTGTCACGGGGCGCCGCACAGCGCAAACCTGCACGAGCGCTTCCCCAACTGTCTGACGTGCCATCTCAACGTGCATGACTTGCCCGTCAGGCGCAGATAGTCTCACCGAACAGGCGTTCATGTAATGCCAACGACAAAGGCGCGGCCATACAGGCCGCGCCTTTGTCGTTGAGGCACCCCAGTTTTGCGTTGCTTCGGCTTACTTCAGCTCTGCCAGAAAGTCGACCAGGCTTTTGAGCTCTTCTTCAGGCAAATGAGAGTAGGAAGGCATCATGGTGTTTGGGTTGAGGCTGCCGGGCTCGGTCAGTTGTTTCCTGATCCGTTCCGCGTCGAATCTCTCCCCGGTTCCGTCAAGGGCTGGAGCCAGGGTGCCGCCGCTGCCTTCGAATTGATGGCAACCTTTGCAACCGAGAGAGCTGATCAGTTCACGTCCGCGGGCCTCATCTGCCGCGGCCGGAGCGGCGGTAATGAGAGCGCAGATCGCGGCTAGGGTTGCCGTTTTGGCGAGTTTCCATTTCATGGTTTGCGGGACTCCTTTTTTAGAGTAAGAGTGTTTTCGTATTCAGGAGGAAGGGATGGAAGCATCCTTCTGAATGACGATGCCCTGGCTTGTGCGTGTAACTTCCAGCAGATAGGATAACCGAAACCTGTCATCAGGCAAGCTGATCGATGCTCGGGTGTTGCAAATAGATTGAAATGTTGCGTTTTGCCCGGTACTCTGAGTGCCCTGCTCGGCTCTTGCGACAGCGCCCCGGGCCTTATCTTTTGTGAGGAGTTCTCAGCCATGCTCATTGTTATGGACCACAATGCCAGTGCCGCCCAGGTGCGGGCAGTGCAAGAAGCCGTCGAAGCCATGGGTTTGCAAGCCGCGCCGATACCCGGCCGCGAGCGGACCGCCATCGGGGTTCTCGGCAATCAGGGCTACGTTGATGACACGGCGATTCGCAATTTGCCGGGCGTACGCGAATGCATTCACGTCAGTAAACCTTATAAATTAGTTTCGCGGGATTTTCATCCGGAGTCCACTCTGGTCGAGGTCGGAGCGGTCAAGATCGGCGATGGGCATCCGCCGGTGGTTATTGCCGGCCCGTGCAGTATTGAAAGTCCGGAGCAGATGGTGGCTGCAGCGCGGATCGCCCGGGATGGCGGGGCCCAGATCCTGCGGGGCGGTGCGTTTAAGCCGCGCACCGGCCCCCACTCCTTTCAGGGGCTCGGTGAAAAAGGCCTTAAATATCTGCGGCAGGCGGGCGATGCGGTGGGTATGCCGGTCGTGACCGAAATCATGCGGATTGAACAGCTTGATGCGGTGTGCCGCTATGCCGATATTCTGCAGATCGGTGCGCGCAATATGCAGAACTTTGATCTGCTCAAGGAGGTTGGGAAGTGTCGCCATCCCGTATTGCTCAAACGTGGGATGAGTGCGACGCTTGAAGAGTTTCTGGCCGCGGCGGAATATATCCTGGCCGAGGGTAATTCGCGGGTGATTCTCTGTGAGCGAGGGATCCGCACCTTTGAACGTGCAACGCGCAACACTTTGGATCTCTCCGTGGTGCCGCTGGTTCGTGAATTGAGTCACCTGCCGATTCTTGTCGACCCCAGCCATGCCACCGGTAAGCGTTCACTGGTTGCGGTCATGAGCAAGGCCGCTCTGGTCGCTGGAGCCCACGGCATTATGGTCGAGGTACACCCTGACCCGGCCAAGGCGTTGTGCGACGGAGCCCAGAGCCTTGACGGCGAGGAGTTTCGTGAAATGATGGGCGATATTCGGGCGCTGCTGAGTTACCTGGGCTACTGAAGGAGTTGCCCGGTGCCGCGTGGGCGGCGGTTCAAACCCTTGTAGACGTCAAGTTGAATAAGGTGATTTCCGGCGGGCAGAGAAAGCGTACCGGCATAAAACTGGTACCGATCCCGCGATTGACATAAAGGGGGGTGCCGGGGCCCACATGGTAGAGTCCGGAGACAAAGGGTTCAGAGAAGCGTGGCAGATAAAAGGGCGTGACCCCCGGAAACCGCACCTGTCCGCCATGGGTGTGGCCCGCCAGCAGCAGATCGAGACGACCGTCAAGCAGGTCGTGGTCAAAGGCCGGAACATGGGAAAGCAGCAGATTCACCCGTGCGGGGTCGCTTTGTTGTTGGAGTTTTTTCAAGGCATCGGCCGCTGAGGGATAGTCCAGGCCGAGGATGGACAGCGGAGTGTCCTGGACCTCAAGGTCGAGGCGTTCGTTGATCAGCAGGGTGACGCCCCAGCGGGCAAAAGCCTGGCGTAATTTATCGCCTTCGATGCGCGCCCAGTATTCCCAATTGCCCTGCACCGCGAAGATGCCGGCAGGCGCTTGCAGGTGGTCGAGAAACTTGCCTACGGCGGAGAGGTTGCGCTGCTGATCGAGAAAGTCGCCTGTGATGACGATCAGATCAGGAGCGAGCTTGTCGACCAGCCGCGCCACGCTCAGGTGATATCTGGTGAATTGCCGGATGTGCAGGTCTGAGAGCTGGACGACGCGCAGTTGCCGACCCGGGGGGATTTTGTCGAGGGGCAGGTGAATTTGTTCGAGTTGCGCCGTGCGTGGTTCGTGCCACAATCCCTTGCCCAGCGCCAGGGCTCCGGCGCCCAATCCGACCGAGATCAGAAGTGTGCGCCTGGAAATGCCCGGCTTTTCCGGAGGGACTTGGGGGGCGTCGGGGTCATTCATCAGCACAAACCTCTGTTCTTTTGTGACGGTTCAGCGCGCAACGCAGGACGCAGCACCATCGCGTGCGGCCTGAACAGTGACCGCTACACTCAAGCGCCACTCCTTGCCGCGCAATTGAGCGTTGCAGCTGAATAGGTTTTTTCCTTTTTTTAAGCTGCAACTATAGCATTTTTGATGTTCTCTCTGCCAGTGTGGCTTTAGGGCCTTCTTGCCAATCGGTGCCAAGGGCATTATAGTTTACCTGAATTGTCAACCATTGATCCGCCGATTTTGATTTTCAAGGAGAACCCATTATGTCCAGTTCTGCCGAGATTCGTCCGGATATCTTCTGGGTGGGGGCCCGTCATCCCGACCTGGAAGTCTTCGATGAGCTTTTTCCCACCTTGCACGGCACCACCTACAATGCCTATCTGGTCCGCGGGTCGGAAAAAATCGCGCTGATCGATACGGTGAAGGAGCCTTTTACCGACGAGTATCTGGATAAACTGCAGAAGCTCGTTCCCTTGTCGGATATCGACCTGGTCGTGGTCAATCACACCGAGCCCGACCATACGGGCGCCCTGGGACGACTTCTGGAGATCAATCCCGACATCAGGGTTTATTGCACCCGTGCCGGCGAGAACTTTCTGCGGCAACTCTACGTGCAGCCTTTTACGGTCCATGCGGTCAGTGATGGCGAGGAAATCAGCCTCGGCGACAAAACCCTGCGCTTTATTCTGGCCCCCAACCTGCATTGGCCCGATACCATGTTCACCTTCCTTCCCGAAGAGGATCTGCTTTTTTCTTGCGATGCCTTCGGGGCTCATTTCTGCGGCGAGGGTCTTTACAATGACCAGGTCGAGGATTTTTCCGAAGAATTCCGTTTTTATTTCGACACCATCATGCGCCCCTTTAAATCATCCATCCGCGAGGCGCTCACGAAAATTGAAAATTTGCCCCTGACGTTGGTCTGTCCGTCGCATGGACCGATCTTGCGACGTGATCCCCAGAAGTCCATTGACGCTTACCGCGCCTGGGCGGCGCCGCCCCCGGCTTCCCCGCAAAAACAGGTACTCCTGTTGACCCTCTCGCCGCACGGCAACACCCGCACCATGGGCGCAGCGGTGCGCGCGGGGCTGGAAGAAGCCGATATCAGCGTCACCGAATTCGGCCTGGTCGATCTCGACGACGAACTGGTGCGGGACGAACTCGAAAAAGCCGATGCCCTGGTGGTCGGATCGCCCACGATAAATCGCGACGCGCCGCCGCCGGTGTGGCGGGTGCTGTCGTTGTTGTCATCGGTGACACCCAAAGGCAAGGTCGCCGGAGTGTTCGGCTCTTTCGGCTGGAGCGGCGAGGCGGTCAAGCTGATCGAGGAGCGCTTGCGCGGTCTCAAGTATCAGCTGCCGATACCTGGTATTTCCTTTCGCTTCACGCCAACGGATGCGGATGTGGAAGGCTGCCGGGAGTTCGGCCGTAAGTTGGCCCAAAGCCTGAACCAGGAAGATTGATTCTCGTGTTGCGCATCCCCTCCGCGCGCCTGGTTTCTCGGCGCGCGGAGGGGATGCGTTTTTTTATCCGGAGGATTCGGCATGCGCCCCATGGACCCAGGTCCACAGACTGGTGAGGGGGGCTGCCCGTCGGCATTGAGCGCCGTGGTTGCGGTGTTCGCCCCGCTGGACAAGCCTCTTTCCTATGAGGTGCCGGCTGCTCTGCGCGAGCAGGTGGCGCCGGGAGTCCGGGTGCGCGTTCCGCTTGGGAATCGGCGCGCGCTGGGGGTAATCCTTGAGCTTGCGTCCGCGGGCGTGGAGGGGCTGCGCCCCGTGGAAGAGGTGCTTGATCTTCAGCCTCTGCTGTCTTCGCCTATGCTGGCTTTTCTGAGGCGCGCCGCCGCTTATTACCATCATCCCCTGGGCGAGGTTCTGCGCGCCGCTCTGCCTGCCGGGCTGACTGCGGTCAAGACGCGGGTGAATATTGTGACCGAGCGTTTTTATCGTGCCGCGTGTGCCGTGCAAGACCCGCCCGGCGCCCGCCAGCGCGAAATCCTTGCCTGGCTGCGTGGTCGGGAAGAAGTGCCCCTGTCTGAAATCTCCCGCCACTTTCCCGCCCCTCATGCGGTGCTCAAACGCCTGGTCGAACTCAATCTTCTCAGTGTGCGTGAGGGAGAGAGGCGCCGCGATCCCTTTCTCGACCAGCCGGTGCCCGTCGATGTGCGCCCCGTGCTCGGCGTTGACCAGCAACAGGCCTTGGCGGCCCTGCTCGACGCTTTGGCGGCGGGGCGTTTTGCTCAATTTCTGCTGCATGGAGTCACCGGCAGCGGCAAGACGGAGATTTATCTGCATGCCATCGCCGCGGTCCTGGAGCAGGGGCGCCAGGCCCTGGTTCTGGTGCCGGAAATCGCCCTGACCCCGCAACTGGTGGCGCGTTTCCGGACACGTTTCCAGGCTGCATGCGCGCGGGTTGCCGTGCTGCACTCCGCGCTCTCCGAGGGCGAGAGGTATGACGCCTGGCGCGCCATCGCCCGTGGCGAAGTGCAGATCGTTATCGGCGCGCGCTCGGCGGTCTTTGCGCCTTTGCCGGATCTTGGGATTGTCGTCGTCGACGAGGAGCATGAGTCCGGATACAAGCAGAGCGAGGGCTGGCGCTACCATGCTCGCGACCTGGCTTTGCTGCGCGCGCAGGGATCTGCCGCGGTGGTGGTGCTGGGCAGCGCGACTCCGGCTCTCACCACCTTTTACCGGACCCAAGCCGGCGACACCGGTTATTTATCCTTGGATGCCCGGGTTCTGGGGCGGCCCCTGCCCGAGGTGGAGTTGGTCGATCTCGGCGGGCGGCGCCTGTCGGGAGCGCTGGCGCCGGAGTTGATGGAGGCCCTCTCGGCGACCCTGGAGCGCAAAGAGCAGGCGTTGTTGCTGCTCAATCGCCGCGGCTTTGCGCCTTATTTGCTGTGCCGCGAGTGTGGGGCGACCTTTCGCTGCCCCAACTGTGAGATTACCCTGACGTATTACCAGTCGCGTCGCAGGCTGCGCTGCCATTATTGTGATTATGTACAAAGGCCGCCAGAACGCTGTTCCGGCTGTGGCGGCACGAGTATCGAGCCGGAAGGCGCGGGAACCGAGCGTCTGGAGGAAGAGCTCGCCGTGGCTTTTCCCGTTGCGCGTATCGCACGTATGGACCGCGACACCACCAGCCGCAAGGGCGCGCATCAAAGCCTTGTCGACGGCATGGAGCAGGGGGCGATCGACATTCTGATCGGCACCCAGATGGTCGCCAAGGGACATGACTTTCCCCGTGTTACTTTGGTCGGCGTCATTGGCGCCGACTCCAGTCTCAATTTTCCTGACTTTCGCAGCGCCGAGCGCACCTTTGCCCTGCTGACCCAGGTCGCCGGCCGGGCGGGCCGCGGGACACTTCAGGGTCGGGTTCTGATTCAGACATATGCGCCGACCCATCATGCCCTGGCCTGCGCCGCCCGGCACGACTATTTAGGGTTTTATGAGCAGGAAATTGCGTTTCGCCGCGAGCTGGGGTATCCACCCTTCGGCTACCTTATCAACCTGGTGTTGGCGGGCAATCAGCCCCTGCAGGTTGAGCGGTGCGCGGCGGAGCTGGCCGAGGAGCTGAGCCGCAAGGCCGGCGAGGTCGAAATTCTCGGTCCTGCTCCCTGCCCCCTGGCGCGGTTGCGCGGCAAGACCCGCTACCAGATTCTGCTCAAGGCGGCCGCCCGTGCGCCTCTGCATCGGCTGCTGGGCGTTGTCGACAGTCGGCGACGCAAATTGCCCCGCACTCTGAGTCTCGCCGTCGATGTTGATCCCCTGGACATGCTCTGATCTCCTCGCGGACTGAATTCGCAAAGAGGGTAGGCCTGTGGAGTAAGTTTTCAAAGTTGAGCTTTTTGTGAGTAGTCAATATACCCACTCGCAGAGGGCCGGCGCAGGACGAAGTTTCCAGGATCAGTAAAGGTGCAGAAAAAACACAGTCACGTTCAAGGGTTAACCGATGTGGGTAAAATGTCACCAGAAGTTGGTTTGCTTTTTGCTTTTATGCCGGTGTTCTGACCCGTGCTGTTCTCTGGGTTCGTATTTGTGAACAAAAAACAGGCACCGGCTGCGTTGCGGTGACCGATACTCTACAAAGGGGGAATTGCCCATGACCATTCCATTGGATGAAAAAGTTGAGCCGATTTTTCAGGAAGTGTTGCAGCGCAACCCTGGTGAAACCGAGTTCCATCAAGCTGTTCGTGAAGTTCTTGAGTGTCTTGGGCCGGTGCTGGTCAAGCACCCCGAGTTCACCCACCATAAAATCATCGAGCGCATCTGCGAACCTGAGCGGCAGATCATTTTCCGCGTGCCCTGGTCGGATGACAAGGGTCGGGATCAAATCAACCGTGGTTTTCGCGTAGAGTTTAACAGCGCGCTTGGGCCCTTCAAGGGCGGTCTGCGCTTCCATCCTTCGGTTTATCTGGGGATTGTCAAGTTTCTCGGGTTCGAGCAAATCTTCAAGAACAGCCTGACCGGATTGCCCATCGGTGGCGGCAAGGGCGGTTCAGACTTTGATCCCAAGGGCAAGTCCGATGGCGAAATCATGCGTTTTTGCCAGAGCTTCATGACTGAACTTTATCGCCATCTGGGCGAATACACGGACGTGCCGGCCGGTGATATCGGCGTCGGCGGACGTGAAATCGGTTACATGTTCGGCCAGTACAAGCGCATCACCAACCGCTATGAACTCGGCGTTTTGACCGGCAAGGGCCTTGACTGGGGCGGCTCCCTGGTCCGTACCGAAGCCACCGGCTACGGCGCGACCTTCTTCGTGCAGGAAATGCTCAAAGCGCGGGGCGACTCTCTGGAAGGCAAGACTTGCGTGGTGTCGGGTTCGGGCAACGTCGCCATTTACACCATCGAGAAGATTCATCAGCTGGGTGGCAAGGTGGTGGCCTGTTCCGATTCCGGTGGCTACATCTATCATGAAGCCGGCATTGATCTGGAACTGGTTCAACAACTCAAGGAAATCGAGCGGCGCCGCATCAAGGACTACATCAATTATCACAAGGATGCCAAATTCGTCGAAGCGGGCAACATCTGGAAGGTACCCTGTCAAGTGGCCATGCCTTCGGCAACGCAGAACGAAATCAACGGCAAGGATGCCAAGACTCTGGTGCAAAATGGCTGTATCGCCATCGGCGAAGGGGCCAACATGCCTACC
Organism: Geoalkalibacter ferrihydriticus DSM 17813; assembly: GCF_000820505.1. Taxonomy (NCBI): domain Bacteria; kingdom Pseudomonadati; phylum Thermodesulfobacteriota; class Desulfuromonadia; order Desulfuromonadales; family Geoalkalibacteraceae; genus Geoalkalibacter; species Geoalkalibacter ferrihydriticus. The sequence continues at coordinate 34,318 of NZ_JWJD01000004.1, read as the reverse complement.
ACGCCCGAAGGGGTGCGCATCTTTCTGCAGGCGGAAATCGCCTACGGACCGGGCAAGGCCGCCAATGCCGGCGGAGTGGCGACCAGCGCTCTGGAAATGCAGCAAAACGCCAGCCGCGACTCCTGGACCTTTGAATACACCGAGGAGCGCCTGCAGCATATCATGAAGAACATTCATGACACCTGCTATGAAACCGCCGAAGAATACGGGACTCCCGGCAACTACGTCAACGGCGCCAACATTGCCGGTTTCATCAAGGTGGCCAAGGCCATGGTGGCGTTGGGCCTGGTTTAAAATTATCCGTCATCGCACCAACGCAAAAAGCCCGGCCGATCGGCCGGGCTTTTTGCGTTGGTGCGAGCGCTATGCTCAGGGCAGTGTGCATACCAGACGCTGGCTGACCACGTCGGCCAGAAGTTGCAGGGGCTGTTGATCGAGGCGAATGATTTTGACCACGCTCTTGAAGCGACTGCTCGCCGGCATCATGCCTTCGAGGGCATTGGGCTGATTTTCCACCCAGTTGCGGTTGAAAAAGACATTGCGCGCTTCGGGAAACAACGCCAGGTAGAAGATGTCGGCTTCCACCAGATCCTGAAAGAAATGCGAGCCGAAGGAAAGCTCGGGCATCAGACCCTCGCTGCTGAATGCGACTTCGGCCAGGGCCGCCATGTTGTTGATCTCGGCAAAGGAGATGGGCACGCCCAAAGCCGGAGTGCTGCTGCCCCAGCGGCCCGGACCCATGAGCAGAGTCGGCTCTTGCTCGCGGCTGATGCGGCGGTTGAGGCGGCCGACCAGGCGCGCAACCTCGTACTTGTCGCTCAGGGGCAGGCGGCTGTAGCCTGCGGCATCGACCCAGATGATCTGTCGCAGGGGCAGGCTGACATTGCCGCCCATGAAGTTGCCCTCGCTGCGTAACAGCACCTCGCGATCATCCTGATGGTCGGGGACCTCAACCCGTTGGCGCTCGCCGCGGGTCTGCAAAGGCCGGCACTGAACAACGTTGATGCGCGGCGGCTCGCCGGCGCTGAAGTTGACGGTGAATTCCACGTCCACGGGATAGTCGTAAGCCTTTTCCAGGGTTTTGAGCAGCCGCTGCATTACTTCGCAGAAGGGCGTTTCTGAAAGCAGTTGATCAAAGGTCAGCAGCCAGGCCTTTTGTCCCTTGCGGCCACGTTCTTCCAGCCTGCGGGTGATTTCCTCGTCGCGCGTGGCGAACAGGTCGAGGGGCAATCCGGTGTCGCTGTTGGCCAGCTTGAGCAGCGGCAGGGTCTCCAGAGAATTGCTGTTGATGTCGAGCAGGTCCACATCGCGCTGGAGAAAGCGCCGTGCATCCTCGAAGCCTTTGTGGGGACGCTTGAGGGGCGCATCCAGGGCCACCAGGCGCGGATAGTCGCCCTCGACCCGGTCGACGGCACGCGTGCCCAGGCCCAGCACCAGCCGCAGCATGCCGGCACGTGGATCCATGTCCTTGTCCCATACGAAGGTGTTGTAGGACACGCCGACCCCGGCCAGTTCGGGAAAATACCAGTGTCCGCGATAGGTGCCCGATACACGCTGGGTGAGCAGTGCCATTTGTTCGTCGAGGTGTTCCAGGCCACGCTGGCGGCGGTAGGCGAGGGCGTCTTCGCTCATGGCGCTGGCGTAGATGCGCCGCACGGCGTCCTCGAACTGGGTCAAGCGTTGCTCGGGACTGCCCTGGTTGACGCAGAAAAAGCTGTCGTACTTACCGGCAAAGGCATTGCCAAAACCATCTTCGAGCAGGGAACTGGAGCGTACGATGATGGGATACTGGCCGAAGTATTCAAGCATCTGCTGGAACCCGGCGCGGATCTCGTCGGGAAAGCTGCCTTCGAGCATCTTGGCGCGCAATTCGGCGGCAGCCTCAAAGTAGCCCTCGGGGGTTTTCTGGCGGACGTAAAGGGGCCAGAGCCCGTTATGCACAATGTAGGTGTAATAGACATTGGAGCCGACAAAAAAGGAATCATGGGGCTCCAGGTGCGCGGACCAGTCGAATTCGGTGTCACGCAGCAGGATGTCGCGCGCCAGCAGCATGCCCACCGCCTTGCCGCCGATGAAGCCGGTGCCGATCATGCGCCCTTTGACGGCCAGCAGGTCGTCGAGTGAAAAATTCTCGCGCGCCAGGGCCAGCATACGCTCGTCCTGGCCCATCATGTGGCGGCACAGGTGGCGCACCATGTCGCCGTATTGCTCGCTGTCGGCTTCGGTTTCGGCCAACTCTTCGGCTTGCAGGAACAGCCGGTACCAGTGGTCGAGGTGGCGGCGGGCCGTGTCGGGTGTTGACGGCGCGCAACGGCTGAGCAGGCGGGTGGCGTGGTAGCTGTCGGCCAAGGGGATAAAGCGCTCATCCTCCATGAGGTGCGGCAGAAACATGGTCGGGCTGTGGCGCTGCCAGACTTTGAGAGGGTGAACGTGAATGCGCCCATCATCGCTCAGCACGTCGAGCAGAACCTGGGTGGTGTCGCGGATACGCGCAAGGGTTTTCAGGGAATGACGGTCACGAATCAGGGCAAAATAGGCAATGGTGTCGAGCTCGAAGAGATAGGGACAGGTTACCCAGAAAAAGTTACCCACCATCTGGTCGGTGCCCCAGGCCGACTGCAAGTCGGACAGGGAATCAAAGACATAGAAAGTGCCGCGTCCCGCGTTGGTGATCAGGTTATGGATGCGCACGGCGAAGGACTCAAACCCCGCACGTGGATCAAGTTCGTGGATGATAAGGCCGTCTTGCGGTTCCAGCAAGGGAGCGTGGCTGCCGAAGCGCATGTAGAGCACCGGCCGCCCTGCGGCGAGGGCGCTTTTGACGTAGGGGGTGACGAAAAGCCGATATTCTTCGATATCGTCGACATTCAACACCACATTGTCGCCAAGACGCAGACCATCAAGAACCTCGTCAAGGGCAGGCAAGCCTGTGCTCACTTTTTCGGCAGTCATGCAACCTCCTTCGCCGGCGGTCCTCGGAAGGCCGCGCAATTGGTGAAAAAATGGTCATTATTTCGGGGGTTTTGCCTGTCGCTCTGGTCATTGGCTTATAACATGGGCACCTTGGCGGGACAAGGATTTTTGCGCGACTCCTGGGCCGGATTCAGTGGGCGGCGGGCCGTGAAAAATGTTAAGCTGTGCGACAATTCGCACCAGGAGGGTTGAACATGTTTTTTCAGCGATGGATAGTGATTTCCGGCCTGCTCGGTCTGCTCGGCGGGTGCCTGCATGCACCGGCCGACATCGCGCCCACGGAGCCACGGGCGGTGCGCGAAGTCACCACCTATGACCGTCTGGAAGGCTGGGCGGAAGGTGACCCGCGCCCGGGTTTCGAGGTGTTCCGCAATAGTTGCCGGGCCATCGGTGGCCGCGAACCCTGGCGAGACGTATGCGCGGCGGCTGCGGAGATCGATGGCGGGGACCGCACGGCGGTGCTGCGATTTTTTCACACCCATTTTTTGCCGCACCGGCTGCAAAAACCCGACGGCGACTCCTCCGGCTTGATTACCGGCTATTATGTGCCCAATCTGCGCGGCAGTCGCACGCCATCGCAGCGCTACGCCTGGCCTTTATATGGGCCGCCCGACGACATGCTGAGAATCGACATGCGTGACCTACACCCTGCCTTGAGCGACTATCAGCTGCGTGGCCGGGTCGAGGGGCGTCGCGTCGTGCCCTATTACACGCGCGCCGAAATCGAGGCGGGCAAGGGCGCGCTGGCGGGTCGTGAACTATTCTGGGTGGACGATCCCGTGGAGCTTTTCTTTCTGCATATTCAGGGCTCGGGGCGCATCCATCTTGAAAGCGGCGAGGGGATCATGGTCAACTACGCCGACATGAACGGTCATCCTTATACATCCATCGGCCGTTTGCTTCTGGAGCGCGGCGCCATGACCCGCGACCAGATGTCCATGCAGAATATCCGCGCCTGGGCGCGCGACAATCCCGAGAGCACCCAGCCACTGCTCAACGAGAATCCACGCTATATCTTTTTCCGCGAATTGCCGGGCGAGGTGGAAAATCCCCCCGGCGCCCTGGGAGTTCCGCTGACACCGCGTTACAGTCTGGCTGTCGATCCGCGGTTCGTGCCTCTGGGGGCGCCGGTTTTTCTGGCCACCGCCTGGCCCATGGAGGAGCGAGCGCTGCGGCGGTTGATGGGTGCGCAGGATACCGGTGGCGCCATCAAGGGTGAAGTGCGGGCCGATTTTTACTGGGGATTGGGCGAGGAAGGCGGCCATTATGCAGGGCGCATGCGCCAACAGGGACAAATGTGGGTGCTGCTGCCACGCACGGCCGGTGCGGGCGACTGAGGGTTCCCCGATGAAAAACGCCCGCCGCGCACAGGGTCCGCGGCGGGCGTTTTTTTTCAATAGGTGTGCGGTTCTGGTTATTGGATCTTCAGGACGATCTTGCCGAAGTGACGGTCTTCTTCCATCATGCGGTGTGCTTCCACCACCTGATCAAGGGGAAAGACTTTTTCGATAATGGGCACAATGCTGCGATCGGCGAATTTGGGCAGGGCGCGGCGGGTGAATTCAGCGACGATCTCCGCTTTTTCGGCAACGGGGCGCGAGCGCAACACCGAGCCGATGATCTGCTGGCGTTTGACCATCATCAGTGCCAGATTGAGTTCGGCCTTGATGCCGCTGATCACCCCGATAATCACCAGACGGCCGGTGTAGCCCAGCGAATTCATGTTGGGCGCCAGGTACTTGGCGCCGACGTGGTCGAGAATCAGGTTGACGCCTTTCTTGCTGGTGAACTCCTTGACGACGTCGGTGAAGTCGGGCGTCTGGGTAAAATCAATGACCAGATCCGCCCCCAATTCCTTGACGCGTTCCATTTTGCTGGGATGCGCGGTGATTATCAACTTTGTGGCCGGGGTAAGTGCCTTGGACAGTTGAATGCCGGCGGTGTTCACCCCGCCTCCGCCGCCATGCAGGATGGCGGTTTGGCCGTCACGCAATTCTCCGAGCATAAAGACGTTGAGAAAAGCGGTGATGTAGGATTCGCACACGCATGCCGCCTCTTCAAAGCTCAGGCTCTCGGGAATGCGCATAAGGTGGCTGGCATAGGCCACGGCGTATTCGGCGTAGCCGCCGCCGCCGACCAGGGTCATGACCCGCTCACCCTTCTTCCAGCCGTTCACGCCGGACCCGATTTCTTCAATGGTGCCCGCAACTTCCAGTCCGAGAATTTCCGAATCACCCGGCGGGGGCGGATATTTTCCCTCGCGCTGCACCAGGTCGGGGCGGTTGATGGAGGTGGCGACGACCTTGATCAGAACCTCTCCCTCTTTGGGGGATGGGCGATCCGCCTCGCCGACCTTAAGTACGTCAACGCCACCAAAACCATCAAGTAAAACAGCTTTCATAAATTTGGTCCTCCTTGCGCAGCCGGTTTGTCGTGTCGCTGCGCTCTAAGGGTGGTTGATCTGCAACTGTTCAAGTGCAATGCCGGCCGCGACGGCAGCGCTTGGGGCAAAAACTCGCCTGCGGCTCAGACATTCACCGCGGCACTCAATCGTCATATTCTGCGCTGCAATTGAGTGCTGCAGCTGCGTCGTTTCACCGATTTAAAACATAGTTGTCGATTATAGGGTATCCTGCGGGGCATGCAACTGGAAAAATCCCGTGCCGAGGTGCGGGAAGCGCACAATTATGATATTAATTTACAGACAATTGAATGCGAGGGAGGGGCGCATGAAAAAAGTTCTGGTTGTCGACGATCAATTGCCCGTGCGCAGGCTGGTCGAAATGACTCTTGAAACCCGTGGAGTTAAGGTCCTGCATGCCGAGAGCGGCGAAGCAGGCATAGAACTGGCGCGCACCAAGCGTCCCGATCTGATTATCATGGATATTATGATGCCCGGCGGCATGGATGGCTTTGACGCCGTCAGGGTCTTGCGCGCCCAGCCCGAAAACCGGGACTGTCCCATCATCATGCTCACCGCCAACGATCAGAAGCCCGAACGCACCAAGGCGTTCGCGGCGGGAGTCGACGACTATCTCGCCAAGCCCTTTAAGCTGAGAGATTTGCTGACCAAAGTCGAGCGGCTTCTCGACACCACGCCCGCCAAAGGTTGACAGACGAAGCAATTTTCTCAATAATTCCTCTTCCTGCAGAGTCGCCGGGCGGCAGCTTTGGCAGCTCCTCTGCGATTTCGCCAATTCAACGTTTACTCCCAGCCCCTCAGGAGATGTTTCATGAAAAAAGATATTCTTGAAAAAGGCGCGATCATTCAGCGCGATAAGGAAACCTATGCCATTGCCCCCCATATTCCGGGAGGGATCACCAGCCCCGCCCAGTTGCGGAAAATCGCCGAAGTTGCGGAAATGTTCCAGGCCCAGGCGCTCAAAATCACCAGCGCCCAGCGTATCGCCATTGTCGGGTTCGACGAGAAACATATCGACAACATGTGGGAACAACTCGGCGAAAAACCTGGCGCCGCCATCGGCCTGTGCATCCGCTCGGTCAAGATTTGTCCCGGCACAACCTACTGCAAGCGCGGGCAGCAGGATTCCGTGAAGGTGGGGCTGGAGATGGATGAAAGGTATCACGGCATGGAGTTGCCGTGGAAGTTCAAGATGGGCGTATCCGGCTGCATCAATGACTGCGGGGAAGGCTGCATCAAAGACGTGGCGCTGATCGGCACGCCCAAGGGCTGGAATGTCATGGTCGGGGGCAACGGCGGCGCTCAACCGCGCCTCTCCCACAAACTGGTGGAGCAGGTGCCCACGGATGAAGAGGCCCTGGCTCTGGTGGATCACATCGTCAACTGGTTCAAAAAGCAGAATCGGCGTTGCCGCCTCGGTAAGTTTGTCGAGGAGATGGGAATTGATGCGTTTCGCGAAGAGGTGCTGCGCGATTTTAACGCCTGATCCCTAATGGGTGCAGAATGCGGCGCCCTTACTCACGAAAAAAACGATAACCCCGCCCGCGCACGGTGCGAAAGTGCACGGGGCGGGCGGGGTTTTTTTCGAAGTATTTGCGCAGCCGCACGATGAAATTATCCAGGGTGCGGGTCTCCGTATCGGGCGCCATGCCCCAGACCTTCTGCAATAATTCCTGTCGCGTGACCAATTCTTTTTCCCGTGCGAAAAACATCTCCAGCATTTTCACTTCCAGTTCGGTCAGATCAATGGTGCCATGCAGCGTTTGCGCCTGGGCGCCCTGCAAATCCACCTGGTTGTCGCCGAAGGCGTAGATGCGCGCTTGGATGCTGTCTCCGTGCTTGCGCTCCACCCGGCGCAGGATGGCTTTGACCCGCAAGAGGAATTCCTCAAGATTGAAAGGCTTGGTAAGATAATCGTCGGCGCCTTCAGCCAGTCCGGCAATGCGGTCGCGCTCATCGCCCAGAGCGGTCAGTATGAGGATCGCAAGGTGAGGGTAGATCTCGCGACAGAGGCGGCAGACCTCAAGTCCCGAGATCCCGGGAAGCATCAGGTCAAGGACCAGCAAATCGTAGGGCGCCTGGTCCAAAGCGAGCAGTGCCTGCTCGCCCGTTTCTACATGGGTGACGACATATCCTTCGTGTCGCAGATTGAACACCAGGCCTTGGGCGATGTGGCGTTCATCCTCGACGAGCAGGATGCGGTAGGGTGGCGACTCTTGCTTGCTCATAGGTTCTCCAGGACACGCGGCAACTGGATGTGGACGCTGGTTCCCTGGCCGGGGCCCGGGCTGTTGAGCCAGATTTTGCCGCGGTGGCGGCGGATGATGGCGCGCGCGATAAAGAGTCCGAGGCCCGTGCCCGGCACCCTTTCGCTGCCGCGGTTTGCGCGGTAGAAGATGCGAAAGACCTTTTTTTGCTCCTGCGGCGCAAGTCCGCGTCCCCTATCGCTGATGATGAGCCGGCAGTGATGTTTGTCGCCGCTCAATCGGACACTGATGTCTGCTGGAGGATCGCTGTAAAACAGAGCATTTTCCAACAGATTGCGCAGCACAACTTCCAGGGATTCGGCTTCAAAGCGGCTGACCAGACCCTCCTGCAATTCCAGGTTCAGGCGTGTGTCGGGCGGCAAGGTCGGACCCTGCTGATCGAAATACTTTCTGATAAAAACCGAAAGATCAGCCTTGCGCAAGGCCAGACGCGGCGCTTTGAGCTCCAGGCGGTTGGCGGTGAGCAGGTTGTTGATGAGTCCATGGAGGCGCTGGGTATCGGCGAGCATGGTCGAAACAAAGCCCTCCAGCTGCTCGGGAGAGGGGTGGCGCAGGCGGATTGTTTCCAGATGCAGTTGCAGGGAAGCCAGCGGTGATTTCAGCTCGTGGGTCACCTGGGAGATGAATTTTTTCTGCTCGCGGTACAGCGCCGCCTGACGACGCCAGTAGATGAAGATCACATAGACGCCGCCGAGGATCAGCACCAGCAATACCAATCCTTCAGCCAGAAGTACCCAGTCGATGGTGCCGTGCAGCAGTTCCGGGCTGTATTTCTCCGCCAGTTCACGCAGTCTCTGGTGGCTGCTGACGAACCAGCGGATCCACACCAGCACCACCAGCAGCCAGGCGAGCTGAATGGCAACCAAGGCGATGAAGGGATTGAAGAGCTTGCGCCAGAATTTCATTACAGGTCGGTACTCGCTAAATAAGGGGTTGCCCGAGTGCATGGATTGCTTTTACGTAAATATTACATACGCTAGCGGAAAATGTCTGCTAACATATGGAAAGTCTTATCTTAAAACCATTGATCGAGGAATCGCAATGACTAAATCCCTGACCATCGGCAAGCACACCGTTCCCTATCCTCTATTACAGGGCGGGATGGGTGTGCGCGTTTCCGGCGGCAGCCTCGCCGGTCATGTGGCCCGTTGCGGCGGCGTCGGCATCGTCGCCACCGCGGGCATCGGGATCAATAGCTCCTATTACCAGGAAAACAATTATTTCCCCGCCAATGCCCAGGCCCTGCGCGACGAAATCCGCAAGGCCTACGAAATCGCTCCCGACGGCGTGGTCGGCACCAATTGCATGGTCGCGGTGAGCGATTTCGATGATCTGGTGCGGATTTCCTGCGAAGCCGGTGCAAAAGTCATCGTCTGCGGCGCCGGCTTGCCGCTCAACCTGCCGGCACTGACCGCCGACTACCCCGATGTGGCTCTGGTGCCCATCGTCTCATCTCTTAAGGCGGCGCAGCTGATCGCCCGCAAATGGAAGAAGAGTTTTGATCGGCTGCCCGATGCGGTCGTGGTGGAAGATCCCGATACCGCCGGCGGTCACTTGGGCGAGAAGCTGGAGAACATCGGTACCGGACAGTACGACCAGTATGCCACGGTGCGGGGCGTCAAGGCTTATTTCCGCGAAGCTTTCGATGCCGAAGTGCCGGTGATTGCCGCCGGCGGCATCTGGGACCGCGCAGATGTGCTCCATGCCCTGGAACAGGGCGCCGACGGCGTGCAGATGGCGAGTCGTTTCGTGTGCACCGAAGAATGCGATGCCGACCTTGCCTACAAGCAGGCCTATCTCAACTGCCGGTCCGAGGATATCGGCCTGGTCATGAGCCCCGCCGGTTTGCCCGGACGAGCGATTCGCGCCAATATCGACAACGTCCGGCAGCGCGATCTCGACCACGGCGTGATTTGCCCTTCGGGCTGCCTCAAGAAATGCACTTATAAAGAAGGGCAGGAACGCTTCTGCATCGTCCACGCTCTGGATCGTGCCCAGCGTGGCGACGTCGACACCGGCCTGGTTTTTTGCGGCACCAATGCCTGGAAGGCCGACCGCATCACCACGGTGCAGGCGATTTTCAATGAACTTTTCGACCTGGCCGTAAGTGTGCCGGCTGAGGGTTCGGAGCAAGCGGCCAACGGTTGAAAAGCAGGCTCAGGCCTCAGCGAATGGATATTAAGGGGACGGACCGCAAGGTTCGTCCCTTTTGACATTAAGGAACATAGAAAGGCTTAATCCTTGCCATTTTGCCTTGGTATGGGGTAAAGTTCCCACTTGTGTCGGACGCTGTCTCCGGCATCTGTTTTTAAAAGGAGAACGCATGGCTGCTGCAAAGACCCAAGAAGAGTTTATCCCCAAATGGATTGCCTGGGAAACCACCCAGCGCTGCAATCTGAGTTGCGTTCATTGCCGTTGTTCCTCGGACATGCAGTCCTCCGAAGGGGATTTTACCACGGAAGAGGCCTATAAGCTTATCGACGATATCTGCGCGGTGAGCAAGCCGGTCATGGTACTGTCCGGAGGTGAGCCGCTGCTGCGCGCGGATATCTGGGATATCGCCCGCTACGGGACGGGCAAGGGGCTGCGCATGTGCATGGCGACCAACGGCACCCTCATCGACGATGCCGTATGCGCCAAAATGAAGGAAGCCGACATCAAGATGGTGTCCCTCTCTCTGGATGGCTCGACGGCCGAGATTCACGACAATTTCCGCAACTGTCCCGGCGCTTTCGAAGGCGTGGTACGCGCCGCTGAAACCATGCGCCGCAACGGCATCAAGTTTCTCATCAATTCCTCCTTTACCAAGCGCAACCAGCAGGACATCGGCGCCACCTTCAAGCTGGCCAAGAGTCTCGGTGCCACGGCCTGGTACATGTTCATGATCGTGCCGACTGGGCGTGGCGAGGAGATCATGAGCGAGTTGATCTCCGGGGATGATTACGAAGAGATTCTCAAGTGGCATTATCAGCAGGAGCGCGCCGAGGACGATATCCTCATGCGCCCGACCTGCGCGCCGCACTATTACCGTATCGTTCCGCAGATGGCCAAGGCCGAAGGAGTGGATTTTCAGCGCCGCTCTCTGACCTTCTCCACCGGCGGTGGCAAGGGTTGCATCGCCGCCCAGACCATCTGCCTCATCGACTGCTTCGGCAATCTCAAGCCATGTAGCTATTTCCATTCGTCGGTGGGCAACGTCAAACAGGTGCCTTTCAAGGAACTCTGGTTCAATTCGAGGGTTTTCAACGACCTGCGTGACAACAAAAAGTACAAAGGCAAGTGCGGCGAATGCGAATTCATCAATGTTTGCGGTGGTTGCCGGGCGCGTGCCGATGCGGTTTACGGCGACTACATGCAGGAGGAGCCCTTCTGCAGCTATCTGCCGCCGCGGACCCGCAAGCGCCTGGAAAAAGAAGCGGCCGAACTGGCGTCAAAATAAATAAAAACATTGTTGACAGGATTCACAGGATAAGGGCATGAAAATAGGGTTGGATTGCTTTTCGCTATCCTGTCGATCCCGTTAATCCTGTCGTTTTTGAATTTTTTAGGATTTTCAAGGAGGTTATTCCATGTCTGATTATCGCTTTCTCAAGGCCTGCTGGGGCGAGCCCGTTGATCGTACGCCGGTGTGGCTCATGCGCCAGGCTGGGCGCTACCTTCCCCAGTACATGGCGGTGCGCTCCAAGGTGAGCTTTCTTGAACTGTGCAAAACACCCGAGTTGGCCGCCGAGGTCACCATCCAGCCCATTGATTATCTCGGCGCCGATGCGGCCATTTTGTTTTCCGATATCCTCACTCCCGTCGAACCCATGGGCCTTAAGCTCGATTTCGCTCCCGGTCCGGTGTTCGAGAGTCCGGTACGGACCCAGGCCGACATCGACGCCTTGCGTATTCCGGTGATGGAAGAAGATGTTCCCTACGTGCTTGAAACCATCCGCATTCTGCGCCGTGAGTTCGAAGGACGTGTGCCTCTCATCGGTTTCGGCGGCGCACCCTTTACTCTGGCCTGCTATATGGTCGAAGGCAAGGGCAGCAAGGATTTTGCCCAGATCAAGCGCATGATGTATTCTGCGCCTGAGTCCTATGCATCGCTCATGGAAAAAATCACCGAGATGGATCGCCAGTATCTCAACGCGCAGATTGCTGCCGGTGCCCAGGCGATCCAGATTTTCGACACCTGGGGCGGCATCGTCTCCCCCGGTGACTATGAAAAATACATTCTGCCCTACACCACCAAGTTGATTGAGGGGCTCAACCGCACCGGGGTACCCATCATTCATTTTGTCAAGGGTGCCGGCACCATGCTTGATCTGGTCAAGCGCGCGGGCTCCGACGTGGTCGGTCTCGACTGGCACATAGGTCTCGGCAAGGCGCGCAACCTGCTCGGTACCGAGGTGGCCGTACAGGGCAATCTCGACCCCACGATCCTCTACGCACCCCCTGAGCATATCGAGCGGGAGGTAAAGCGCATCCTCGACGAAAACGACGGCCGCCCCGGCCACATCTTCAATCTCGGCCACGGCATCCTGCCCACCGTACCACCTGAACATGCCAAATTCATGGTCGAGTGCGTGCAACGGCTCAGCGCCAAAGGATGAAGGCCTGAACCATGAAGGATGAGAACCCCGGCAGTCCCATCGGGATCGTCCTGCTCAATATGGGCGGTCCCGATTCGCTGGAGGCGGTCAAGCCGTTTCTCTACAACCTTTTTGCCGACCGCGACCTGATACAGCTTCCCCTGGGGGCGCTGTTGCAGAAGCCTTTTGCGCGGCTGATTTCCCATTTTCGCGCCAAAAAGGTTGTGGAAAACTACCGCGCCATCGGCGGCAAGACGCCGCTGCTACACTGGACGCAGCGCCAGGCGGAGGGAATTGCCGCGCGGCTGGGCGCTACGTATCGGCCCTATGTGGCCATGCGCTACTGGCATCCCCGGGCCGACGAAACGCTTGCGCAAATGGCTGCCGACGGTGTTCAGCGGGCCGTGGTACTCTCCATGTACCCGCATTACACGGGTGCCACCACCGGCAGCAGCGTCAAGGATTTCCAGCGTGCCGCCGCGGCGAAGCATCCGGCTCTTAAATATCGCGTCATCGAGCAATGGTACGACTGGCCGGGCTACCTCGATGCCCTGGCCCAGTGCGTGCGTGCCGGACTGGAAAAATTTTCCGAGGATCTGCGGCCGCAAGTGCAGATCCTGTTTTCCGCCCATGCTCTGCCGCAGAAATTCATCGACCGCGGCGACCCCTATCTCGAGCATGTGCTCGATACCGCGCGCGGGGTGATGAAGCGCATCGGCAACCGCTCCTGGCGAATGGGGTTTCAAAGCCGAAGCGGGCCGGTCAAATGGATGGAGCCGGACACCGTCGAGGTTATCGATCAACTGGCTGCCGAAGGGCGCCCGGCGGTGCTTTTGGTGCCCATCTCCTTTGTTTCCGATCACATCGAAACTCTGCATGAAATCGATATCGAATACCGCGAGCATGCCCGCGCCCAAGGCATCGTGCATTTCGAACGCAGCCCGTCTCTCAATGAGCAACCTGAATTTCTTGCCGGGATGGCGGATCTGGTGAGCAACGAACTGGAGAACTGGCGATGAAAAGCTGCAAGGTTTGCGAACAGGAATTCGATCCCGCCACGCCCCTCGACGACCCGGCCATGCAGGCCGGTGTTTTCATGGCCCAACAGAGCGAGTGGAATGACCTGGGCGAGCTTTGCCCACGCTGCCTGGGCAGCCGCGGGCTGTTGGGAATGATGTACTGCCGGGAGTTTAACGCCTGAGCGTTGTGCCTTGGCCCGGTCTCGATTTCTATAAACCCTAACTATTCAGCACAGGGCTGTCGCGAGCCCCTCCTCCCCCGCCAGGGTGAGCAGTTACTATAAGCCTTCCTTTTTCAGTTTCTCCAGAAGTTCCTTCTGCTTGTCGCTCAGCTCCTGAGGTACCGCAATTTCAATCACCGCGTAAAGATCTCCTTGCGGCCTGCTTTTGTGGGCGGGAACGCCGAAACCCTTAAGGCGTATTTTGGCCCCCGACTGAATGCCGGCCGGCACCTTGACACGTTTTGTCCCCTCCAGGGTCGGGACTTCCACCGTGGTGCCAAGGCAGGCGCCGCTGAAAGGAACCCGCACCTTGACCAGCAGATCCTGCCCTTCGCGGCTGAACAGGGGATCGGGACTGACGTCGACTTGAAGAAACAGATCGCCCGCAGGTCCGCCGGAGGGGCTGGGGCCGCCCTTTCCGGCCAGGCGCAGGCGACTGCCCGGTTCCACGCCCGGCGGGATGCGCACCTGCACGGCGTGGGTCTGGCCGTTTTGCCGAAACTCGATGCGGCGCTCGCCGCCTTTGACCGCCTCGCGAAAGGGTAAGGCGACGTTGAGGGAATAGTCCTGGCCTTTGAGCGGACGGGGTCTTACGCGGGTGCCGGCGCCGGATACGCCCCCGCGGCCGGCGCCACCGAACAGATGGGAGAAAATGTCCTCGGTGCCGAAGCCGAACTCGCGGAAAATGTCGCCGACGTCGAAGCCGCGGAAAATGTCTTCCTGACTGTAACGCTGATGAAAGCCAGTCTCGCCGAACTGGTCGTACTGCTTGCGCTTCTCTGCATCGGAAAGAACCGCGTAGGCTTCCGTGATCTCCTTGAATTTGTCTTCGGCTTTTTTGTCCCCGGGATTTTTGTCGGGGTGATATTTGAGGGCCAGTTTGCGATAGGCCTTTTTGATTTCTTCGGCCGAAGCATTTTTGCTGATGCCGAGTGTACCGTAATAGTCTTTGGCCATAATGAAAATCTCCCCGAGGCATTTGCCTGTTGCAAATATAATGACCCCCGGATCAAGCGTCAAGGCAGCGGCGAGATTTTGTCCTTGCTAAATCGGTTCTCGCGGGTAGAATGAAAATGTAAATGTAAGTCACTGATCATAAAGGAGGAAAACAGATGTACATGCATCGTCTCTGGATTCTTGACAGTCGTATCTGTTGGATGGTGTTGTTTACCTTCACCCTGTTGTGCCTGGCACCGACCAACACCCACGCCGGATTGATGGAAAGCCGCCTCTCCACGGGTGAAGCCTATTCGCAGCGTGCGGCGGATTTGGAAAAAGTGCGTCAGGTTTTGCAGCAGGAGGTTGTGGCTCAGCGCCTTGCCGATTATGGATTCAGCAGCGCGGAGATTGCCGCTAAATTGCCGACGCTCTCCGATGAGCAGATCCACCAGATCGCCGGGCTGACGGATAATCTTGCCGAGGGCGGTAACGGTCTGGGTGTGGTTGTTACGGTGCTGGTCATCATTCTGCTGGTCATCGTCATTCTAAAACTCACCGACAAGCAGGTCATTATCAGATAAGGTTTCAAATTGTTTTTTTCTGCTGTCTTTTTGAGGGGGGCCTCCCTCGGTCTGTTGATTGTTCTCTTTGCCTGCGTTTCCGCCCAACACCCCACTTGGAGCCCCGGACAACCGGGGCTCCAGTTTGTTGAGGGGGTGCCCTTTGTGGCGCAACAGGCGGGTAATGACTGTGGCCCCGCGGCTCTGGCTTCACTGTTGGCACATCGGGGACGCGACATTCCCTTGGAGCAGATCGAAGGGTACGTGTATGATGAGCGTTTGGGCGGGTCGCTGCTGGCGGATATGCAGAACTTCGCCCAGGGCCAAGGGCTTGAGACCCGGACGGGACGTGGTGATATCGCCTTGCTGCGGCGCATGGTGGATGCCGGGCGCCCAGTCGCGGTGTTGGTCGAGATGGGTTTCGGACCCCTACGGCGCCCCCATTATCTTGTGGTATTCGGTTATGATGCCGAGCGCTTTCTGGTGCACGATGGCCGGACCGCGGGTCTGTTCATGGCCTCCGAAGAACTGCAGCGGCGCTGGGAGACCATGAACCGGCTGTATCTTTACCTGCCCTGAGAGTCTAACGCGGATCAGGGAAAATAAATCGGGCACGGACGCAAAGCGGATAAGTTCTGATGGACAAAAAAACGTTAAAAATGAATTTTGTTGTGCTTGCCGGTTCTGATCCGTCTTGATCAGATTTGTCCCCTATTTGTCTATCAACCTGGAGCTGATTGAAGATGATGCGTTTCTGTTTGATCGCAACGCTGATGGTGGTTATGGTCGGCTGCTCCATGCCGCGCATCATTGTACTCAACGATCCTCTCGACGCAGCCCAGCACAACGATCTGGGCGTTTCCTATGAGGCACGTGGCGATCTCGATCTGGCGGTGCGCTCCTACGAGCGTGCGGCCGAGCTTGACCGGCAGTGGGCCGTGCCCCTGGTCAACCTTGGCAACACCCTGGCTGAGCAGCAGGATTGGCAAGGAGCCGCTCGCGCCTATCAACGTGCGCTCCAGCGCGATCCTGTCGATCCCGTCGCTCTCAATAATCTGGCCTGGGTGCTTTTGCAGCAGGGGGATCTTGATCAGTCACTCGCTCAAGCGCGCCAGGCCCAGCTCCTGGCTCCCGAAAATCCGCTCGTCCTTGAAACTTTGGCAGAGGTGCACCTGGCCCGGGGTGAGTATGCGGAGGCCCGAGATGCCGTGGCGGCCGCCCTGGAACTGAGTCCTGAATTGCCCCTCGACGACGATTTGCAGAATCTCCTGCATGATTAAAAATCCGAAAATCTTTTGAGGGGCTTTAGTAATCCCCCGGCATTCCAAAAGGAGACCCTTGATGACCCGCATTGCTATTATCGGCGCCGGTATTTCCGGCCTGACCACTGCCTTCCTGCTTGAGCGGCAGGCCCAAGCCGCGGGTTTGGACCTCGAAATTGTCGTTCTTGAAAAAAAAGACCGTATCGGCGGTAAGATCTGGAGTATTCGGGACGAAGGCTTTCTCTGCGAATGGGGGCCGAATGGTTTTCTCGACAGCAAGCCCTGGACCCTGGAACTCTGCGAGCAACTCGATATCCGCAACCGCCTGCTGCGCTCCGACGATAATGCCCGCAAACGTTATATTTTCTCCGAAGGCGTTCTACATCGTTTGCCGGAAAACGGGGCCATGTTCCTCAAGTCCAAGCTCATCTCCTGGCCGGGAAAACTGCGCCTTTCCGGGGAAATGCTGATCCCGGCCAAGCGCGACGGTGAAGACGAAACCCTGGCGGATTTCGGGCGGCGGCGTCTGGGAGCCGAAGCGCTGGACAAACTCATCGCGCCCATGGTGTCCGGCATCTTTGCCGGTGATCCGGAAACCATGAGTCTCAAAAGCTGCTTTCCGCGGATTCAGCAGCTCGAAGAAGAATACGGCGGACTGGTCAAAGCAATGGTCAAGCTGGCCAAAAAGAAAAAAAAGGAAATCAAGGAAGGTAAGCAGGTGGCGAGTGCCGCCGGCCCCGGTGGGGTACTGACCTCTTTTACGGGAGGAATTCAGGAACTCACCGACGGCACCGCGGTCAAGGTGCGCGGTGAAATCCGCAAAGCTGCGAGCATTGAGCGCATCCTGCGCAAGGATGGCGGCTTCGAGTTACGCTTTGAGGGCGGCGGTACCCTGGATGCCGATGTGGTCGTCAGCGCCGCGCCCGCCCATGCCCTGGCCGAAATGGCCGTGGGGCTCGATGACGCTCTGGTTACGTTGCTCAATGAGATTCCCTATGCGCCCATGAACGTTATCTGCTTCGGCTACGAGCGCGATAAGGTCGCCCATTCTCTTGACGGTTTCGGCTATCTCATTCCGCGCAAGGAAGGGTGCAGTACCCTGGGCACTCTGTGGGATTCCAGCATTTTCCCCAACCGGGCGCCCGAGGGCATGGTGCTGTTGCGCTCCATGATGGGCGGGGCGGCCAACCCGGGCGCCATCGAGTTTTCCGATGCGGAAGTGCGGGCCCGCACCCTTGCCGATCTCAATGCCGCCATGGGTATTGCCGCCGAACCGGACTTTGTGCGAATTTTCCGCCATCCCCAGGCCATTCCACAGTACATTGTCGGTCATGCCAAGCGGTTGGCTGCTCTTGATGAAAGGCTTCAGGATATCCCGGGTCTCTACCTGACAGGTAATGCCTTTTACGGCATCGGGCTTAACGACTGCGTACATGCCTCACATCAGGTTGTTGAGCGAGTGATCCAAGGATTGAATGCAAAGGCCGGGTAATTTCAGAATAGCTATTTTTTGCGCCGAAAAACGTCGGTTTTGAGGTTTGACACCCGATCGAGAAACAGCATGCCGTCGAGGTGATCCATTTCATGCTGGATGGCAACGGCCTCGAATCCGTCGGCGTTGATCACGCGCTCGTTGCCGGAGCGGTCGAGAAACTGCACGACGATACTTTCGGCGCGGGCTACGTTGCCGGTGTAATTGGGCACGCTCATGCATCCTTCACGCATGACTTTTTCCCCTTCGCGCTCGATGATCTCGGGATTGATGAGTACCAGACAGCCGTGGTTGTTGTCGCGACCGAGCTTGCTTTTTGAGACATCGACCACCACCACGCGCAAGCCGACGCCGATCTGGGGTGCGGCGACGCCCACCGAGTGGCCGGCCGCAATCATGGTGTCGAGCAGATCCTGTACCAGGGCGTCAACCTGCGCATCGATCCCGGCGACGGGGGCACAGACCTGCTTGAGAATGGGGTCAGGGTAGAGGCGGATTTCCTTGACGGCCATGTGGATCAGAGCTCCACGGGGGTAATGGAGCGCACTGAGATGTCGACCTGCAAGGCTTCCTTGAGATGGTCGAGGAGGTGCGTCAAGTCATCGCTGGAGAGATCGTCCGGTAGCACCGCCTCGATCATCATGACATAGACCGGGCGGCTTTCGCTGCCGATCAGCTTGGTGTTGAGGTCGGTGATATTGATCCGGCGATCACCCAGCTCCTTGGCAACGCGATAGACGATGCCCGGCTTGTCCGAGCCATAGACCGAAATCATGCAGATCTCGCCAGGCAGGTCGGGGCGTTTCTCGCCGCCGGGACGCAGGGTACGCAGAAAAACCGAAAGGTTGGTTTCCTCCAAGGGCGCGAAAACATCACCGAAACTCGCGCGGTCGGTATATTCAGGGTGCGAGATGATCAGGATCATGGCAAACTGACCGCCAAGAATGGAGCAGCTCGAATCGGCGATGTTGCAGCCGAGACGGTAAAGAATCTCCGTTACCTGCGAGACGATGCCGGGTCGGTCGCGGCCGATGATGGTCAGTGCGAAATGGGGCATAACGGATCTCCTCCCGAAAAATAGAAAAAAGGGAACGCTGCAGAATTCGGCGTTCTCTTTTTTAGCATTGCCCGAAAAAAAATGCCAGTCTCCCGGGATGTGCGGCGCCAATTGGCGGTCATGGACAGCCTTTTTTCCCACGCAGCAGCTTCGCCGCCCCGAACGTTGACACTCTGCTTGGGGCTGCTAAGTTTTAGGTAGTTCCCGCGGGCGAAATTAGTGGAGCCGCTTGCAATGCGTATTATTCAGGCGGACGTTATTTCAGGATGGATCATGAAGAGAGATCGGCACCCTAAAATTGAGATTATCGGTCGGCATGTCCCTGAATTTCCTGGTTACCGGGCGATTCATCATCTGGAAACCGATCGGTTGTTGCGACATTTTCTCTCCGGCCGCCTCGGCGAAATTCGTGAACGGCTGGCCGATTTCGTCGCCGGGCTTCCCGAAGGCGGGCCGCGCGCGGCGCTGAGCGAATCTTTACGCCGCTTGGCGCAGATCAAGGCGACCCTTGTCGAGGCAGATTCGCAGCAGGCAGGTTCGATTTCTGTTTCTCCCGAAAAGGAAGAGGCGCTGCTGGATTTCGACCTCAACCTGCTTGATAAGACGGCCGCCCTGGCTGGTGCCGTGGATGGTATCGACCGTGAGGGCGGCGGTCCGAACATGCAGGCGCTGCTTGCGGGTCTGCTCGAGGATCTGGAGGAATTGCTCAAGAAGCGTCAGACGCTGCTTGCGAGCCTTGCCCAGAGTTGAGCTGCGGGCTCATTGCCTTGCTCCAGGGCACGGTATCTGTTAGAATATTCTCCAACTTTGTGTTCTGGAGAAGTGTGATGGAGGATACCCAGGAGCGTCTGCTCACCCTGGAAACACGCCAGGCCCACTACGAGCGCGTAGTGGAAGATCTCAACCAGGTGGTGACCGAGTGCAACGGCAGAATTCTGGAACTTGAAGAGGATCTGCGTCTCCTGCGCCTTCACTTGGCCCGCCTGAGCGAGAATGTGCCCATGCCCCCCAAAGATATCTGATCCATGACCCACGACGAAAAACTGCGCATTGTGTTTGAAGCCGTCATCATCCTCTCATTGGGCGTGGTGATCGGGCTTTCCATCAACTATCGCCTGATATTCAATGCATTTTCAGGTAAGGTGGTTGCGCCCGTGGTTCAGCACGTCCCCGACCAGCCTGTCATGGCTTATCCGCAACCCATCGGTCTCGCCGAGGTTATCGCGGCCCGCGAGGCCGGCGCCGTTTTGGTTGATGCTCGGATTTTCGAGGTTTATCGCGATGGGCATATCGCCGGGGCGATTTCCCTGCCCCTTGCCGATGTGGAGGCTCACCTGGAAGATTTCCGCGCCCGGGTCGCTCCGGACCGGCAGCTAATCCTTTATTGCAGTGGTTACGGTTGCCCTGATTCCTTCGATCTGGGTCTGCGCCTCATCGACGAGGGCTACCGTGACGTCTGGTCCTACGAAGGCGGCATGCCCGAGTGGCGGGCCGCTGGGTTGCCTGTCGAAAAAGCGCCGCGTTAGGCGAAGGTTCCGGTCATGACTCTTTCCCTGAAGACTTCCATCTATCATCTGGCGCGCCTGTCTCTGGGCGGCATTTTTCTCTATGCCGGTTGGATCAAGGCGGCGGACGTCACCGCTTTTGCCGGCAGTGTCGCCAATTACCAGATTCTGCCCTACAGTTGGAATTTCCTGGTGGCGGCAACCCTGCCCTATGTAGAAATCCTGGCCGGCATTTTGCTGATCCTCAATCAGCGGGTGCGCCCCGCAGCCCTGGTGATCGGCGGACTCAACCTGGTGTTCATTATCGTGTTGGCGACCGTTATCGCGCGCGGCCTTGACATCGACTGCGGTTGTTTCAACCCCGGCGGCGATGGTCATACCAGCGCCCTCGAGGCGCTGATCAGGGATCTGGGCATTATGGTGCTGGTGGTTGCCACTTGGTGGCTGCGCGGCGATCAGGTCAAAGAGAGCGCCTGATTTCCCCAGGATTTCCCTTGCCCCTGACATTCTTCGACCTGAAGGATCAGGCGTTACTCATCACTTATCACCTTTTCCCACCGGTTATTCCATGGAACTCTGGCAGCAGCAACTCAAGGCGAGCCTCACCACGCCTGCACAACTGGCCGAGCGTTTTGCGCTGGACGCCGCGGCACTGGAAGCCGTCTGCGCCCGTTACCCCTTGCGCATCACACCCCAGTATCTTGATCTCATCGAAGAGCCCGGTGACGCCATCTGGCGCCAATGCGTGCCCGATGTG
The DNA here is from genome assembly GCF_000820505.1 of Geoalkalibacter ferrihydriticus DSM 17813. NCBI lineage: Bacteria > Pseudomonadati > Thermodesulfobacteriota > Desulfuromonadia > Desulfuromonadales > Geoalkalibacteraceae > Geoalkalibacter > Geoalkalibacter ferrihydriticus. The sequence goes on along the minus strand of NZ_JWJD01000004.1, from coordinate 13,267 downwards.
CGGGAATTGCATGACGACCAGGCCCAGGTCGATCCCCTCAACGAAGACCACCTCGCGCCCTTGTCCCATGCCGTGCATCGCTACCCCGACCGAGTGCTGTTGCTGGTGGCGGGCACTTGTGCCACCTACTGTCGCTTCTGCACACGCAAGCGCAAGGTCGGGTGTCGAGGCATGGAAGTTTCTTTCGGCGAAGTCATGGCCGGCATCGAATACGTGGCTCGCACGCCCAGCGTGCGTGATGTGATCCTGTCCGGCGGCGAGCCGCTGCTCATGTCCGATCTGCTGCTTAAGGAAATCCTTGAACGCCTGCGGCGCATTCCCCATGTCGAGATTATCCGCATCGGCACCCGCGCCCCGGTGGTGCTCTCGGCGCGCATTACACCAAGTCTCTGCGCCCTGTTGCGACAATGCCACCCCCTGTTCGTCAACACCCACTTCAACCATCCCCGCGAGCTCACCCCCGAGGCGATGGAAGCCTGCCTGCGCCTGGCCGATGCCGGAGTGCCGGTGGGCAACCAGACGGTGCTGCTGCGCGGCGTCAACGACGATGCTGCGACCCTTGAAGAATTGTTCCGCGCACTGCTCAAACTGCGTGTGCGGCCCTATTACCTGCACCATATGGATCTGGTGCGCGGCACCGGCCATTTCCGCACCCGCCTCGAAACCGGCCTGGAGATTATGGCCGCTCTGCGCGGAACCCTCTCCGGTCTGGCCATTCCTCATTACGTCGTCGATCTGCCCGGCGGTCGCGGCAAGGTGCCGATTGTTCCTGAATCCGTCGAAAAGCTCGGCGACGTGGCCGTGCTGCGCGCGCCCCGCGGCGAGCGGGTGGAGTTTCCCCAGTATCTTTGTTCTGACAATCCTTCTGCATAATCGTTACAAGTTCGTTGCCGGTTTCGGCGCAGGCCGGGCGCGACCCGACGGTTTTGCTCCCCCTTTCGCCTTGCCTCTTTATCTGCGGGGCTCTTGAAATCCAGGGACAACGAAAAAACTTCCGATCGGCAGCCCGGGAGCCGGCAACCAAATCAGTTATGCTGCTTGGGCGTATCGAAGTCGTATCCGCACGCCGGGCAGATGACACGGGTTTCAGGCTCTGGCGCCAGGGCAGCACATCCGGCCATCCCGATTATCAGCATCAGGGTTATCAGCCAGGTCATCACTTGCTTGATCATCATTGATCGCTCCTTTCAATTCCAAGCATAAGAGTTGTCGCCTGGTGTCGCATGTGGTTCGTGGCGTCAGAGAACGCAGGGGTCTTTGGACCGCCATCCAGGCTGCGCGACGCTGCGCGAACCAGCCCGGCTCTTAGGCAGTTTACCCTATTTGTCCTTGTTGGTTGACTTTTTTCCTGCATGAGATACCCTGTTAGTAAATATTCTTATGAAATATTGTGGATTCCATGACGCCGATTCTTAAAGAGCAGATCAAGAAATTTAAACAGCAATGTCGCGAGCATGAGCTGCGCTTGACGCCACAGCGTCTTGAAATCTTCACAGCGCTGGCAATGTCAGAAGATCACCCGAGTGCAGAGCAACTTTATCAGCGTCTGTGCAAAAAAATGCCGACACTCTCCCTTGACACCATTTACCGTACACTGGCGACTTTTGTTCAGCATGGTCTGGTCAACCGGGTCGATACGGTGGAGAGCCAGGCGCGGTTTGAAGTGGTCCAGGCGCAACATCATCATCTGATCTGTGAGAAGTGTAAAAAAATTTCCGATTTTCAGTGGCCGTCAATTGAATGTATTGAGCTTCCGGAGGGTTTGTCGCGTTGGGGGAAAATCGGCAGGAAAAATGTCGTTATCTATGGAATCTGCAAGGACTGCATGAACTCCTGATTTTTTTGGCCCAATTGTAGGAAAGGTTCTTACCAGGTAGTATTTATTAAGTTTTTTTTGGTGGATTTTTGCTCAAGAAGTTGAACCCTTTAAAGGAGAACAAAGATGAGCGAAGAAAGAAAGTGTCCGGTCACAGGTCGCACTGACAAGCCTATTGCAGGCGGGGGCACGTCAAACAAGGACTGGTGGCCGAATCAATTGAACCTCAAGATTCTTCACCAGAACCCTCCCATGGGAGACCCGATGGGCGAGGCGTTCAACTACGCTGAGGCGTTCAAGAGTCTCGACCTCAATGCTGTGAAACAGGACCTCTATACGCTGATGACCGACTCGCAGGACTGGTGGCCGGCTGATTACGGTCACTACGGGGGGCTCTTCATCCGCATGGCGTGGCACAGCGCAGGCACCTATCGCATGGGTGACGGCCGCGGCGGCGCCGGAAGCGGTAACCAGCGTTTCGCGCCGCTCAACAGCTGGCCGGACAACGCCAACCTCGACAAGGCGCGCCGTTTGCTTTGGCCGATCAAGCAGAAGTACGGCAAGAAAATCTCCTGGGCCGATCTGATGATCCTCGCCGGCAACTGCGCTCTGGAGTCGATGGGATTCAAGACGTTCGGCTTTGCCGGCGGACGTGAAGACATCTGGGAGCCGGAAGAGGATATTTACTGGGGTTCTGAAGCTGAGTGGCTTGGCGACAAGCGCTATGAAGGCGACCGCGAACTTGAAAATCCTCTCGCTGCCGTGCAGATGGGTCTGATCTATGTGAATCCGGAAGGGCCGAACGGCGAGCCGGATCCGGTCGCGTCGGGGCGCGACGTTCGCGAAACTTTTGCGCGCATGGCGATGAATGACGAAGAAACCGTTGCCCTCGTCGCCGGTGGGCATACCTTCGGCAAATGCCATGGTGCAGGCGATGCCGCCCATGTCGGTCCCGAGCCCGAAGCTGCTCCCATCGAAGAGCAGGGCCTCGGTTGGAAAAGCAGCTTCGGCAGCGGCAAAGGGGGGGATACGATCACCAGCGGCATCGAGGGCGCCTGGAAACCGCATCCGACCAGGTGGGACATGGGCTATCTGAAGGTGCTGTTCAAGTACGAGTATGAGCTGGTCAAGAGCCCGGCCGGCGCGCATCAGTGGCTGGCTAAAGACGTGGACGACGAGGACATGGTGGTTGACGCGCACGATCCGTCGAAGAAACACCGGCCGATGATGACCACGGCGGACCTCTCCCTGCGCTACGACCCGATTTATGAACCGATCGCGCGGCGCTACCTGCAGAATCCTGAAGAATTCGCCGATGCCTTCGCGCGCGCCTGGTTCAAGCTGGTCCATCGCGACATGGGCCCGATCTCGCGCTATCTCGGTCCCGAAGTCCCGGCCGAAGAACTCATCTGGCAAGACCCGGTCCCCGCTGTCGATCACGCGCTGATCGATGCGGCCGATATTGCCTCTCTCAAGGGAAAAATCCTTGCTTCAGGGCTGTCGGTCCCCCAACTGGTCGCGACCGCCTGGGCGTCGGCCTCCACCTTCCGCGGCTCCGACAAACGTGGTGGGGCGAACGGGGCGCGCATCCGTTTGGCGCCGCAGAAAGATTGGACGGTTAACCAGCCGCAGCAACTGACGAAGGTGCTTGCAGCCCTCGAGGGAATCCAGAAGGAATTCAACAGCGCGCAGTCAGGCGGGAAGAAGGTTTCCCTCGCCGATTTGATTGTTCTGGGCGGATGCGCAGGTGTCGAGCAAGCGGCGAAGAATGCCGGCCACGATGTCAGCGTACCCTTCACGCCGGGGCGCACGGATGCCTCGCAGGAGCAAACCGACGTGGCAGCATTCGCCGTACTTGAACCGGAGGCCGACGGGTTCCGCAACTATCTCAAAACCAAATACACCGTCTCGGCCGAGGAAATGTTGATTGATCGTGCGCAATTGCTGACGCTGACCGCCCCTGAGATGACGGTCCTGGTTGGCGGTATGCGCGCCTTGAATGCCAACGTCGATCAGTCCAAACACGGCGTCTTCACCAAGCGACCAGAAGCGCTCACCAATGACTTCTTCGTGAATCTGCTCGATATGAGCACCACCTGGAAGGCGACCTCGGAAGCCGGAGACCTGTTTGAGGGTCGTGACCGCAAGAGCGGCGAACTAAAATGGACGGGTACCCGGGTCGACCTGATCTTCGGTTCGAACTCCCAACTTCGGGCTTTGGCGGAAGTCTACGCAAGTGAGGACGCCCAGGAGAAGTTTTTGAACGACTTTGTTGCGGTGTGGAATAAGGTCATGAACCTGGATCGTTTCGACATCGTCTGAACGTCGCATTAACGTCTGTGCCGGTTTCCGACTGGTCGAAGAAAACGGTTGGTTAATCAGGTAGCCTGGGGGGCTTGCTCCCCAGGCTACAAATCCTCCGGCGTAAACGCCACAACCTCGTCGATGGCCGCCGCACCCGTGAGCAGCATGACCAGGCGATCAATGCCCAGTGCGATGCCCGCGGCGGGCGGCATGTGCGCCAGTTCGGCGAGAAATTTTTCGGGCATGGGGTAGGGGGGCTGGCCGGCGCTGCGCCGTATGGTTTCCTCCTGAGCGAAGCGGGCGCGCTGCTCGACGGGCTCGGTAAGTTCGGAAAAGGCGTTGGCCAGCTCCAAGCCGGCGATGTACAGCTCGAAACGCTCGGCAATCTCTGGGTTGTCGGGCTTTTTTCGTGCCAGGGCGGCTAGGGGGGCGGGGTAGTCGATGAGAAAAGTCGGCCTGCCCGAGCCGAGGTGCGGTTCGATCTCGAAGGCGATGATTTCGTCGAAACGATCCGCGGCCAGCGCCTGTTGCGGGGTGGTGGCGGTGTGGCGGGCAAAGGCCTCGGCGACGCTCAGCCGCTCCCAGGGCGGCCTCAGGTCGATGGCTCTGCCGGCGCGCACGAGCTCGCCGCCCGGTACCAGCCTGTTCAGCAGCATCTCGCATTCCGCCATCAGATCGCGGTAATCGGCCTGCGCGCGGTACCACTCGAGCATCGTGAATTCGGGCAGGTGGCGGCTGCCGCGTTCGGCGTGGCGCCAGCAGCGGCAGATCTGAAAGAGGCGCGGATAGCCTGCGGCAAGCAGGCGTTTCATCGCCAACTCGGGCGAGGTGTGCAGAAACCAGGTCTCGCTGGCCACCGGCGCGATGTAGCCCTCGGGGGCGTTGCCCGGCACGCGGTGGGGCGTTTCGGTCTCCAGATAATCGTGTTCGATGAAAAAAGCCCGGATCATCTGGATGATCCGGGCCCGTTCCATCAACTTGGCGCGCTTGCCGGCAAGCCGCCAGTTGGGCTCCACCATGGGGGCTTATTCCTTGACGCGGGTATTGTAAGATCCGGTGCGCGTGTCGATCTGGATCAGATCGCCCTCCTCGACGAAGCTTGGGACTTGCAGGGTGTAGCCGGTTTCGACGGTGGCCGGTTTATTGTTGCCCGCGGCGGTGTCGCCCTTGACCCAAGGGTCGGTCTGGGTGATCTTGAGGTTGACGAAGTTGGGCAGGGTGATACCGATGGCGCGATCACCGAACATGAGGACTTTCACGTCCATATTGTCGATGAGAAAGTACTTGTCGTCGCCCAGGGTCTCGGCGCTGAGGGTGACCTGCTCATAATTCTTCTGGTCCATGAAGACATAGCCGGACTCGTCCTGGTAAAGGTACTGCATGTCGCGGTCTTCCAGGCTGGCGGGCTCGAAGGATTCGCCGGAGCGGTAGGTACGATCGAACAGTGAGCCGGTGATCATGTTGCGCAGCTTGCATTTGTAGAGGGCCTGACCCTTGCCGGGTTTGGTGAAGTCGAAGGCGACAATGACATGCGGCTCGCCGTCGACCATGAGCTTGAGGCCCTTCTTGAGGTCGGAACAGTTGTACATATTCTTGTTCTCCTTGGTCTTTTCCCTCTGGTGGCGGAGGGTTGCCGAAAAAGCTCTCAATTAGAACATAACCAAGGGGGCTTTGTCATGGGAAAATTGTGTGGTGAGCGTTGTGTCGCCGACTTGTTTTATGGTAAGTTTCCGCAGCCTTCACAACTTCAAGGAGCCTCAACCATGATCCTTACCAATGATCTCAAGCGCGGGCTGGTCATTCAGCTTGATCAGGCGCCGTGTCTGGTGCTCGATGTCAGCTTTCAGTCGCCCTCGGCGCGTGGCGGCAATACCCTGGTCAAGACCAAGTACCGCAATCTGCTTACAAACCAGGTTCTGGAGAAAGCCTTCAAGGCCGGCGACAAGGTCGACGAGGCCGATTTCGAGAGGCGCAAAGGCCAGTTTCTCTACCCTTCCGGCGATGGCGGGGTGTTCATGGATCTGGAGAATTACGAGCAGTACGAATTGAACGAAGAACTTTTCACCCCCGTGCAGGGCTATCTGCTGGAAGGCGCCGAAGTGACCCTGGGCGTGTTTCAGGGGCAGGTGGTGAGTGTTGATCCGCCCATGGTGGTGGAACTGGTGGTGACGGAAACCGCGCCGGCCATCAAGAACGCCACGGCGACCGCCCAGACCAAGGAGGCATTGCTGGAAACCGGTTTGCGTTTGCAGGTGCCGGGTTATCTGGAGTCCGGGGAAAAGATCAAGGTCGATACCCGCGATGGGCGTTTCGTGTCGCGCGCCTGAGGCGTTTATCTCGAATTGCTTTGCAAACCGCCGCCTGCTTGAACGGGCGGCGGTTTTTAATTTCCGGTGTCTATTCTTAGGGTTGATTTTTGTCTTGCATTTTTTGCTGATTAGGCATAGGGTCGCCGCCTTGTCCTGCGCGTCATGTTTGGTTTTTGAATTTAGAGTTCCTCATCTGCGAAGAAGCTTTCCCCTTGACCACCCTGACTGTTTTTAGCGCCTGCCTCGCAACCCCGCCATAAGCGTTTACCCTCAGCGTCTTTCGTCCCCTGCTGTTCCGGTCCCGTGCGCCCAAAGTTCCTTTTTTTCGGGCTCAGGTGCGACTGCGTCCGGTTTGAGAGCACTCTCTTTTTCAAGGAATTGCACCAATGATCCATGCTTTGCACTCGATTCGGCTTAACTGGTTCTTCAATTTGCGTGGAGATGTTCTTGCGGGAATGGTCGTCGCCCTGGCGCTGATTCCCGAAGCCATCGCTTTTTCCATCATTGCCGGGGTCGACCCCAAGGTTGGCCTCTATGCTTCTTTCTGCATTGCCGTGGTCACGGCCTTTGTCGGTGGCCGCCCCGGCATGATTTCAGGTGCCACCGGCGCCATGGCGTTGCTCATGGTGTTGCTGGTGCGAGATCATGGTCTGCAGTATCTGCTTGCGGCGACTGTGCTGACGGGTCTGCTACAGATTCTGGCGGGTGTTTTTCGCCTGGGGGGGCTGATGCGTTTCGTGTCGCGCTCGGTGGTGATCGGTTTTGTCAACGCCCTGGCGATTCTCATCTTTCTGGCGCAATTACCGGAAATCACCAACGTCGGCTGGCAAGTTTATGCCCTGCTGGCGGCGGGTCTCGGCCTTATCTATCTCTTTCCCTATGTCACCCGGGCCATTCCCTCGCCACTGATCTGCATAGTCGGCCTGACGGCGTTTACGGTTTTTTTTGGTGTGGATGTGCGCACGGTGGGCGACATGGGGGCTTTGCCGGATAGCCTGCCGGTTTTTCTGCTCCCCGACATTCCGCTGAACCTTGAAACCCTCTGGATTATTTTCCCCTATTCAGTGCCTCTGGCGATTGTTGGTCTGCTCGAGTCGATGATGACCGCCACCATCGTTGACGACCTTACCGATTCTGCGAGTAACAAAAACCGTGAATGCGTCGGTCAGGGTGTGGCCAATATCGGCGCCGGATTTCTCGGCGGCATGGCTGGTTGCGCGATGATCGGCCAGTCTGTCATCAATATCAAATCAGGCGGCCGCGGGCGGCTCTCGACGCTGTTGGCCGGCGTGTTTCTGTTGCTGATGGTGGTGTTTGTCGGCGACTGGGTGGCGCGCATTCCCATGGCGGCACTGGTGGCGGTGATGATCATGGTGGCCATCGGTACCTTCAGCTGGGAGTCGATCCGCAATCTGCGCAAGAACCCCAAAAGTTCGAGCATCGTAATGACCTCGACTGTGATCGTGGTGGTCGCGACGCACAATCTGGCGCTGGGGGTTATGGTCGGGGTGCTGCTCAGTGCCCTGTTCTTTGCTTACAAGATCGGTAAAATTCTGTATGTTGGCACCCACCTGTCGGAGGATGGTCGGGTGCGCCACTATCAGGTTATCGGCCAGGTGTTTTTCACCTCCGCCGAAAGTTTTATCGCCTCTTTTGACTTGAAGGAGGCGGTGGAGAAGGTGCAAATTGACGTCAGTCGGGCCCACTTCTGGGACATTACCGCGGTCGGCGCCCTGGACAAGGTCATCCTCAAGTTCCGTCGTGAGGGCACCGAGGTCGAAATCATCGGCCTCAACAAGGCCAGCGAAACCATGGTCGATCGGTTTGCCGTGCATGACAAGCCCGACGCGGTCGAACGCCTCATGGGCCATTAAAGGAGCTCTGCCATGAAAACCCTCGTACTTGCCTGTATTGACGGCTCTACCTATGCCCCGGCCGTGTGCGACGCGGCCGCCTGGGCGGCGCTGCGGCTCGAAGCGCCGCTGACCTTTCTCCATGTTCTGAGCAAAACGCAGGAACCCCGCCCGGCCGACTTGAGCGGCAGTCTCGGTCTGGGTGCGCGCGAATCCTTGCTTGAAGAATTGGCGGAACTCGATGCCAAGCGCGGCAAACTGGCCCAGGAGCGCGGTCGCCAGATTCTGGCTGCCGCCAAGGAACGTGCGAAAAATGCCGGGGTGGCTTCGCCCGAGGCGCTGCAGCGCCATGGCGGACTGGTGGAAACCTTGAGCGAATTGGAAGGCGGAATCCGTCTATTAGTGCTCGGTCGACGTGGTGAGGCGGCCGATGTCGCAAAGGAACATCTGGGCAGCCACCTGGAGCGGGTGATCCGTGCCATGAGCCGCCCGATCCTGGTGACAACCGCCGAATTTCGCGCGCCGCAAAAAATCATGCTCGCCTTTGACGGCAGCGCCACCACTCGCAAAGGGGTGGATATGGTGGCAGCCAGCCCTTTGTTCAAGGGCCTGCCCTGTCATCTGGTGATGGTGGGACCGGATACCGCCGAGGCACGCGCCCAGTTGGAGCGTGCCCGCCTGCGTCTGGAGTCTGCCGGCTTCGAAACACCGGCGGTGATCCTGCCCGGTGAGGCAAGCAGCGTCTTGAGCCAGTACCAGCAGGAGCATGGAATCGATCTGATGATCATGGGCGCCTATGGCCATTCGCGCATTCGCCAGTTGCTCATCGGTAGCACCACCACCGAGATGATGCTTAAATCCACCGTGCCTTTGCTGCTGCTGCGGTGATTGTGCTTCGCTAGTCCGACCAGATGTGGGCCGCAACGCGGCGACGTTGCCCCCGGGGCCATCGGCCAGGCACACAGCTTGGCGGTTTGTTGCGCCTGCCTATACACGCCTCCTTGGTTTGGTTATCAAGGAGGTTTTTTTGTGCCCGGTGTAAGAATATCCTCATGGCGGCGTTTTAGGCTCGGCCGCAGCTGAACCAAGGACTTTGGCGCTTTGAGATTGGGGGAAAATAATTGTAAAAAAAACCGAGTCGACCGTGGTCGAAAAACCCGCGTAACTTGCGGGGGAAACTTAAAAATCCATAAAATATGGAGGTTTATCTTTTGTTGACAAGGCGTGATTCCCTGCTAACAAAAGGGTAGGTGCAATTTCGTCTACTTCTGGTAACCCCTGTTGCCGCACATCTGGAATCTGAGAGAAGGGAGGTGAGCTGGCTGTGTTCCAGGGCGGCTTTCATTTGTTTCATTCAGTGGTCGGGCAGAGGGTCTTCGGTTTTTTTCTCAACACGCACTATGTTTCAGGGAGGACGTCATTTATGAAAAGCTTTATCTGCAAGGCTCTAGCACTCACCGTGCTAGGGCTCCTGGTTGGCATGCCTGCTGCTGCCGAGTTGACTCCTGAGGAACAGTTCGGCAAGGAACTCTATTTCGATAGTTCACTATCCAGCCCCAACAATCAGTCCTGCGCCTTCTGCCACGAAGAGCGTAGCGGTTTCAGCGGGCATATCCCCGGCATCAACAAGCAAGGAGCTGTCTATCCTGGAGCCGAGCGCCAGCGTTTCGGCAACCGGCGTCCGCCGACTGCCTCCTATGCGGGCGACAGCCCTGTCTTTGATTATGTCTATGATATGGACGAGGACGAATGGTTGTTTGCCGGCGGCATGTTCTGGGACGGCCGCGCCACGGGCTGGGTGACCGGCGATCCCCTGGCCGATCAGGCCATGGGGCCCTACCTCAACCCCGTCGAACAGAATCTCCCCAGTGAAGAAGCCGCCTGCATGATTGTGGAGCAATCCAAGTATGCTTATCTCTACGAAGTGGTCTACGGCGAGCCCCTGGATTGCAGCGCCTATGACGCCGACGGACATTTGCGCGCCTACAAGAATTTTGCTCTGGCCGTCGCCGCCTTCGAGCGTTCCGTGGAAGTGAGCCCCTTCAATTCGAAGTTCGACTATGTGATGGCCGGAGAAGCTGAATTTACCGAGCAGGAAGCCTGGGGCCTGCAACTGTTCAACGGCAAGGGTCGCTGTAGCGCATGCCATCCGGCGCCCCTGTTCACCGATTTTACCTATGACAATCTCGGAGTTCCGAAAAATCCTGAAAATCCCTTTTACCGCATGGATACCGTCTATGTCGACGGTATGCCCATCAATCCCGAAGGGGCGGCCTGGGTCGATCCGGGATTGGCCGGTTTCTTGGAAACCCTGCCGCAAAGTGTGTTTGACGAGTGGGGTCTGGATAAAGAAACTGCCGTAGCCGAAAGCTTTGGCAAGCACAAGGTGCCGACCCTGCGCAATGCCGACAAGCGCCCCGGCCCCGGATTTGCCAAATCCTATATGCACAACGGTTCTCTTAAGAGTCTTGAAGAGGTGGTCAGCTTCTACAACAGTCGCGACGCCATGATTGCCGCCGGTATGATCGTTCCGGAGGTCTGGGAGAACATGAACGAGGACGAATTGGGCGATCTGGGTCTGACCGCCGATGAAGAGGCGGCCATCGTCGCCTTTATGCAGACCCTGAGTGATGGATATGCAGTCAAAGGCAAGGGCAAGGGCAAGGGTAAGAGCAAATAACGGGAATAAGCAGAATTCGGGACCGCTCCGCGGCCCGCGAGCATTTTGAAAGTGGGGGCCGGCGAAGCATGCGCCGGCCCCCATAGTTTTTTGTTAAGTATCAAGGCTGGTCACCTCTCAGCGATTTGCGCAATTTGCACAATTGCGAAAATGCAGAAATCCTTTCTTTGCAGTCCTGCAAAACCTTGTTTTAAAGTAGCCCCTCTCCCCGCACAAGGCCCGCCAGGCGGCTTTCAGCCTCGCTCAGTCGCGATCAGCGATTTTCTTCACAGCTGTGCTGCGGCCTGCTGATTCGCACATTTGCAAATGGACTTCTCTGGATAGGAATCTCCCCCCAACGGATCGGTCTTTCTAAGCCGTTGAAATTAAACGAAATAGAACGATTTTTTTAAGAATCTCCGGGGTTGGTACGCGCGTTGCTCTGTATGTATACGCAAGAAGGGCAAATCGGAACCGCACCGGGAGAATTTGATCATGAACGCGAGTCTTTGTCCTTATTTTGCCGTACAAGAAGATCGCTGCAAAGCGGTCCCTTCAGGCGAGGCGCGCAGGAAGGATCTTTTTTGCAGTGACCGGTATCAGGAGTGCAGTTTTTTTCAAAGGTCGGCCTACGGTAGGGGATCCACAGGGGCCGGGGGGCAGGGGCAAGTTTTTATGGGTGGAGGCAAGCCGGTGGTCAATTTTTCGGTACGCTGGCCGCTTCCCTTTCAGGTTCGATACGTTGCCACTCGCAGTTCACTAATTCAGCACAACCAAAAGGAGGAACAGGCCATGAACGCAACGCAAACTTCCAACCGCAAGGGCTGGACCGTTGTTCTTGCCGGAACCGGGATCAACCTGGCACTCGGCATTCTTTACACCTGGAGTATTTTCCGTGGCGCCATTGCCGATTCGGTCGCACAAGGCGGAGCTGGTGCATTTAATTGGAATCCTGCCGCCATCAACGATCCTTACGCGGTATGTTGTCTGGTGTTTGCCTTTTCCATGATTCTGGCCGGCAAGTGCCAGGACAAATTCGGCCCGCGCCTAACCATCATGATCGGTGGGTTGCTGGTCGCTTCAGGCTTCGTGCTGGTTTCTCAGTCCACCGCCTATTGGGCCTGGGTCCTCGGTTTTGGGGTGATGGCGGGTGCCGGCATCGGTTTTGGTTATTCGGCCGCCACGCCACCGGCGCTCAAGTGGTTTCCTCCGGCAAAGACCGGTTTGATCGCGGGTATCGTCGTGTCGGGGTTCGGTCTGGCATCGGTGTACATCGCTCCTTTGGCCCAGTATATGCTCGGTGCCTATGGTCTTCAGCAATCCATGCTGATCTTTGGTGTCGCCTTTGCCGTGCTCGTCAGTGGGTTGGCACTGCTGGTCACCAATCCGCCTAAGGGTTACGTTCCTGTCGGCGCACCTGCTCAGACTGCCGCCGCTTCGACCGCGGCTCCTGCCAAGCCCAGCGTCGACATGACCCCTTCGCAGCTTTTTAAAAGTGGTCAATTCTACACCCTGTGGATGGTCTTTTTCATCGGTGCCGGCGCGGGCCTCATGGTTATCGGCAGCGTCGCCGGTATGGCCAAGGCGAGCATGGGAACCCTGGCATTTCTCGCTGTTGCGATTCTTGCCATCGGTAACGCCGCCGGTCGCATCGTCGCAGGTATCGTCTCTGACAAAATCGGCCGCGCCAACACCCTGATCATTATGCTCGTCCTTCAAGCTTCTCTGATGTTCGCGGCCATCCCTGTGATCGGCAATCAGGGAACCAGCGCGGTTGTCATTGTCCTGCTGGCCACCTTTATCGGCTTTAATTACGGAACTAACCTCGCGTTGTTCCCCTCATTTGCCAAGGATCTCTGGGGCCTGAAGAATTTCGGTATGAATTACGGCATCCTCTTCACCTCCTGGGGCGTCGGCGGCTTTGTCCTGGTGCGGCTCTCTGAAATGCTCCGCGCCCAGACCGGCAGCTTCGCCATGCCCTTCGCCGTCGCCGGCGTACTGCTCCTGGTCGGTGCCATGCTGTCCCTCTCCCTGCGGCCCAAGAAAGTCGAAGCTCTGGCGACTGCACCCGCAGCAGCCCCTGTGGAAGAGGAAGAACTGGTTTTCCAAAAGGCTGACTGACACGAACCCCTGACATTTGAATGAGGTTAGATGAACCCCGCGCAAGCGGGGTTTTTTTTTGTCAGTTGTCAGTTGTCAGTTGCGAGAAAGCGAGAAAGCGAGAAAGCGAGAAAGCGAGAAGGCAGAAGGCAGAAGGCAGAAGGCAGAAGGCAGAAGGCAGAAGGCAGAAGGCAGAAGGCAGAAGGCAGAAGGCAGAAGGCAGAAG
>NZ_JWJD01000003.1:300000-472476 GCF_000820505.1 Geoalkalibacter ferrihydriticus DSM 17813 | reverse complement strand
TGGGCCGTGACAGGTCCCGGGAAACCCATTAGCCGATCAGTCTGCCATGCCCGTCGGTCAGCTCGACGGGGATGGGCTTGTTTCCAGGACAAAGCTTGGAGTTTAACAATGCCCAATGCAAACAAAGGATTTTATGCCGTGATATCCACCCTTCGTGTTTTTGCTGTCCTTGCGATTTTCGTTGTGGCTCAACCCGCATTTTCCCAAACCCCGCCCGATGCCGGGCGCATCCTGCAGGAGCTGCAAACACCCCCCCTGCCCCCGACTCCCAGTGACGGCCTGGTCATCGACCCCCCGACCCGGGAGCCCGTCGCCCCCGGCGGCCCCACGGCCGAGGTGCGCACCCTTGAGTTCTCTGGTCACAGCGCCTTTAGCGATGAGCAGGTAACCGACATCGTTGCGGATCGTTTGGGACAGGAGTACGACCTTGCCGGATTGCGTGATATCGCCTGGCAGGTCACCAGCTTCTATCAGCAAAAGGGTTATCCCTTCGCGCGCGCTTTTTTGCCTGCCCAGACCCTGAGCGACGGAACGCTGCGGATCGAGATTGTTGAGGGGCGCTATGGCCAAGTTCTTGCCCAAGGAGATGAACGCGTCGCCGATACGGCCCAACGCTGGCTTGGCGCTCTACAGGAAGGCGAGGTGATAGCCTCCGCCCCGCTGGAGCGCACCACCCTGCTGCTGGATGATCTCCCCGGCATCCGCACCGCTCCGCTGATCCGCCCCGGACAGGAACTCGGCACCGGTGACCTGCTGGTGACCGTCGAGCCTGACAAACGTTACAGTGGAGATGTCGCCGTCGATAATCACGGCAACCGCTACACCGGCGAATACCGCGCCCGCCTCGGGTTAAACCTCAATCCCTTGATGCGGGTCGGTGATCAATTGCAACTGCGCACCATGGTCACCAACGAAACCCTGCTGTTGGGCTCGGCCACCTACAGTGTGCCCGTCGGCTACTCCGGGCTGCGGGCGCAGGTGGGCTATGCCCATACCGACTATGAACTGGGCAAGGAGTTTTCCGTCGCCGAGAGCACCGGAACCGCCCAGATCACCAGCGCGGGGCTCAGCTACCCGCTCGTCCGCTCCCAACGCACCAACCTCAGCGCCGGCATCCTCTATCAGCACAAACGCCTGACCGACGATGATCTGACCGGGCGCACCCGGCGCAACAGCGACAGTGTCCCCATCAGTCTGCTGTTTGATCATCGCGACGGATTCCTGGGCGCCGGCATCACCTACGGCAGCCTCGTCTGGACGCAGGGGCGGGTCAAATTCAACGACAGGGTCGCCGATCGTCCGCAGGGCAACTTTCACAAGATCAATCTCGATGTCGCCCGCTTGCAGCAGATCACCGACAGTTGGACCTTCTTTGCCCGGGTCAGTGGACAGAAAAGCGACAGCAATCTGGATTCATCGGAGGATTTCGGTGTCGGCGGAGCCTATGGGGTGCGCGCCTATCCCAGCGGCGAAGGCTATGGCGACCAGGGCATTCTGACCCAGGTGGAACTGCGCTACCGGATCCAGCAGGTCAGTCCCTATCTGTTCTATGATTTTGGCCATGTGCGCATCAACAAGTTTTCCGAGGAGACCGACAACCACCGCCGTATCGACGGCGCCGGCATCGGGTTGCGCGCCGCCTACAAAGGCTTCAGCACCGATCTTGCCCTGGCCTGGCGAACCAGGGGCGGAGAGCCCCTGTCCGACAGCAAGGATCGTAACCCGCGCCTGTGGGCCACTGTGGGCTACCGGTTCTGATCAAAAAACCTCTGTCAACCTCGGGGGCGGCTCGTAGGCCGCCCCTTTAAATGACGATCAAGGAGTCAAGCACATGCACATTTTTACCGATGGTTTTACCAGCGTCTCTCTGTCCAACGGCAACCTGCGTATCAAGCTGGCCCAGAACGGTCCCGACAACGAACCGGTTGAGGTGGCGACCCTGATTTTGCCGGCGCTCACGGCCCCGAACTTTATCAACGGATTGAGCCATGCCCTCAAGCAGTTGGAAGAGCAGATCAAGGCCAAGCAGGNTGGCGACCCTGATTTTGCCGGCGCTCACGGCCCCGAACTTTATCAACGGATTGAGCCATGCCCTCAAGCAGTTGGAAGAGCAGATCAAGGCCAAGCAGGGAGACCCTGCTGCGCAGGCCAAGGGTAATTGAGACATCTTGGCTATCTCAGGGGGCGTATGGATTCACCAATTGCGCAACCAAGGACAAGGGAGACCAACCTGCAGCAGGCTGAATGGACGTTTCGATTTTTCTCCTGTTGACGTCGCAGGCCATCAAGGTGTGGGCCTGCCCTGATATATCCCCCCGTCTTTTTGGTGACGATGGCTATTCTTTCTCGGGCATAGCCGAGGAATGGTGACTGGTAATGAGCCACTCCGAGCCGTTCCAACGATAGGTGTAGCTGTAACGCCCGCTGACCGAGGCCCCTGTTTTGGCGAAGGTGAAGGTGTAAAGTCCAGCATCCACCGCCGTGTTGCAGCCAAGTTCGATGGTTCGCATGTCAATCCTGCCCGAAGGTCGATCTTCCAGAAAATGGTGGAAGTAGTCTTTCTTTTCTTCCACGGTGAGGCGGGGCTTATTTGAAACCGTGGGCAGGAGAATGGAGCGTTCAGCATAGTTCTGCACGACCTTGGTCGGGTCACCCGTTTGCAACGACGCATTCCAACGATCAAACAGCGCGGCGATTTCCTGCTCCGTCACCGCTTTGCACACCTCGGTGTATGTCCCTTGCTCACCGACCATCTTGCCTTGGTGGGCGGCACAACCCGTGAAAATTAAATTAATTGCGACCCAAATGAATAGAAGTTTTTTCATGAATATTTCCTCCTTTGCGAAGTATTTGAAGTGCCGCGCAAAGCCTATATGAAAATTCCCCGTAACACAACCATATTGGCAGATCGGGGTCGGACCAAGCCAACTTACTGATAGCTATATAAAATTAATACAAAAAATGGGCATTTTCTACCGCCATGGGTCGATTTTTTGGGGTGAAATTGACTCCATAGCTTTGCCCTTGCCATCCCCCCCTCGCCTTCCGTGCTGATTTTACCCTCAAAAATCGGCCCATGGCCTGATTTTAAGGGGTATTTCAAAAACCTTTTCGTTTATTTCCGGATACTTAGCTTGGTCCGACCCTGCGAATCTGTATAAACGCACGGAACACTAGCGGGCCGAACAAAAGGGATGAAATTTCAACCACTTCAGAATTCAGAAATTTTGTTAAAAGGTCTGTAATGAAAAAACAGAAGTTGAATAGTTGCAAGTCACCGAATCGGATATAAGATCTTTACAGGCTTAAGGATGCAACACCCCTTAAACATTTGATTACCCGAAACAAAGGAGCTCGCAATGAACAAAGAGCAAATGAAAGGCAAATGGAACCAGTTAAAGGGCGAAATTAAAATTCAATGGGGCAAACTGACGGATGATGATCTTGACCGCATTGAGGGAAATCGGGACAAACTGGTCGGCAAGATCCAAGAACGGTATGGCAAAACAAAAGAAGAGGCCGAGCGCGAAGTGGACAAGTATAACAGCACACCTTAAGGGGTTTTTTCCTGAAAAGGCGATCTGCACTGATCGCCTTTTTTTCAATCGATGCCCACGGAATGGGGTGTCAACTCCAATACCAGGCGACAAAGGGCAGGGCATCTTTTGCAGGGCCGGTACAAAGCTATTCCATGTCAATAATACCCAAAAGGAAAACAAGTCATTTCTTCTGCCGCGTCGCTGTGGGCCTGCTTTCGTTGGCGTTGGTCTTCGGCACTGCCGTGCCGCTATTCCGCAGCGACGCTTGGTGGATACGTATCTTTGATTTTCCGCGCATACAGATCGCCGTGCTGTTGGGGCTAACGCTGGCAGGCTATGTAGCGTTGCGTTCTTACGGGCGATTGCGGCCGTGGGAATACGCGCTTGCTGCGGTAGTCGGACTTGCGCTGGTCTGGCAGCTCATTTCCATCGCTCCCTACACGGCGTTTTATCCCAGGGAAATGTCGGACAGCCATGCCGAAGACGATTCCAACCGCATATCGCTTTTGATCTACAACGTGCTCTACGATAATCGGGAAGTGGCAGCGCTGCGCAACCTCATACGCGACAACGATCCCGACATCATTCTGTTAAGCGAACCAACCCAGTGGTGGCTTGAACAGCTCGACGGCCTGGAAGACGACTATCCTTACACGCTATTGCATCCGCAGGAGAATCATTACGGAAAGCTGCTTTATTCCCGATTAGAGCTGGTGAATCCAGAGATCCGATTTTTGATTGAGCCGGAAATCCCGTCGCTTCGCTCCCAGGTGCGGCTCCGTTCGGGAACGCTCGTGACCCTCTATGGCGTGCATCCACGCCCTCCCGGTGCAAAACGCCCCGAAGGCGAGGAAGACGGCGGTGCCAAGAATGACGAGGGAGATGAGGCCGAAGACGGCGAGCGAGAAGACACCGATATGCGGGATGCAGAGTTGCTGCTGGTTGCCAAAGAGGTAAGTGAACTGGGGGACGTTCCGGTCATCGTCGCCGGCGATTTCAACGACGTGGCCTGGTCGCACACCACGCATCTTTTTCAGCGCATCGGAGGCTTGCTCGACCCTCGGGTGGGCCGGGGCTTTATCAACACCTTTGACACCAGAAGCCGCCTCATGCGCTATCCGCTGGATCACGTCTTCGCATCCAAACATTTCCTTCTCGTCGAGCTGCGTCGCCTTCCCGACATCGGATCCGACCACTTTCCCATGCTCGTAGTTCTCGACTACGATCCCGGCGTTGCCGCGGCAGACGAAGAACCCCAGCCGGACGCCGGCGATGAACAAGAAGCTGACGAGGTTATCGACAAAGGAAAGTCTAACGGCTGACAAGGCAAAGAAAGGGGTGGAATCAGGATCTGTCGCGGTCGGCATCGACCGGCTCCGCTTTGCCGTCCGGCCCGATGAACTGAAGCTGCCTGCGCGGATAGACGCTGATGAGCCGTCCCTGGTGCTCGGGCTTTTTCAGCTCATCCATGACCCGCATCGTCAGCTCGCTCTTCCACGTACGACGCTCCCGGGCGTGGACGAGATAGCGGATGACGAGGTCTGTCCAGGAATCGTTCATCGCTAGAAAGACCTGGGGGTCCCCCGGCACCCCCGTCTCCAGCCCAGCCCTGCGCAGGATTTCGCCGTAGCGACGTGCCGGTTCGACCATCTGCACTCCGAGAAGCTCCCCGGCCACTCCAGTCAGCACTTGCATCCCGTACCCCAAATCCGATTCGTTGGCCAGCGGCACGGTCAACTCATCCCAGACGTAAGGAAAATCGCGGGTCAGATTCACCACCGTCCCCGCCAACACCTCATTGTTGGGGAAAGTGATGAGCCGCCCCGTCGGCTGTTCCGCCTGGACGAACCCTCCCCGCCCCGGCGAGCCGATTTCCCAGACGGTCGTCGTCAGAAAGTCGATCTGGTAGACGTCGCCGAAGACCTCACCCACCGCCACCCGATCCCCCACTCGGTAATATCCTTGGAAGGAGTTGAGAATCCACCCGGTGAAGCTCTCGATGGGGGTTTGCAACGCCCAGGAGAGGGCAAGGCCGATGAGGCCGAGGGAGCCGACCAGCGCCCGGATATCCCCCGCGAGGACGCTCAGGGAGATCCCCGCCGCCAGAAGCCAGACGCCGATGCCAAAGAGGGCGATCAGTGCGTTGGCCCGCTCCCACCTTCGCAGCGTCCTTCGAAGCAAGGGACGGATGATGCACACCAGAAACCAAGCGACGGCAAGAACACCCAGGACGACGACGAATTTGGGGAGATTGCCGTAGAATCCTTCCCACAGGACTTGCACCGTGCGAGCCGCCTCTTCGGCGGCGGCCTGCCCGAGGGGTCCTTCCATTTCGGTATTGCCGGACTCCTGAGCGGCAGGCTTTTCGCCGGGGGCGGTTTCGGCCGAATCGCCGGGAAGGGGGGCGGCCGTGACGACCATCCCCTCCTCGGCGCCGTCGACAAGCCCGGTCTCCCAGGGGGCGATGATCATGAGCAGAAGGCTGGTGAGGGCCACCGCCAGAAGGGTGGCCTGGCGGAAGCGGCGCAGCCTTCCCCGGGCTCCGGACAGAGGATCGCCCGGGTTGCGGCGCGCCCCCGGCCGTCTACGGCGGGGCGGACGCCGCCTGCGCAAGGCGGAGCTTCGGTTCTGCGGCGGGCGATTTTCGATCATTCGTAATGTCCCCTGGGCGGGCGTTTACGCAAAGTTTAGCAGATGCAAGGCGGGGTGAAGGGAGGGGAAATGCCTGGCAGATGATTTTCGTCGAATCGACCTTTCAATCATTCAATAGCGTAAACCCTGACAAGCAGTTGCCGTCGGATTCTGTCGAGACATCAGGGATACCGGGTCACCTGATCGCCACGGGGATTGACGATAACAAGAGCACTTTCATCACCGCCGTGATGAGCCGTCCACAAGCCATATAGCGCCTCAACGTCCCTGCGGCGATTCGCCTCGGGGGCAGACAACCAGGCAGGGGTTGCCGTCAATTCCACGCTCCCTTCACCTCGATAGGCAACGCGGGTGAAAAAAACATCGTCAAGAATGTCAAGAATCTCCAGGTTGAGCTGTTCGACATTCTGGACAAACTGGTGGTATGAAGGCGGTCTCACCTGGGCGGCATCGGCAGGCGCCTCCGAAGTCAACAGAGAGTCATGGACCCAGCCGCTGCCTCCAATCCAGGCGATGCGAACGCGAACCCAGTCATTTCGTCGTTCGATTTCCGTTAATTCATGCCCTTCCCCAAGCTGCATCAGAACGGATCGACTTGTATCGGGTCCCGACCGCACGTTAACACTGGAACCGGTGACATAAAGGCGATCGCCGCTTGCGGCTATACCGCTGGCGGCATCGAGAAAAAGGCAGATAAGAAGCAGAAAAAACAGACGGCGGAACATGATGCGCTCTCCTTGATTAAGCCAAAAGGGATAGAATTGATTTTCAATACGTGTCTAATCACCCCGTACTAAGCAGTTAGGTGAACACTGTATTCTGGCCAGGCATGCAGGCCGAAGCCGCAACATTGGCAATTCGTGCGCAACTAATTTTTAATTTTAGCCCAAAACCCGGAAAGACGCCAATCTGAATGGTCCACATTCCCGCAATTCCTGCTACATCCAGAGACTCGAGAGAGGTTGTCCCAGCGTCGGTAAATAAAAAAGAGGCAACGCCTGTTGCCAGGGTCGCCTCTTTTTTATTTACCGGCGGAACTCAGCCGCCCTTCATTCGACGATTACTCAGACATGAAGCCGTCATTGAGCGTTTTCATAAACGCGACGAGGGCTGCCTGCTCTTGTGCGCTCAGCCCCAGATCTCCCAGCAGCGGCGAGAGGTTCTGGTCGACTTCGGGCGGCGGCCACATGCCCGTGTCGCGCGAATTGTAGAACGCCACCACCTCCTCAAGACTCTTGAAGACCCCGTTGTGCATGAAGGCCTTCACGAAAGTCTCATCGGGACGCAGGTCTGCGTTGCGCAGGGTGGGCGTCCTGTGCTTGCCGTAATTCTGCTCAGCGAATTCCTGGTACTCGGGCCGGGTCTCAAGGAATCCTGCGAGGCCCGGATCAATCCAGTTCTCGCCATCGGGGTTGAATTTTTTATGCTGGGTGTAGAAGGGGTTCTCGGGATTTTTCGGGACACCCAGGTTGTGGTAGCGGAAATCGGTGAAAAGCGGGGGCTCGCCGTTCGGCCCCGGGGTGGTCAGGTGGCAGACGGAACACAGCGCCTTGCCATTAAACAACTGCCAACCCATCATTTCCTGCTCGGTCAGTTCGACCATGCCGGCTTGCCAGGCATCGAACTTTGCGCTGTACGCGTTGACTTCGCTGGAGCCCTCGTAGGCGGCAATGGCTAGGCCGACATAGTCGTAGGTTGCCTGCAGGTTTCTTGGACGGCAATCAAAAGAGCCGGGGCCGAAGACCTGCGCGAACAGAGCGGCGTAGCTCTCTCCCACCAACTCCTCGGCGAACCGTGACTGTTTGATGCGCTGGCAGATGACCTGCATGTTGGGGTTGGCCTGCTCCAGCGGATTCAGGAACGGCCCCTGCGCCTGGTCGGCAGCCGGGTTGCCGAGGATTTCGCCGGTTGCGCGACCGTCCCAGAAATTGCCGCCCATGAACTCGCCCGGAGAGGTCATGTGGAAGACGGGACTGGGCGTGGCGTAGGCCGAACTCGGCGGCTTGCGGTTACCGAAGCGGTTGTGCTTGGCGCCCTCGTAGACCGCGCCGTGCGCGTTGATCTCGCTCAACGGCCCGGTCCAGCCGGCTTCAGGCCCGTGGCAGACAGCACAGGACTGGCCTTTCGGGGTCGACAGGTTGGTGTCGAAAAACAACGCCTTACCCAGTTTCTCCATCGTGTTCAGCGGCTGCGATACGCCTCCGTTGATCATGGCAGAGGTGGTGGCCGTGTCCGTCGCCCCCATATCGTCGGTTACGGTGAGGCTGACAGTGTAGTTGCCGGCCATGGTGAATGCGTGAATGGGATTAACGCCCGTGCCGCTGTTGCCATCACCAAAATCCCAGTCGTACGCGACGATGAAGCCGTCGGCGTCCGAGGACCCCGACCCGTCGAAGGTAATGGTTTCGCCCACCGCACCGCTGTAGGGTCCAGCGGGGTCGGCCGTCGGCGGCTGATTGCCCATCGTCTCGACGGCGATGCTGAGTTGCGTCGCGGCAGAGTTGTCGCCCTGGGCCCCGCTTTGCCCGTCCACCGAATTGCCGGCGGCGTACATGGTTACGGAGCCGCTGACCGGTGCGGTCCAATCGAAACTAAAGGTCACCTCGCCGTTGGCGGCGGGCTTGGAGGCCGTGTGCGTGATTTCGTTGTTCAGCAGCTTGGTGCCGGCTGCGGAGACCGTCAGCATTCCTCCCGTAACGGAGACATCAAGGCCGCCGGCGACCTCCTGGCCGCCGCTGATGGTGAGGGTGTAGGTGTGGGTCGAGCCTGGGGCCACCGAATTCGGTCCGCTGAGGGATACGGATGGGACTATACCTCCGCTGTGGCACAGGGTGCAGGTTGCCCCGCCATTGGTCGCCGGGTTGCCGGAATAGCCGGAAATTCCGCCGCTGAAAGCCAAGGCCGTACCGGGCATCGCAAAGCCCAGCGTCGCCATGAACAGCAAGAGAAAAGCTATTGGTCCTTGCATTCTTCTTATCCTCCCTTTCACATGTGTAGGCAGGCTCCGGCCACTGGCTCGGCCGAGCGCATGCATATCCCCCCGGACTCTGGTGCCGCCTTTTTTTCTCACCTCCTTTCACACGGATGATGCGCACGCCGTCGAATGCATAAAATAACTGAGACGATGGGGGGGATTTCCCGTGGTGTGCCCTTTAAATCGTAGGTGAAAAACATATTCGACGATTCTTCGCGCAGAGGAAGCATGGTGGCAGGCGTGCATTTCCTCGTTCGTTTCCGTAAAACGGCTATGCAAGGCATGTTATCAGAAGTTTGCCCCCATGCAAGTCGGACACCGGCACCGGCCGCCCTAAGCCGCTTTCCGGGTCCAAGCAAAGGCGTGGACAAGCGTAACTCACTGGTGCCGCTGAATGCGCTTGCGGGCGCACCGTACCAGGATATGCTTGCGGGATAACTCAGACCAACAAGGCGCACCTTGTCACAATATGTCAAACTGTGCCCGGCGGAAGATCAGTGATAATCAGGTTTTTTAATATGTTGACATGATCGCTTTCTCCAAGGTATCAGAAACCATTGGTTGGCGGCTCAGGTTCCGGCAGTAGACGTTCTTCATGAATTACTATTCAGGAGAAAGAGACGATGCGCAGGTTATTCTGGCTGTTGGCCCTTACGGGATATTTGCTACTGCCGGCCTGCGGTAGCGACAACAAGGATATTGATGCCGAACTCAATATCGATCGAAGCGGATTTACCGCACATTTTGATCTCACCGAGGGAATACTGCCTTTCCCTACCAACCTTCTTTTTACAAACAGCGTGGACGTCACCCTCTGCGGCAGCGACAACCGTCATGCATGAAGCCATGGCGACCTTTGTCGCGACCGATGGTGCAACTGTTTTCATCAGCAATGAAGCGGTGGCTGAGTAAACAAGGCCGAATTGAAGCGATTGTCGATTATTATTTTGCCCCGAGGGTGGCGCTATGAATCA
Source organism: Geoalkalibacter ferrihydriticus DSM 17813 (assembly GCF_000820505.1). NCBI lineage: Bacteria > Pseudomonadati > Thermodesulfobacteriota > Desulfuromonadia > Desulfuromonadales > Geoalkalibacteraceae > Geoalkalibacter > Geoalkalibacter ferrihydriticus. The sequence goes on along the minus strand of NZ_JWJD01000003.1, from coordinate 462,337 downwards.
ACGACAAATTCCTGAAAAACAAAAATGCTTCCGAAGGTTATTCAAACTGCTGACCGCAGGGGCTTTGGCTCTCTTTCTGATGGCGTCTGGGCCTGCGCATTCCTTTGAATTCGGCCAGGGAGACTGGACCGGCAGCCTGGATACAACCCTGTCCTATGGCCTGATGTGGCGCGTTCAGGACCGTGACCAGCGTTTGATCGGCACGGCCAATGGCGGAACGGCCCGATCGGTCAATTATGACGACGGCAATCTCAACTACAGAAAGGGACTGGTCAGCAATGTCGTCAAGGCGACTTCGGAACTGGCGCTCAATTATCGTCGCGATATGGGCATTTTCCTGCGCGGTACCGGCTTCTATGATTTTGAAAACATGGAGGGAAGCAGGGAAAAAACCCCTCTGAGCAGCGAAGCCAAAGATCTGGTGGGTAAGGATCTTCGCCTGCTCGATGCTTTTGTGTGGGGCTCTTTTGATGTGGGAGACATGCCCGCACAGATTCGTGTCGGCGAGCAGGTGGTGAATTGGGGGGAAAGCACCTTCATTCAGAACGGCATCAATGTCATCAACCCGATCAACGTCAACGCTATCCGACTTCCGGGGTCAGAGGTCAGGGAAGCCCTGGTTCCCGAAGGTATGGTGTGGGGATCCATCAGCCCGACGATGAACACCACCTTTGAAGGTTTCTACCTCTACGACTGGAGGGAGACGGAAATCGATCCGCCGGGCTCCTACTGGAGTACCGCCGACTTCGTGGGTGATGGAGGTCATCGGGTCATGCTCGGCTTCGGGGATGTCCCGGATACCGCCGACCCATCCAGCGGCCAGGTCGTGACCCGGGGTCCAACGCGTAAAGCCTCTGATTCCGGGCAATTCGGCCTGGCCATGCGGATTTATGCTCCTGCTCTGAATGACACGGAATTTGGTTTTTATTACATCAACTATCATAGCCGCCTTCCGGTCCTCAATGCGACAACCGGTACCGCCGCTGCTGCCGCCGGAGTCGATCCCGAGGGGCGCACCTATGCAGAAACGGCGCAGTATTTCACCAGCTACCCGGAAAACATCAAGCTCTATGGCGCAAGCTTCAATACTCTGCTTCCCACATCAGGCATTGCCCTACAGGGTGAAATCTCCTATCGCAGAGGCGTGCCTTTGCAGATCGATGATATCGAGTTGCTTTTTGCCGCATTGGGTGCCATCGACAACCTGAGCCCCGGCAACACACCTGTTGCGCCGTTGGCCGAGTTTGGTCAGTTGGGGCTGATTCCTTTTGAAACTGAAATCCCCGGTTACATCCGTCGCGATGTGATTCAGGTTCAATCCACAGCCACTCAACTGTTTGGGCCGACGTTCGGTGCCAATCAATTTGTCCTGATTGGCGAAGTCGGTATGACCTATGTGCGCAATATGCCTAAAAAATCTGAACTGCGCCTGGAAGCGCCCGGCACACCGATCAGCGGCAATGAGGCGCTGAAGGGCTTTCACTTTGATGAGGTCGAACCCGCCGGCCGTTTTGCCGACTCTACGTCTTGGGGATATCGCATGGTGGGACGTCTCGATTACAACAACGCCATCGGCGCCGTCACCCTCTCGCCGCGCATTGCCTGGCAGCACGACGTGCAGGGCACCACGCCCGGCCCAGGCGGCAACTTTGTTGAGGGCCGCAAGGCCATCACCTTCGGCATCGGTGCGGATTACCAGCTGCGCTGGGGTGCCGATTTGAGCTACACCAATTTCTTCGGTGCCGGACGCTACAATCTGATCAATGATCGTGACATCATCGCCGCCAACATCAAGTATTCATTCTAGAAATAGGGGGAACCTCATGTTCAAACAAACCTTTCGTTTACTGGGAGCCCTTTTTCTGGTGCTTGGGGTTGCTAGTTTTGCTTCGGCACAGTTGCTCCCTGAGGAAATCGCGCGACTTGGCAATGATCTGACCCCTCTTGGTGCCGAGAAGGCCGGTAACGCAGACGGAACCATTCCTCCCTGGACCGGCGGCCTGACCGCGCCGCCCGCGGGGTACCAGAAGGGCGACCATCACCCCGATCCTTTTGCCGATGATGCCATCCTCTTCACCATTACTGCGGAGAACATGGGACAACACGCCGACAAGCTGACCGTCGGCCACAAAGCCATGCTGGAAACCTATCCCAGTTTCCACATGAACGTCTATCCAACCCGCCGCAGCGCCGCAGTGCCCCAGCGCATCTATGAGGCGACGCGCGAAGTGGCCGCCACCGCGCGTCTGGTCAACGATGGCGATGGCGTCGCCGGTGCGGTCGTTGGCATCCCCTTCCCCATTCCCAAATCGGGGATTGAAGTCATCTGGAACCACCTGCTGCGTTTTCGCGGTGAAGCTGCCCAGCGGCGCATTGCCCAGGCCGCTGTAACCCGCGGCGGCAACTACACTCTTGTGCAGTTCAAGGAAGAGTATTTTCTGCTCTACGCCAAAGAAGGCATCACCGAGGAGGAACTGGGCAACCGGATTTTGTTTTTCAAACAGGAAGTGACTGCGCCGGCCCGCCTGGCCGGAGAAATCCTGCTGGTGCATGAAACCCTCGACCAGGTCAGAGAACCGCGCTCCGCCTGGGTGTACAATCCCGGCCAGCGCCGCGTCAGACGTGCCCCCAATGTGGCTTACGACAATCCGGGCACGGCTTCGGACGGCATTCGTACCAACGACCAGTTCGATATGTTCAACGGGGCGACCGATCGCTACAACTGGGAGCTGGTCGGCAAAAAAGAAATTTATGTGCCCTACAACTCCTATAAACTTCATAGCAATCGCCTGAAGTATTCCGACATTCTGACCCCATTGCACGTCAATCCCGAGCACCTGCGCTACGAACTGCATCGGGTCTGGGTGGTGGACGCGACCCTGAAGGACGGGGCGCGGCATCTGTACAAACGCCGCACCTTTTATGTCGATGAAGACAGCTGGCAGATTCTGGCCGTGGATATCTACGACAACCGTGATCAGCTCTGGCGCGTCTCCGAGGGGCATGTCATTAATTATTATGAGGTACCGACCTTGTGGACGACCCTTGAGGTCCACACCGACCTGCAATCCGGGCGCTACCTGGCCGTCGGGCTCAACAACGAGAGCACCATGTTCAACTTCGATGTTCGTCCCAGCCTGTCTGACTTTGCTCCCGGCGCCTTACGCCGGGGCGGAACCCGCTAACGACCATCCGGCTTGCCCGGATGAAAACGACCATGAAAATGGCCGGGTCCCTGATCCGGCCGTTTTCATGTGTGTACTTTCGGAGCCTGTATGCGCCGGATTTCTTGTCTCGTATTCTTCCTGATCATGACCCTTTCACCCTTAAAAATTCCGGCCGGTGATACGCAATACGCCATTCAGGCTCCCCTTGCGGTGCGCTCGCTGCTGCTCGATGGCCAATCTGTCGAGGGCCTGGCAGTGGTCGTCGGGGAACGCGGTCATATTCTGCGATCGGAAGACAAAGGGCAAAGCTGGCATCAGGTCAGAGTGCCGACCCGCGCCACCTTGACGGCGGTGCATTTTCAAGACCGACAACTCGGTTGGGCGGTCGGCCATGATCAGGTCATCCTCAAGACCGTCGATGGCGGTGAGTCCTGGCAATTGATGTACGCTGATCCTGAGGCCGAAAGTCCGCTGCTGGATGTCTGGTTCACGGATGATCAAAGAGGTTTTGTCATCGGCGCCTACGGCGCTTTCCTTGAGACTGAGGATGGTGGAGAAACTTGGGATTCGCGCTGGATAAGCGAGCACGACTATCATCTGAACAAAATGGCAGTCGGCCGGGACATTCTTTATATCGCCGCCGAGGCCGGCAATTTCTATCGCTCGCGAGACGGCGGAGAAACCTGGGACGAACGCTACCCGCCCTATGAGGGATCTTTTTTCGGCGTTCTGCCTCTCAACGGCAAAAGCCTGCTGCTCTTTGGCCTGCGTGGCCACCTGTTCCGCTCCGATGATGCTGGAGAATCCTGGCAGGAGATCGACAGCGGCACCCAGGCCACGTTGAATAATGCGCTGATACTTGCTGATGGCCGCATCCTGATTGCCGGCCTTGCCGGGGCGCTTCTCATCAGTGATGACGGCGGCGCCAGCTTCGCATTTCATCTGCGACCCGATCGCCAGGGACTCTCCGCTTTGCTGCAGATGGATGACGGAAGCGTGTTTGGTGTCGGAGAATTCGGCGTTGACCGGATCGCAATGCCTGCGTCCCCCACGCCTGCCGATTGACTGAAAATATGCAGGTCATTTGCATTCGTTTTCGTTTCCTGGAGTTTCGTGAATGAAAAAAGGTTCCATCACTCGCCGCCTTGAAAATCTGATCTTTGGCGCGCGTATCTGGATTATCGCCTTCTTTGTCGTTCTCACCGTGCTCATGGCCTGGTCGGCGACCCACCTGCGCATTGATGCGGGGTTCGCCAAGCTGCTGCCACTCAAGCACGAGTACATGCAGACCTTTGTCGAATATGAGCGGGAATTCGGCGGCGCCAACCGGATTCTGATTGCCCTGATAGCCAAAGACGGCGACATCTTCACTCCGGAATTCTTTGGAACGCTTGAACAGGCCACCGCCGACGTTTTTTTCATCCCTGGTGTTGATCGCGCGCAGGTCTCTTCCATTTTCACACCCAACGTGCGCTTCACTGAGGTGGTGGAGGACGGTATTTCCGGCGGCAACGTCGTTCCCGCCGATTTTCAACCGACAACCGAAGGGCTTGAGCAGGTTCGCCAAAACATACTCAAAGCAGGCATTCTGGGACGCCTGGTGGCCGGCGATTTTTCCGGGGCGATCATCAGCGCACAGCTTCTCGATGTCGACCCCATTACCGGAGAGCGCCTTGATTATATTGCCGTGGGGCGCCTGCTCGAGGAGCAGATTCGCGCCCCCTACCAAAGTGACACCGTCGATGTCCACATCATCGGCTTTGCCAAGGTGGTCAGCGACATAGCAGAGGGTGCAACGCGCATCGTCCTGTTCTTTTTTGTGGCGTTAGCCATCACCTCGGTCCTGGTTTTTTTCTATACCCGCTCCTTCCGATTGACCCTGGTGCCGATCGGCTGTTCGCTGATTGCAGTCATCTGGCAGCTCGGGCTGCTTCCGCTACTCGGTTACGGAATCGATCCCATGGGGCTGCTCGTGCCCTTTCTCATCTTTGCCATCGCGGTAAGCCACGGCGTGCAGATGATCACCGCCAATACCGCTGCGCTTCGCACCGGCGCAAGCGCTATGGACGCCGCGCGCACCAGCTTTCGCCAGTTGGTCATTCCCGGAACCATCGCTCTGGTCAGTGATACCATCGGCTTTGTGACCATCAGCCTGATTGACGTGCAAGTGATTCAGGAGATGGCCGTGACCGCCAGTCTCGGGGTGGCGGTCATCATTCTGACCAATCTTTTGCTGCTGCCGGTGCTGCTGTCCTATGTCCATTTCGATGAGGGATACCATTCACGCGTCGCGGAGCAGACGCAAGATCTGCGGCCCTACTGGCATTTCTTTTCCAAAGCAACGCGCCGTAAGCCCGCCGCGGCAATCATCGGTGTATCGCTCGTTTTATTGGGCGTGGGGCTGTGGAAAGCGTCCGATATTCAGATTGGCGACATGCATAGCGGGGTTCCAGAGTTGCGACAGGACTCGCGTTACAATCAGGACAGCGAAGTGATCACCGAAAATTTCGCCATCGGTATCGATACCCTGTCGGTTATCACCGAAACGCGCTCCGAAGGCTGCATGGATTACGACATTATGACCAATATCGATTACTTTGCCTGGCACATGCAAAATGTCGAAGGAGTCCAGTCGGTGGTGAGCCTGCCGGGTGTTGCCAAGGTGATCAACGCCGGCTGGAACGAAGGCAGCCTCAAATGGCGGGTGTTGCCCCGCAACCCGACCACCATGGTGCAGGCGGTCGGCTACGTGCCGACCGCCACCGGGTTGCTCAATCCAAATTGCAGCGTCATGCCGGTCATGGTGTTTACCGAAGATCACAAAGCCGGCACCATTGAGCGCATCGTCTCCGAAGTCAAGGACTTCCGCGAAACCCTGGCCCATCCCGAAGTCAGCTATCGTCTGGCCACCGGCAACATCGGGGTGATGGCCGCCACCAACGAGTTGGTCGCCGCGGCGCAGTATCCCATTTTGCTGTGCGTGTTCTCAGCGGTCATTCTGTTGTGCTTCGTCCAGTTTCGCTCCTGGCGTGCCGTTCTGTGTATCATCCTGCCCCTGGCGCTGGTATCCATTCTTACCTATGCCCTGATGAGCCTTCTGGAAATTGGCCTCAAGGTTTCTACCCTTCCCGTGGTTGCTCTCGGCGTGGGTGTGGGGGTCGACTACGGCATCTATATTTTCAGCCGCCTGCGCAGTTATCTCGATGAAGGACGTTCCCTGGAAAATGCCTATCTGCACACCTTGGCGATCACCGGCAACGGCGTGGCTTTTACGGGCGTCACCCTGGCGATCGGGGTCGCCACCTGGATTTTTTCGCCGCTTAAATTCCAGGCGGATATGGGGATTCTTTTGACTTTTCTCTTTATCGTCAACATGCTCGGCGCCCTGTTCCTGCTTCCGGCTCTGGCAGCCTGGCTGCTGCCACACAGAGAGAAACCCTCAGGATGTTCCATTCCCAAGCATCGAGGGGATCAAGATGGCGCGAAAACTCGCCATCCGCCGTTAAATACGAAAGATTCCCCTCCACTCTGACCCGTCATATCAAACGGATATGCCAATTATGACGGCCGCCGCTGACGGCTTTCCTCGCCCCCCGCCCCACTCTCATTCGTTTTTTCTTTTTGTTTTCAAAGGGCTGCGCTTACAGCACCGGTCATACTCTGCCGGCACGTTCGTTGCGATTATTTTTTGAAAATATCCCCTCGGCAAAGCTTGGGAAAAGTTACAGGAACGTCAGGCAATAAGATCACATCGGGAAAAATGTCATGACAAACGACCCCAGGTCAGAGGCAAAACCTCGCTCAATATCTTTCTATATATTTTTAGGTGCGGCGTTTTTTGTTTTTGTCCAGTCGTTCCGGCTGCTGTCACCCATTCTGTTGTCGTTTCTGCTGATTATGCTGATTTCTCTAGCCGTGAATCCGGTCATATACTGGATGCGGGGGCTGTGGGGTGGGCGAAGAAGTGCGACGGGACTGATCGTGGTAATGCTCGTTGGGATTGTTGCCTTCACCGGCTGGGCGTTCTTCGGACCCATGAAGGACTCAGTGACGGAGCTTTCGGAACAGTTACCCGCATACTGGGAACGTCTCCAAAAACCCCTGATTAAAATGGAACAGCAGGCGGAGCTTTCCGAGAAAAAACTCCAGGCCGAAGTCATCAGTGAAAGGTCCTGGACCGAGGCGCAAGAAGGTGATCTTGAAGCTGCGCGACAGATCGCCGAAGCGCCACCGCCTGAACCGACAAAGGAGGCTGGATCGCTTCGTTCCAATTTGAGCGCAATGCTCCAGGGGGTGGTCGGCAGCTTCACGGCGGTTGCGGTCAACACGGCTCAGATCCTGGTTGTTTTGGTGACGGTTTTTTTCGGTGTGGCCTTTACACTGATGAATCCGCGGCCGATCTTTCGGGGCATTTTCTCCCTGGTGCCCGAGCGCCACCACGAACAGACCCTGCGCATCGTACAACGGATTGGAGAATTTGTGCCCAGGTGGGTCGGGATGACGTTGCTGGGAATGCTGACGGTCGGCCTGCTGGTTTTTATGCTCATGTGGCCGATTTTCGGATTCAAGGACGCGCTGGTTCTCGGGCTGATCGCGGGTCTTCTGGAAGCGGTTCCCCTTCTGGGGCCGATCCTCGCCGCCATACCGGCCATCCTGTTAGCTCTTGGCCAAGGGGGAATGACCCCATTGTGGGTCTTGCTCGCCTACCTCGTAGTCCAAGCCCTGGAGAACAATGTGATCACCCCGTTCATCATGGCGCAAGGCATGAAAATGCATCCCTTGGCGGTGATCTTTTCCATGCTTTTATGCGTGGCCGCCTTCGGAGTGCTGGGGGTTCTGGTCGCGACACCTCTGGTCGCCGTCGTGATTATCATTCACGACGAGCTGTATCGAAAGCGCTATCTGCCGTCGGTTACCGATGCTGACCTGGATTCGCTGGCGAAAGATGCATTGTCCGAAAAGTAGCCGGGCTGTTCGACTTGGTGCGGTATCGACCGCGAAATGAACTGAGGAGCATGTGATAACGACGAAAATATCGAAATATACGTCCCGCGCCCACCATGTGCTGCGGCCTGACCGGGAAACGGAGTTGCTGCGATCGGAGCTGTTCAGCCTTGAGCAACTCAAACGTCATGGTCAGACGCTGGCGCGCCGGCATCGCCTGGATCCGTCTCCGGGAGCGGATCGTTTGCTGCCACGGCTGGACGACAATGCCCGCGTTCTGATGGCGGCGCATGACGTCGTGATCGCCGCCACACCGGGGCAGCGGATCATACCGGCAGAAGCCTGGCTACTCGACAATTTTTATCTCATCGAACAACAGATCGGGCTGGCGCGTCGGCATCTGCCCCGTGGCTACAGCCGGCAGTTGCCGTGTTTGAAGGATGATCCGTCCGCCGGGTTCCCGCGCATCTACGACATCGCTTTACAGCTGATCTCGCACATGGATGGTCGCGTCGATCAAGACAACACCACCCAGCTCCTTAGTTCTTACCAACAGATTGAGCCTTTAAAAATCGGTGAATTGTGGGCGTTTCCGATCATGCTGCAACTGGCGTTGTTGGAAAATCTGAGCCGTGTCGGGCTGCGGATTGCCCATCGGCGGGAGGATCTCGATACGGCCATCACTTGGGCAGACCGCATGCTCGCAGCAGCTGAGAGGGATCCGAAACAGCTGATCCAACTGCTGGCCGAGTTTGCCAATGCCGATGTGCCGCTGACCGCGCCGTTTGTTGAGGAATTTTACTCCCGGCTCCAGGCCCAGGGGCCCGCGATGGCCTTCGTTCAAACCTGGGTTGAGCAGAAACTGCTTGAACAGGGCGTGACGGCTACCCAGCTGTCGGCGGCCGCCAGCCGCACCGCCGCTGCCAACCAGATCTCAATCGCCAACAGCATCGGCAGCCTGCGTTTCATCGACGCCATGGATTGGCGGGAGTTCGTCGAATCGCTCAGTGTCGTCGAACAGGCCCTGGGTGAGGATCCGTCAGGGCTGCACGCCGACCAGGACTTCGCCACCCGGGATCGCTACCGGCATGTGATCGAAGACCTGGCCCGGGACAGTACGTGCAGTGAGCTGGAGGTGACCCGCGCCGCCATCGGCCTGGCGCAGACGGCTGCCCAGAAGTCTAGCAGCAGCGACCGCACCGCGCATGTCGGCTACTACCTCATCGATCAGGGACGGCCGCTGCTGGAGCGTGCCGTCGGCTACCGGTTGTCGCTGAAATGCCGGGTCGGCCGGGCGGGCCGGCGGCGGTGCCTCCTGCTGTATCTCGGTCCCATCCTGATGCTCAGCCTGCTGTTGACCGCAGGCGTGTTCGCCGCGGTCGGATTCGATCCCGGGGACTGGCGGGTCTGGCTGTTGGCACCACCGCTGGTTATCGGAACGTCGGCTCTGGCCATTGCGCTGGTGAATCTGCTGGCGACCCTCGTTCTGCCGCCGCGCGTGTTGCCACGACTCGATTTTTCCAAAGGAATCCCCGACAACCATCGCACCATGGTGATTGTTCCCACTCTGCTGGCCAGACCACAGGACGTCGACGATCTGCTTGAAGCCCTGGAAATCCGCTATCTCGGCAATCGCGATGCCAATCTGTTTTTTGCCTTGTTGACCGATTTTCACGATGCTGCCGAGCAAACGCTGCCGCAAGACGCGGCTTTGCTTGCTTACGCGCGCAGCGCGGTTGAGGCGCTCAATGCAACCTACCGCGAGGATCGCCCAAACATCTTCTACCTGTTCCATCGGCCCCGACTGTGGAATTCGGTGGAACGGGTGTGGATGGGCTATGAGCGCAAGCGCGGCAAGCTGGAGCAGTTCAATGCCCGCCTCCGGGGCGAGGCGCACGACGCCTTCTCGGAGATCGTCGGCGACCCATCCATTCTGGGGTCGATCCAGTATGTCATCACCCTCGATACCGACACCCAGTTGCCGCGCGATGCGGCTCGCACCCTGGTCGGCAACCTGGCCCATCCTCTTAATCGACCGGATTACGATGCCGGCAAAGGCCGCATTGTCGAAGGCTTTGCAATCCTCCAACCGCGCGCTTCGATCAGCCTGACCAGTGCCGGCCAGTCGCGCTTCACCAAGCTGTTCGTGGGCGATGCGGGCATTGATCCCTATACCCGCGAGGTGTCGGATGTCTATCAGGATATTTTCGGCGAGGGCTCATTCATCGGCAAGGGCATCTACGATGTGGACGCCTTTCGGCAGGCCGTCGATGGGCGTTTTCCAGAGAATCTCATTCTCAGTCACGACCTGCTGGAAAGCGGCTATGCGCGCTCGGCACTGGTGACCGATGTCGACCTGATTGAAGAACATCCCGCCAGCTACACCATGGAGGCCAGCCGGCGCCACCGCTGGATCCGCGGCGACTGGCAGTTGGCGGGCTGGTTGCTGCCCCGTGTCCCAGGGCCGAGAGGGCCCCATGGCGCACCAGGGCAGCGGCAACCCAACCCCTTAAGTGCGCTGTCGGTGTGGAAGCTGTTCGACAACCTGCGCCGCAGCCTGGTCCCGCCGTCACTGCTGGCGGTGCTGATCGCGGGCTGGCTTGTGGGTCCGGGGCCGGCGTGGTTCTGGTCCCTGCTGGTGGTAACGCTGATCTGCTTGCCGACCCTGCTTGCCGCCGGCATCGAATTGCTCCGCAAGCCCCGGGACCGCTCCTGGCTGCTGCATCTGAATCTGACCGGCAGATCCGCGGGACGCCCGCTGCTGCTGGCTTTACTGAGCTTGATCCTGTTGCCCTACGATGCGCTGATTGCCCTCGATGCGATCGGGCGTTCGGGGGTGCGGATGCTATTCACGCGGCGCGGCTTGCTGCTCTGGCAACTGCCGTCTTATGCCCGCCGCAACAGGCGCCACACGCCGGCCGATTTTGTTGTTGAAATGTGGATCGGTCCGTTGCTTGCGGTGCTGCTGGGGATGGCGCTGGCCTGGCTTCTCCCGCCGGTGCAATGGCTGTTTGCGACGCCGGTTTTGTTGTTGTGGCTGGTCTCACCTCTGGTCGGATGGTGGCTCAGCCGGCCGCTGGTGGAGCCGGCGCCCGACCTGAGCGCGGCGCAGCGGACCTTCCTGCACGCCTCGGCCCGGCGAACCTGGCGCTATTTCGCGGACTTCGTCGGCCCCGAGGACAACTGGCTGCCCCCTGACAATGTCCAGGAATATCCTGCACAAGGCGTCGCCCGGCGAACCTCGCCCACCAACATCGGCATGGCGCTGCTGGCCAACCTGAGCGCCTGTGATTTTGGTTTTATCAGCGCCGGAGAATGCCTGCGCTTGACCGAAAACACCCTGGCGACCATGGAAAAGATGGAACGCTATCATGGCCATTTTTACAACTGGTACGACACACGCACCCTCGAGCCGTTGCGCCCGCAATACATTTCTTCGGTGGACAGCGGCAATCTGGTCGGCAGCCTGCTCACCCTGCAGGCGGGATTGGCCGAGTTGAAAGACCAGCCGGTGCTCTCCAACCAGGCCTTCGCGGGCTTACAGGACACCCTGGAGGTGCTTGCCGAGCATCTGCCCGCAGTGCCCGCCCCGGCCCTGGCGGAAAAGATCCACGCGCTTCAGAACAGACTCTCCGCCGGCACCCTGAACGGGCCGCCCCAGACCCTGGACGACGCCGAGCGTTTGCTGGATGAAATTCAGCGCCTGGGCGGGGAGTTGCTGGCCTGGTTGCCGGCGGATTTGGATCTTGATGGCGAACTCACCTCCTGGGCGCAGGCCTTCGATCGGCAAGTCCACGCCCTGCGCGATGAGCTGCGCTCACTGCTGCCTGAGTCGCAGCGGTTTGTTGGCATCCCGAAGCTCTCGGAACTGGCGACGGGTGGCCCGGCCGGCACGAGTACGCGGTCGCTGGCCGCAATCAAGCGGCTCAAAACCATCGACGATCTGATGCAGCGCTGCGGCGAACTGGCGGCGATGGAATTTAACTTTCTCTACAATAGCTCGCGGGGTCTGCTCTGCATCGGTTACGACGTCGGGGAACGCCGCCGCGATGCGGCCTGTTACGATCTGTTGGCCTCCGAAGCACGCCTGGCCAGTTTTCTGCTCATCGCCGAGGGGCAGGTTCCCCAGAAGCATTGGTTCTCCCTCGGTCGTCTGCTGACCAGTCATGGCGGCGACGTCAGTCTGATTTCCTGGAGCGGCTCGATGTTCGAGTACCTCATGCCCCAGTTGATCATGCCGAGCTACCCCAATACCTTGCTGGAGCAGACCTGCAAAGCCGCGGTGTCGCGTCAAATCGAATACGGCCGGCAACGCGCCGTGCCCTGGGGTATTTCCGAGTCGTGCTATAACCTCACCGATATGCACCAGATCTATCAATATCGCGCCTTTGGCGTGCCGGGGCTCGGTTTCAAGCGTGGGCTGGGCGAGGATCTGGTCATCGCGCCCTATGCCAGCGCGCTGGCGCTGATGGTGATGCCGCAGGCCGCCTGCCGCAACTTGCAGACGCTGGCGAGTCAGAATTTTCAGGGCGGCTATGGGTTCTACGAAGCAATCGATTACACCCCGTCGCGGGTGCCGCGGGGTAAAAATCACGTCGTTGTGCGCTCCTTCATGGCCCATCATCAGGGGATGAGCCTGCTGGCCTTTGCCCATGTCCTGCTTAACCAGCCGATGCAGCGCCGCTTCATGTCCGACCCCATATTAAAGGCGACCGAGTTGCTGCTGCAGGAACGGGTACCGAAAAAGGTGGCGACGGTGTACCCCCACGCGGCCGAAGTGAGCGCCGCCGCGCACCCTGTCGAAGAGACCGGCGAGATCATGCGCGTCTTTACCGACCTGAACACGCCGGCTCCGGAAATTCATCTGTTATCCAACGGCAACTACCACGTCATGGCGACCCATGCAGGCGGCGGCTACAGCCGCTGGCGCGACCTGGCCGTCACCCGCTGGCGCGAGGATGCCACCTGCGATGGTTGGGGATCCTTTATTTACCTGCGCGACTGCGACTCGGGGCGCTATTGGTCCACCGCTTATCAACCGACCCGGCGCAAAGCCGAGCATTATGAAGCGATCTTCGTCCAGGGGCGCGCTGAATACCGGCGGCACGACCAAGGGATTGATGCACACACCGAAATCAGTGTCTCCCCCGAGGACGATGTGGAAATTCGCCGGGTCACGCTCACCAACCAGTCGTCCCGGACCCGCCATATCGAGCTGACCAGTTACGCCGAGGTGGTGTTGGCTCCACTCAACGCCGACCTGGCCCATCGCTCGTTCAGCAACCTGTTCGTACAAACCGAAATCCTGCCCGAGCGCCAGGCAATCCTCTGCACGCGCCGCTGCCGCACCCCGGGAGAGAAGCCACCCTGGATGTTTCACCTGCTGGCCGCCCCGGGCGCGCTCAGCGACGAGCCCTCTTACGAGACGGATCGCGCCAAATTTATCGGACGCGGGCGAACCGCGGCTAACCCGGTGGCCGTCGACAGCCGTGATCACCGTTCGCGGTTGTCGAACACAGATGGTCCGGTGCTCGATCCCATTGTGGCGATTCGCCGCACCCTGACCCTGGGACCCGACGAATCCGCGACCGTGCAGATCATCTCCGGGGTCGCGGGCACCCGTGATGGCGCCCTGGCGTTGCTGGAAGAATATTGTGATCGGCACTTTGTTGAGCGTGCCTTTGAAATGGCCTGGTTCCAAAGCCAGGAGGTGCTGCGTCACCTGGGGATCACCGAGGCCGAGGCCCAGCGCTATGGCCGCTTGGCGACCTCGGTTGTCTTCAGCAATGCCTTGCGACGCGCCGCGCCGGACGTGATTGCCCGCAATCAACTGGGCCAGTCAGGACTCTGGCGTTTTGCCATTTCCGGTGACCTGCCGATCGTCCTGCTCACTATCGGCGATCTGAACCGGATCGAGCTGGTCAAACAGGTGCTGCATGCCCACGCCTATTGGCGAATGAAGGGGCTGGCTGCCGACCTGGTGATCGTCAATGAGGATTTTTCGGGCTACCGGGCGGAGTTGCAAGACCAGATTATGGGATTGATCAACACGGGCCCTGAAGCGCAGATGCTGAACCAACCGGGCGGGGTCTTCGTGCGGCGTGCCGAGGAACTCTCCGAGGACGAGCGGGTGTTGCTGCAGACGGTCGCCCGGGTGGTCTACAAAGACTCCGTCGCAACCCTGGTCGAGCAGGTGGAACGCCGGGTCTCGCCGGAGCGGGTGTCGGACGGTCTGGAGCCCGTACAGCAACCAGCGGCAGAGCCGGTCCAGCCCCTGTTGCCCCGCGAGCGCATTTTCTGTAACGGTCTCGGGGGGTTCACCCCCGATGGACGCGAATACGTCGTCACCCTCGAACCCGGTCAGAACACCCCGGCGCCTTGGGCCAATGTCATCGCCAGTCCGCATATCGGCACCGTGGTCAGCGAGAGCGGCAGCGCCTACACCTGGGTGGACAATGCCCACGAGTTCCGGCTGAGTACCTGGCACAACGACCCCCTGAGCGACAGCAGCGGCGAGGCCCTCTATATTCGCGACGAGGAGACGGGTGCCTTCTGGTCGCCGACGCCGCTCCCCGCCCCTGGGCGAAACGGCTATGTCTGCAGACACGGCTTTGGCTACAGCATATTCGAACACTTCGAGGCCGGCATCGTTTCGGAGCTGTGCACCTACGTCGCCATGGATGCGCCGGTGAAGTTCCTTGTGGTCAAACTGCGCAACCAATCGCGGCGCCCGCGAAGCTTGTCGCTGACCGGCTATTGGGAGCTGGTACTCGGTGAATGGCGACACGCCAATCTGATGCACATCGTGACCGAAACAGATCCGCATAGCGGGGCGCTGTTGGCTCGCAACGCCTATGGCCGCGAATGTGGCAATCGGGTCGTTTTTGCGCAGGTCAGTGAGCCGGAGCGCAGCGTGAGCGGCAGCCGCAGCGAATTGATCGGCCGCAACGGGTCGCTATCCAACCCGGCGGCGATGGGGCGTAAGCGTTTGTCGAACCGAACCGGCGCGGGGCTCGATCCTTGCGCCGCAGTGCAAACTCGGATTGAGCTGGCCGAAGGGCAAGAGCGCGAGATCGTGTTCATCTTTGGCGCCGCCGAAAATGCCGACCAGGCACGGCATCTGATTCAGCAGTTCGGCGGCACAGCCGGCGCCTGGCAGGCCCTGGAGGCGGTATGGGAACACTGGAGCCGCACCCTGGGCGCGGTGCAGGTCGAGACCCCCGACCCCGCGTTGGATGTGCTCGCCAACGGCTGGCTGGTATACCAGACCATTTCCTGCCGGCTCTGGGCACGCAGCGGCTATTACCAATCCGGCGGCGCTTACGGATTTCGCGATCAGCTGCAGGACACCATGGCACTGCTCCATACCACACCCTGGCTGGCCCGTGAGCAGTTGCTCCGCTGCGCCTCGCGGCAATTCCCCCAAGGCGACGTGCAGCACTGGTGGCACCCACCGGGCGGACAAGGGGTGCGCACCCATTTCTCCGATGACTATCTGTGGCTGCCCTATGCCACCTGTCGTTATGTGAAGACGACCGGCGATACCGGCATCCTCGACGAAGTGGTTCCGTTTCTTGAAGGGCGTCTGCTCAACCCCGAAGAAGAGGCCTACTATGATCAGCCGCAACGGTCGAGTGAAACGGCCAGCCTCTACGAACATTGCGTGCGTTCCATCAACCACGGCCTACGCTTTGGCGAGCATCAATTACCGCTGATGGGCTGCGGCGACTGGAATGACGGCATGAATATGGTCGGCCACGAGGGCAAGGGCGAAAGCGTGTGGCTGGCGTGGTTCCTGTACGAAAATCTGCGCCTGTTTGCCGATCTGGCGCGGGGCCGCAATGACATCGCTTTTGCCGACCTGTGCTGCGAGCAGGCAGAGCGGCTGCGCGGCAACATCGAGGCGCATGCCTGGGATGGTGCCTGGTATCGGCGTGCCTGGTTCGATGACGGCACTCCCCTGGGCTCCTCCGTCAACGACGAATGCCGGATCGATTCCATCAGCCAGAGCTGGGCGGTCATTTCCCAGGGCGGAGACCCCGGCCGCGCCCGTCAGGCGATGGATGCGCTTGACAAGCGGTTGGTGCGTCGGGATGCGCAGCTCATTCAACTGCTCACGCCGCCCTTTGATCAGTCCGAGCTTGAACCGGGCTACATCAAGGGCTATGTACCCGGCGTGCGCGAAAACGGCGGGCAATACACGCATGCCGCGATCTGGGCGACGATGGCGTTTGCCCTGCTGGGTGAGCGAGAACGCGCCTGGGAATTGTATGCCATGCTCAACCCCGTCAACCACGGCCACGAGCCGCAGGAAATTGCGCGCTATAAGGTCGAGCCGTACGTCATGTGCGCCGACATTTACGCGGTCCCCCCCCACACCGGTCGGGGCGGCTGGACCTGGTACACCGGGGCGGCGGGCTGGATGTACCAACTGACCGTCGAAACCCTGCTCGGCTTGCACCTGGAGGTGGACCAACTGCGTATTGCCCCCTGTATCCCGGTCCATTGGCCGGCGTACAAAGTCCGCTATCGCTATCGCGAGACGATGTACCATCTCACCATCAGAAACGTTGTTGAAGCGACGACGCCGGGGCAGCGCATCATCCTGGACGGGGTCGTCATCGAAGGGGAGACGATTCCGTTGGTAGATGACCGCCGAGACCATCAAATTGAGGTGGCCTTGGGCTAAGGACATAGAACCAAAAAATTCGCTTTGTCCGTCTCCCACCATATGTGACGGCTATGCCAAGTTTGACGGATTCCGCTGACGACTTTTCCCGCGCCACGCCCTCCTTCTTTTCAATTTTCCCTTTATAATCGGAATCTTATCCTGTCGCCTTGCGGCGGCACGTTCATGTAAACCGGGTCGGCCCTGCGCAACATCGCGTTACTTCACCGTTTTCGGATAAAAATAACCGCCTCAGAAGCCTTAGAGAGCGCTTTTTGATGGTAAAATGCCCCATCTAAGCTCGTTTTCCCGCAAAATAGACTCCCGGCCGGTATTTCGCACTTCCCGGTATCGGCCCTTGATCCCCAGATTGTCTTTTATCTTCGGAACAAACTCAGCACTGCCCACTGCCAAACCCTCGGACCAGCAACTGTCACGGCTCATCATCCCCTGTTCGATAGCATCCTTGATCCAGTCCTGCCGCGCTAGCCGGAGATCTCCCAGCGTTGACAGATCAAGCAGTGCAGCCAGGGTGCGATGGTCCACCAGCTGGTACCGCTGCCGGCCGTTTATTATTTCAGCATAACCACTCTCGGGCCAGAGGGCTGGATCTTTTACGACGCCAGCGCGGACCATGTTCAGGTCGATGTAAGTCAGGCAGCGGGCAAGGTGATGATCGGTGGAAACCGCAGTGGCATGATAACGGTCCTCCCAAAAGGCACCCTTTCGGGACTTTCTCTGATTGAATTCCTGGGCGACCCGCCAGGCAACCAGCTGCATGCTTTTGGCAATTTCTCCCCGTCCGTCATCCTGAATCAGTCAATGAACATGATTGGAAGTGACCACATAGTTGAGAATGCAGAGCCCATAGCGTTTTTTAGCCTCAAAAAGCCATCCGACCCAGTTCATGCAATCTCGAGCAAATTTGAGCAGGAATTCTTTTTTGTGACAGCGATGCGTGATGTGCCAGACGTGCCCTGGCAAAAAGTAGCGACAAGCGCGCGGCATTTTCCCCCTCCACCTAAACACTTCATTTCATAGGCAAAATGGGTCGTTTAAGACCCTGAACATGGCATCAAATCGATGCTTTTCTCCGTGGTTTCAAATATTTGGGCAGGTCCGACCCCGCACAACCCGCAGCTAAGCCCTGGCCGGCGAGTCACTGCGTTTCTTTTGACAGGCGCTTGCGATGCCTTTTCAGTTTAAGACCAAGCAACGAGATGATCTCCGTCGCGACCCGAATGACGGCTTCGTCGTTGAAACCCGCCTGGCTCAATTCGCGGTAAAAACTTTTTCCCACGATGCGCGCCAGGCGTTCAGGGCTCTGCACGATGTTTTCCAGCGATGGCGGCACCGTTGATCGCGCCTCCTGCAACAAGGCATGCTGGGCAAAGCGCGATTTGAGAATGTTCTGCAACTGCACGACCTGTATGGATTTGCCCACCACCAAAGCGATGCAGGTCAGGGTGTAGAGGTCTTTTTCCGTGTAGCTTCGCCCATCGACAGGCGTATTGATATTGATGACGCCCAGCACCTTGCCTCCGATAAAAATCGGCGCGGACAAAAAGCCCTTGCAGGTTTTTTGCGGCCAGCGAGCCTTGGAAGCAAAGGCAGATTGCTCTATATCCTCAACCAACAACGCCTCGCCCGTTGCGGCCACATGCCCGGCGATGCCTTCCTTATGACGCGCCGACTCGCTATGAGCCGCCTGCGGCAGATAGCCGTGGCTGGCAAAAATCTTCATACGCGGATTGCCGCGATCCATTTCCCGAAACAGCATAATCGAGCAGTTTTCCGACATCAGCAGATTGGCGGCCATGGCCGCCAACTCGTTGAGGCTGTCCTCCAGATCGGTTTGCTGCTCAAGAAAGGACGCCAACCCAATGAGTGAAACAAAAGAGATTTCCCTCGATTCCATAACGCCTCCCCGCTTGTTTTGCAGACCTCGGCTCGATATGGCCACTGCGAGTCACTGCGCTGACCATTATTTTGAAAAGACTTGTACGAGTATAGCCGAAAGTGGAAAAATTATAGCGGTTTTGAACCAGGTGTCCGCTGCGGTTGGGGCGGCAATTGAACGACACAGCATAGCCGGTCAGCTACCGGCGCTTGAAAGTCGCCAGCGGTGTTGCAGTCGGCATCAGCCCCTCCCTCAAAGCATTGACGCCTCCCCTGGCGGACGGTTTTTTTGCTTTCATTGCATGATCTGCAGAAACCTCTTCTCGGTATAGAGCAGCCTGATCCATTCATATTCAAAGGGTGACCCGGATCTGTAATACCTGAACGGCGTGCGTTTGCGGGTGTCGATGGCATTGAGGGTGCCATAGGTCAGGGGCAGCAGGAACGAGTTGTTCTCAAAATTGAAGGGGTCGATCTCGTTGAAAATCCAGATATCGCCCGCTTTGCCGATGGCATCGCGCAGGTTGGAGGGGCCGAGCACCGGCAGAACCAGGTAGGGGCCGTTGCCGATACCGTAGTACCCTAGAGTCTGCCCCAGATCCTCCTCCTGGCGCGGCAGCCCCCAGCCGGTGGCAGGGTCCCACAACCCCAACACCCCCACCGTTGAATTGACCACCAAACGCGCAGCGGTAATGCCTGTGGCTTTCGGTTTGAGTTGCAGGATGCAGTTGGCGAGGTTGTTTATTTCGAGAACGTTGTCGAAAAAATTACTGACGCGGTCCTCGGCGTAATCGGGCATGACCCGGCGGTAGCCGTCGACGGCTGGCAGAAAAAGATAGACATCGAAATAGTAGTTGAACTGATAGACCAGGCGATTGACCCGCTCCAGGGGGTCGAACACCTTGATGGCATACTCTTTTTCCGGCGCAACGAATTGTGCGACCGGGCGCATCGGCTCGGGCGCGGAGGGCACCAGGGGGCCGCAGCCCGCACACATAAAAATAACCGCCGCAATGAAGGTCAGCCCAAGGCGGCGCTCAGTTCTCATTCCACTGCTCCTGCCCGGTGAAAAAGGCCACCATCGCAGCCAGGTTATCATAATGGGCCATGTTACCGCAGTGGCCACCATAGGGATAGATTCGTGCCCTTTCGCCCATTGTATTTTCCAGCCAGTCAAGTTCTTCGGACGAGATGATGATGTCGTCGCGATTGTGCATCAGGCCCAGGCGGGAATTTTGCTGCAGATAATTAGCAATGCTCTGCAGGGTCTGCCTTCTTTGCAGTTCCTCGCCCGTAAGCCCCGCATACCGGTCCTGGTAATAGGCAAGCATGAATTCACTAAAATAGTCGGCAAACGGCGTGTGGTGAGCCACAATGAAATAATCTTCGAGGGGCTGATAGGGACTCAGTTCAACCCCTGGCGGGATCATGTAGCCGCCGCCACGCAGCACATCGGAGGTAAACACCATATTGGCGGCCGAGACGCGGAAGGAGATGCCGATCAACGCGGCGAGAAAATCGTCCGTCACCGGGTAGCGCTTGTAAGCGCTATACAGGGCGTCTCCACTGAGCTTGAACAGATCCAGTTCTCGGTTGATTTCAACCAGTTTGTTCATGACGTCGCGAAACCAGATGTTGAAATTCTCCGGGCCTCCGGGGATATTCTCCTCCAGCAGGCGGTCGAGGCGTTTGACTGATTCATACAGGTCAACCGGCGGGTTGATCATCAGCACTTTTTCGAAATTAAACAGCTGCCGTTCATCATCGATTTGAGAGACGAAAGGTGCCTGAGCGCCGCCGAGGCTGTAGCCGGCCAGGTGAAAGGCACTGACTTCGACCCTGCTCCGTACCTTCTGCCAGGCCAGCGCCATGGCGCGGTAGAGATCGCGGGAATCATCGCGCAGATCGCCCGGAACCATGCTTTCGGACGAGGAGATGATAAAATTCATATGCGTGGGCGAGGAAAGGGAGAGGACATGAAACCCCGCCTGGTAGAAGGCGCGCTGCAGAATCACCATTTTCTCTGAGTCGTAATCCGACCCGGTGCCGGCGATGAGAAATATCAGCGGCGCTTTTCGGGGTTGAGCTACGAGGGAGAAATCCATACCCTTCTGGTACCAGAAAATTTTCGGTACCTGTCGCCGGACGAATGTCTTTATACTGAAAATCTCTTTGGGGATTTCCTCGGGGAGTTCCGGTTGGTACTCGTCAGGCGTGCCGACAACGGTCGCCTCCAGGGGGTTCTCAAAGGGATAATCGTAATTGCGGACTTCTTTCGCCCCGACCTGTCCGGCCAGAAGCAAAAGCACCGCCACGAGTGTCCCAAACAAGCTGATTTTTGCTGATAATCGCATCTCTTGTCCCTCATTTCCCGCCAGCGGTTGCAATCACCAAGTGCCGCATGATGCTTCTTGATTTCAATATCGACCAGAACAAATGTACCCGCTGTGAACTGTGCGTCAACGGTGGGAGGTGGATTCAAATTGCAAATGCACCACGTGCTGCCTGCCAGAACACCTCAACACTTAACTTGGTGCAGGGCAAGAAGAATTTCGTGAAAAAGTTGCACTCGAAAGTGTTTAAAGCCGCCCTCAGCCCTCAGGCGGTGGCGGCCTGAGCCCCGGACCGGCAAGTTGCGGTTCTTTTTGTTGGCGCTGTACGACGGCGGGTTTTTCCGGAAAAGTGAAGAATGCGATCATCGTGGCGGTAGGCCAGAACCTTTTGCCGCGCGCCCGGCTTGCCAACCGAGAACATGAGCGCGCTCACGGCGGCAAGAATTGCCTGTTCGAGTTCGGCGCGTTCGATGCGCTCAAAAAACGGCGCAATGCGCTGTTCATCAAGGTATTGATCAGCAAAGGTCACACAGACCCGAGAACCGATTTCCACGGCGACCTCGCCCTCGTACCAGCCGTCGCCGAGGATAGCGGAAATCACCAGATAATCCGAGCCGCCCCTGTCTGGAAGCGCAACATGATGGATGTCGAGATAAACGCTGTGGGTGTTGTTGCTGTTGACGCGGATGGGTAGCATGGGTCGTCTCCTTGTCCCGGGGTCAATTGCTGATATCCCAAGACTAGACCATCCATGCGACACAATATGTCAATCCCCTGGAATATCCATTTTCAGAGCCTGCCGCAGCCCCTCAAGAAAATCATCCCGCAGGGGCGCGGGGCCAAGAACCTCGACATGCGGGATAAAGGAATAGAGCCAGGCAAGAATCTCGGCGCGGCCGGCTGCGGTAAAGCGCAGACGCAGCCCTCCGTCGCCGAGTTCATCGAGAATCTGCTCGGGATGCCAGGTGCGCTCGCGAATAAGATGAGCCACGGCGGGCCCAAAGCGCAGATCGAGTTCCAGAGGCGCATCATCGATCAAACCGAACGCCTGACCCGTCAGGTCTTCGGCGCGAAAGTTCTCGGGAACCTCGAATCGCTCATCCTGGACCTCAACCTGCTGCACCCGGTCGATGAGAAACAGTCTCAGGCTTTTGCGCTTGTGCGCATAGCCGCCCAGGTAGAGGGAGTTCTGATAAAAGAGCAGCAAATAAGGATCAAACTCATAAGTTTCGGCAGCACGGCGCGGCGGGGCATAGCGGATGCGGCAGCGGTACTGGTACAGCAGAGCGCGGCGCAGAGCCGCGAGGATCGCTTTTTTGTCCTGGTAGTTGCGCACCCCCTGAAAACGGGGAGCAGCCGCTGAGGCAATGCGTTCAAGATGCGCGACGCTGCGCGGCGGCAAGGATGAGCGAATTCTTCCGAAAATGGCCTCGAGATCGTCCTGAAAAGGCGTGCCCTGCAAAAACCCGAGTTGTTCACGACACAAGTAGAGGGTCAGCAACTCCTCAAGGGAGAAGGTTATGGGTGGCACGTTCTTGAAACCCGTCAAGAACCGATAAAGAGGCCCTTCATCCGTTTCATCGCGCACCAGGGGATATCCGGCATCGACGATGGCGCGCAGGTCGCGGTAGATGGTTCGGCGATTGACCTGACACTCTTCGGCCAACTCGTCAACGCTAGCACCGTAGCGCGCTTCAAGGATGCGAATCACATCATGCAGGCGCGCCGCCTGGCTGTATTTTTTTGCCGGTTTTCCCATTTACGAAGGCTGCCCTTTGTCCTTGGTGTTCAAACCTCTGACTTGTCTTCGTACCAGGTGTACTTGTGCGCCTTGCCTTTGACCCGTTCGGCCGGATATTTACGCACGTTTTTCTCCATCTTGGCTTCAACGGTTCGCGCCAGATCAAGGCCCAAAGTGTTCGCCAGCGACAGGGAGTAGATGACGATGTCGGCCAGTTCCTCGCCGATTTCCGCTAAGGCCTCGGGTTCCGGGTTTTGGGAGGCCTCAGGACTCAACCACTGAAAATGCTCCATCAACTCGGCCGCCTCGATGGCGATGGACATGCTGAGGTTTTTCGGGGTGTGAAACTGCTGCCAATCGCGCTCACGCACAAAAACAGCGACACGATCCTTAAGTTCCTTCAGAGTGGTGCGATCATCGTCAGGCGACTTGCTCATGAAGCTTGTCCTCGCAGTTCAATGTTTCCGTCATGAGAGACGCATGACTAGCCGCACGATGGGCCGGCCGAAAGTTTTTTGCCGCGGCCGATGCCGAAATATTCAAAGCCTTCAGCGGCCATGCGCACCGGATCATACTGATTGCGCCCATCGAAAATAACCGGGCTGTTCATCATGCGTTTCATGGCGTCGAAATCAGGATGGCGAAAAGGCTTCCACTCGGTCACCAGGGCCAAGGCGTCTGCGCCCTTGAGGGCATCGTACTGATGCTCGGCCAGGGTCAGGCTACCGTTGTCGAACCAGGCGCGGGGCAGCTCTCGCCTGGCGGCGTCCATGGCGATAGGGTCATAGGCCTGAACCTTGGCGCCACAGCTGATCAGTTGATGGAGCAGAACAATCGAGGGTGCTTCACGCATGTCGTCGGTGCCCGGCTTGAAAGCCAAGCCCCAGAGAGCAAAAGTCTTTCCCGAGAGATCCTGGCCAAAGCGGGCGACGATTTTTTCTCCCATAAGCAGTTTCTGGAACATGTTGCGCTGGTGCACGGACTGCAACACCAGGGGAAAGAGCTGGTTCTGTTCAGCCATATGAATCAAGGCGCTGACATCCTTGGGAAAGCAGGAGCCACCGTAGCCGCAGCCGGGATAGATGAAGGAATAGCCAATGCGCGAGTCGGAACCTATGCCCAAACGTACCTTCTCCACATCGACCCCAAGCTTGTCGCACAGATTGGCGATCTCGTTCATAAACGAGATCTTGGTGGCGAGCATGGCGTTGGCGGTATATTTGGTCATTTCGGCATCGCGCACGCCCATGACCATGATTCTATCGTGATTGCGGGAAAAATCCGCGTAAAGCAAGCGCATAACTTCGCCGGCACGTTCGCTGTCCGAACCGATGATGATGCGGTCGGGGCGCATGAAATCTTCTACCGCAGCACCTTCCTTGAGAAATTCGGGGTTGCTGACCACGTCGAAGGCCTGCTCGACGCCGCGTTTGGCCAATTCACCCTGAACGGCCGCACGGACTCTGTCGGCGGTGCCGACGGGTACCGTCGATTTGTTCACCACCACAGCATAGTCGCTCAGGTGCTGACCGATTTCAGCTGCCACGCCCAGGACATAACTCAGGTCCGCCGAGCCATCCTCACCCGGCGGCGTGCCGACGGCGATGAAATAAACATTGCTGTCGGCCATGGCTTCCGCCAGGGAGGTCGTGAAGCGCAACCGTCCCTCCTGGTAGTTACTCTGCACGATACGTTCAAGACCCGGCTCGTAAATGGGAATGATGCCCTGCTTGAGACGCGCGATCTTTTCGCCGTCGATATCAACGCAATAGACAGTGTTGCCCATTTCAGCGAAACAAGCGCCCGTCACAAGACCAACATAGCCGGTACCGATTACAGTCAAATTCATAGTCTAAAACCCTCCTGACGGGGCGTTTTCCCCGAATAATTGTCATGATTCGCAAGGGCGGCGCGCGGCGCCCCTACGCCAATTGCCTTTCCCATTCCCAAGCAGTGCGTACGATGAATTCGAGATCGTCGTGGCGGGGCTTCCAGCCGGTGGCGGCGCGCAGGCGTCCACTGTCGGCCACCAGGGCCGGGGGGTCACCAGCACGGCGGGGCGCTTCCTCGACGCAAAAATCAACCCCGGTCACCCGGCGGGCGACATCCACCACTTCCCTCACGGAATAACCATGCCCGTAACCACAATTGAAGATGTCGCTGCCGCAGCCGCCGGCCAGATGATCCAGGGCAGCCAGATGCGCGGCGGCCAGATCGTCGACATGGATATAATCACGGATGCAGATGCCATCGGGCGTGGCATAATCGGTGCCGAAGATCTGCAACCTGTCGTATTCGCCCTTGGCGGTTTTAAGGGCGCGGGTAATGAGGTGGGTGGCATTGCGGTATTTCTGACCGATGCGTCCCTGGGGATCAGCGCCGGCCACATTGAAATAACGCAAGGCAACGTAGTCGAACCCCTTTTCAGCTGCGGCCAGATCGGCGAGCAGACGCTCGCTCATCATCTTAGACGCACCGTAGGGATTGATGGGCGCCAGAGCCGTTTCCTCGGTAACGGGATTGTCCTGCGGAATTCCGTAGACCGCCGCCGTGGAGGAAAAAATCACGTTGGAGAGACGCAACTCGCGCAGAACCTCCCACAGATTCAGGGCATTGAGGGTGTTGTTGCGGTAATACTTGAGAGGATTGGCGACGCTTTCCGCCACTTCGATATGCGCGGCGAAATGAATCACCGCATCGGGATGATATTCGCTCAGGGTTTTGCGGAGCAGAGCACGGTCGGCCAGATCGCCCGTCACCAGTTGCCCGTGCAGCACCGCCTCAGCGTGCCCGGTCGAAAGATTGTCATAGGTCAGCACCTCCAGGCCGCGTTCACCCAGCGCCTTGACCACATGGCTGCCGATATAGCCGGCGCCGCCGGTCACAAAGATTTTTTTCATCGATCCCTCCTGTGAACCCTACCAGAACCAGGCAACACGAAGACCGGCACCGTCCGATCCCATGGGACCCGCAGCAAAAAAATAATCGGAATTGCGTTCATGGAAGCGCACCACCATGCGCGCAGCAAGTTCGCCCATCAGTGCACCAACGAGCACGTCTGAGACCCAATGATCATCAGACTGAATGCGCGCCGCCCCCACCAACGATGCCATCCCATAAGCAACCCATGGCATCCAGGCCTGTTCACTGCGCCGGCTCAGGACACCGGCCAGGGAAAATGCATTGGCCGTATGCCCTGAAGGCAAGGAATCATAATCCGCGGAAAAGGAAAAGGGACGAAAAGACCAGGCGTTCTCCCTGAAATCGGGCCGTTTACGACCGACACCGACCTTGAGAGCCAGCGTCGCCGCCTGCCCCAAAAAGACAGCTTCGAAAGCCATCTGTCCGGTTTCGGCGAGATATGCATCTTCACGCCAGACTCCCGCGCCCCACAAGGCCGCCGACAAGCCAAGTCCCGTCGCGGGATGACCCAGGACATCCAGACCATCGGCCAGGGAATCAAGAGAGCTGCGGTCATTTCGCTGAACCTCGCGACGAAGATTCTCGTCAAACATCGAAAAGATCCCAGCCCCGCTCAAAACTCCTAACGTTAAAACTGTTTCAGAGCGACTCCAGTAACTCTTATCCTCGTGGCGGCCTTCAGCGGCGGAGACCAACGGCACCAACAGCACCAGCATCAACCCGCAAATTGCCCCTCCCCACCTCCTGATCATTCCCATTCAATCGTGGCGGGAGGCTTTGACGAGATGTCGTACACCACCCGGTTGACCCCTTTGACCTCGTTGATGATGCGGTTGCTGATGCGAGCGAGATCGGCATAGGGCATGGGATACCAGCCGGCGGTCATGAAATCGCGGGTTTCCACCGCACGCAAAGCAATAACGTATTCGTAGGTGCGCCCGTCGCCCATGACACCGACGCTTTTCACCGGTAGAAACACGGCAAAGGCCTGGCTGATTTTGTGATAGTGGCCGCTGCTGTAAAGTTCTTCCATGTAGATGGCATCGGCGCGACGCAAGATGTCGGCATACTCCTTATTGACCGCGCCGAGGATGCGTACTCCCAGCCCCGGTCCGGGAAAGGGATGACGCCAGACCATGGCATGAGGAAGACCCAGTTCCTCGCCGATGGCGCGTACTTCGTCCTTGAACAGTTCGCGCAGGGGTTCGAGGAGCTTGAGTTTCATGTGCTCGGGCAACCCGCCCACGTTGTGGTGGCTCTTGATATTGTGCGCTTTGCCCGTCTTGCCGCCCGCCGATTCAATGACGTCGGGATAAATGGTGCCTTGGGCAAGCCATTGGGCATCGCTTACCTTACCGGCTTCTTCTTCGAAAATCTCCACGAACAGATTGCCGATAACCTTGCGCTTGAGCTCAGGGTCGGCGACGCCTGCCAAAGCACTGAGAAAACGTTCTTCGGCATCGACGCGAATCACCTGCACACCCTTGTTCTCGGCAAAGGTAGCCATCACCTGATCGCCCTCATTGAGGCGCAGCAGGCCGTTGTCGACGAACACGCAGGTCAACTGATCGCCGATGGCGCGATGAATCAGAGCGGCCGCCACCGAGGAGTCGACGCCGCCGGACAGCCCAAGAATCACCCGCTCCGCTCCGACCTGCGCACGGATGCGGGCAACCGCATCTTCGATGATCTGGCCGGGTGTCCAGCGGCCCTGACAACCGCAAATGCGGCGCACAAACACGTTGAGCAGGGTTTCGCCGCGCGGAGTATGGTTGACTTCGGGATGAAACTGGACCCCGTAGAGACCGCGCTCCACGTTCTGAATGGCGCACACGGGCGCATTGTCCGTGCCGGCCACGACCTCGAAGCCGTGGGGAATTCTCTCCACATGATCGCCATGACTCATCCACACGGGGCTGCGCCCCTCGGCGAAAAAGCCGTCGAACAGCGGACCGGGACGTCCCTGGGCGAGAAGATCGGCATGGCCGTATTCACGTTTGCCGGCGGGGACCACTTCACCGCCGAAATGGCGGCTCATGAGCTGCATGCCGTAACAGATGCCCAGCACCGGCACACCCAGTTCGAACAACTCTTCCGCCACGGCGGGAGCACCCTCGTCATAAACGGCTTTGGGACCACCCGATAGAATGATGCCGCGTGGCGCAAAGGCGCGAATCTCGTCAAGCGGCATATCGAAGGGGTGCAGCTCGCAATACACATGCGCCTCGCGGACACGGCGGGCGATGAGCTGGGTATATTGCGACCCGAAATCGAGAATCAAAATTTTTTCCTGGTGAATATCCTGGGACATTGAGGGCTCCGTGCCAAAAACGCGGGCGGGGACGGTTGGAGAGCGCCGCCCCCGCCAGGTTTCCAGGCGAATATTAAAATGTTTTGATAATTTGATTAATTGAAACGCTCAAGGCGGTAGTTGGGCGCTTCCTGGCTGATGGTGACATCATGCACATGGGATTCACGCAAACCGGCATTGGTGATACGCACGAACTCTCCTCGCTCCTGCAATTCCTTCAACGTGTGGCAACCGGTGTAGCCCATGCCTGAGCGCAACCCGCCCATCAGTTGGTGAATGTTGGCCGAAAGACTGCCGCGATAGGGCACACGCCCCTCGATGCCTTCGGGCACCAACTTGATGTCACTCTCCACATCGCCCTGGAAATAGCGATCCTTGCTGCCCTGCTTCATGGCGCCGAGACTGCCCATGCCGCGATAGGATTTGTAGGTCCGCCCCTGGTATAGGATGGTCTCGCCGGGGGCTTCATCGGTGCCGGCAAACAACGAGCCGATCATAAGAATATCTGCTCCGGCGGCGACGGCTTTAGGCAGATCTCCCGAAAACTTGATGCCGCCATCGGCAATCAACGGGATGCCCGCCTTGCTCGTCACCCGGGCAACGTCGGCAATGGCGGTGATCTGCGGCACGCCCACCCCGGCGACGACGCGCGTGGTGCAGATGGAACCCGGTCCGATGCCCACCTTTACGGCATCGACCCCGGCCTTGATCAAAGCTTCAGCAGCCGCGCCTGTGGCGATGTTGCCCGCCACAAGTTGCAGATCGGGATACTGACGACGCGTATCGATCACGGCGTCGATAACGCCCTGGGAATGGCCATGAGCGGTATCGATGATCACCACGTCGACACCGGCGCGCGTCAGCAATTCCAGACGCTCCTCGCGATCGGCGCCGACCCCGATGGCGGCTCCGGCACGCAGGCGACCGATATCGTCCTTGCACGCGTTGGGATATTTGCGCACCTTTTCAATATCTTTAATGGTAATCAGTCCCCGTAATGCGCCCTGATCATCCACCACCAGCAGCTTTTCAATACGGTGCTGATGCAGATGGTACTTGGCCTCCTCCAGTGTGGTGCCGGGCGGCACGGTCACCAGCTTGTCCTTGGTCATGACATTACGGATCGGCTGATCAAGCTTGGTTTCAAAGCGCAGATCGCGATTGGTGAGAATCCCCACCAACTTGCCCTCCTTGGTGATCGGCACTCCGGAAATACGATAGCGCTCCATCAGCTCCAGAGCTTCATAAATCTTCTGGTCGGGATCCATGGTGATGGGATCGACGATCATACCGCTTTCCGACTTCTTGACCTGGTCGACCTCAACGGCCTGGGCTGCAGGATCCATGTTTTTGTGGATAATTCCCAGGCCGCCTTCGCGCGCCATGCAAATGGCAGTGCGGGATTCAGTCACGGTGTCCATGGCGGCGGACAGCAGGGGGATATTGAGGCGGATTCCGGCGGTCAGTTGGGTCGTGAGATCGACATCCTTGGGCAGGACGGTGGAATGGGCGGGCAGCAGCAAAACATCGTCGAAGGTGAGACCTTCGCGAAGGTGATCGCGATCCAGCATGGGCAACTCCTCACATCAGGGGCGGAAAAGCAGGAGAAAAGCACAACAGGGCGAAAAAAATAATTGGTAAATTTATCCCGGGATCTTCGCCAGGGTCAAGCCATAAAACCTTTTTCACCACCGAGAACGCCAAGCACGCAGAGAAAAACCCCAAAAAATAATTATCGTTTGATCAGCAAGCTCGCAGGCAGTGGCGGCTGTGGAAAATCCATCAGTTCGGGATGAACATCTTCCGGTTGCCGATGCGGTAAATCAATCCGGACAGCAGGCGCACGGTATTTTCCAGATCCTCCAACGAGAGCAGTTCCACCGGGGTGTGCATGTAGCGCAAGGGAACACTGACCAGCGCAGTGGCGACACCTCCGCGCGAAAGTTGCATGACGTTGGCGTCGGTACCGGTGGCACGCGGATGCCCGACGATTTGGCAGGGAATGTTCTCCTCGCGCGCAGTCGCGGTCAAAAGTTCGAAGAGCGCCGGGTTGATGTTGGGACCGCGCGCAATGATCGGTCCGCCGCCGACCTTGGTTTCGCCGTTTTCCTTCTTGTCGATTTCGGGAACATCGGTGGCGAATCCCACCTCGACGGCGATCCCGAGATCGGGATTGACCCCGTACACGCTGGTTGCACCGCCGCGCAGGCCGATTTCTTCCTGTACCGTGGATACCCCGTAAAGATCGACAGGAGCGGCCCCACGCGTGCGCACTTCCTGCAAAACCCGCGCAACGATAAAGGCGCCCATCTTGTCGTCGAAAGCGCGGGAAATCACCCGATCGTTCTCAAGACGCTCCAGACCTACGGCAAAAGTCACCGGGTCGCCCACGGCCACCAATTCCTGGACTTCTTCACGGTTGCGGCAACCAATATCGATGAATTGGCTCTTGAGCTTAATCACTGTTTCGCGATCTTTCTGGTCCATCAGGTGGATGGGTTTCTTGCCCACCACCCCCAGAACCGAGCGCGTCTGACCGTGAATATAAACCCGCTGGCCGGGCACCAGATGGGCGTCGATGCCACCGATGGCGGCGAAATAGATGAAGCCCTGGTCGTCGATGTACTTGACCATCAGCCCGATTTCGTCGCAGTGGCCGGCAAGCATGACCCGCGGCAGGTTCTCACCCTGTCCTTTCACCAGACCGATGACATTACCCATGACATCGGTTGTAAGTTCATCGACCACGCCATCCAGATGTCGGCGGATCACCCGCTGCGCAGGCTGTTCAAAACCCGAGGGGCTGGGCGCTTCAACGAGCTCCTTAAGAAACGAGAAATTCTGATCAGTCATGTAAAGGCTGTCCTTTGTCATTTATCGTTGGTCGTTGGTTGTTGGTTGTCATGCACTTGCCTTTGGTTTCCACAAAGGACCAAGGACCAAAAACGCTTTTTATTTCAAGGCCTTCTCAATCAGCGCCGCGCTGTGGCGGCGGCACTGCTCGTATTCCGATTCGCTCAAACCCGCGCCCAGGGCGACTTTGCGGGCCATGTCGGCTGAGACCAGGTCTCCAGGGGCATGGGCGTCGTTGTTGACCACCAGCCTCGCGCCATGCTTGCGGGCGAGTTGCGCGACATGGCCGTTGGCCAGGCTGTGTCCCTTGCGGGTGGTGATCTCCAGACAAATTCCGCGCTGCGCGGCGAGGCGCACCTCGTCTTCGGTGATCAGGCCGGGATGACTGAGGATGTCGATGTCGGCGGCCAGAGCGGCGGCGTTGGTCCCGGGTGAAACCGGCTCAACCAGGGTTTCGCCGTGACAGACGATGATCCGCGCCCCCAGAGCGCGCGCCCGCTCGGCGGCGGCGGCAATCTGCGCCGGGGGGATATGGGTGAGCTCCACTCCCGGAACGACCCTCACCCCCCAGGCGGGCCCATAGATTTGAGCGCCTTCGATGATCCGCGGCAGGATGAAATCGAGATTGGAAAGATCAACGTGATCGGTAATCGCCAAGGCACTATAGCCGGCAACTGCTGCACGGCGGATAAGCTCGGCGGGAATCAGTTCGCCGTCGCTGAACAGTGTATGAGTATGCAGATCAATCATGACACATCCTTTTGGGTTAAACGAGTCAGCAGAGAAACCAACAGGCGGCGCAGTTCCTCACGGTTGCCTTTGGCCAGAAAAAACGTATCCTCGCCCTCGGGAACGAAAGCAACCCGCGCCAGCGGCACATCGCTGCGCTTGGAGAAAAAACTTTCGGCGGCATCGAGGTTGTCGGTGCCCGCAGGTGACAAGACGCCGAAGAGACGACGACAAAAAGGCGACCACAGGGGCGCGGCGTCCTCGCCGGCAGGCAACGACAACAGGCGCAGGGCAAAGGTTTCTCCCATGCGCAAAAGACCCAGATCGCATACCCCGGCCGTAACCGCACCATTGAGAACCTCGGCCGCAGGTTCATATTCAGGCATGCTTTGCAGATAGCGGATAAAAGACTGGATATCGCTGCCGCGCGGGGCCAGCAGAATCAACTTGGCCGTAGAACCTTCCAGCAGCGTGTCGCGCTCGCCGAAATGATCCTTGATCAGGATGATTTCATCTGAGTGCAGCAGCGGAGTAAGATCATTCGTCGCCAGGGACTCTTCACGCCGCTCTTCAACCAGGCCTTTTTCCAGAAGAATGCGGATGATCTGCCAAATATCATAGTCACAGCGTGGGCAGTGATCGAGAATCTCCTCGACCCTCTGATAGTATTCGAGCAATACCAGTATTTCCTGGGTGGTCGGCCGCAAGCCACGCGGCAACCGCTCCAGAGGCACCTTGAGAAACAGCAGGGAATCAGGGCTGGGCAAATCGGCAGCGACGGCATTGAGTTCGTCGATCTGGCGTAGCCCTTCCATAATCAGGTGCTCCAGTGGCCGGGTGATACGCACTTCTTCATCAGGAATTTCCGGGAAAAAGGAAAAACGCCCCCGTTCCCAGGAAAGCAGGCGGAAAAAGGCCTTTTCCCCCTCGACCCGACCAACCCGGGCGTTGATCACACCGCCTTCCAGCAGCGCGATTGTGCCGCGCCGCTCGTCGCACTCCAGAGTCAAGGTGCCATCCTTACGGTTGTGCCCGAAAATCTGCAGCATGTCGGTAAGCGAGACCTGCTCCAGGTTGCCCTCGACCTGCTTGCTCTGGCGCGTCACCTGCTCGGTGCGCTCCCGACGCATGAGGTGTCCCAGGGTCACCGAAAGCACCTGCTCAGTGTTGAAGGGACGCACCAGGTAATGGTCGCGATGGCGACGGAACCCCTCCACCTCACCCCCTTCGGGGCCGACAAAAATAAAAGCCAGTTTGTCGGTGCGCGGATTGGCCCGCAGGATCTGAGCAAGGCGAGCCGCCCCGATAAGGGGCAGGTCCACATCAACCACCATCAGATCCGGAACCAACGCCAAAGCACGCTCCAGAGCCTGAGTGCCGTCCACGCGGGACTCGACCTCGAAGCCGCGACGCAGCAAGGACTCGGCGACCGCGGAGAAATCCCCGCGGGCACCGGCAAATAGAATTTTGCGAGAGTTCGGCTCACCCATGGGATTCAGATCTGCACCTGGAGTTGATACTGCTCCTGAAGTTTGGCAATCATATTTTCCACAAAATAAAAGTCGGACGTGTGAAAACCGACCAGCTCCCTACCACGGCGCCGGGCAAACAGGGCATAGGCCGAATCCTCATTGAGATACAACAGAAAGGGGACCTTGTGAAAAGGCTCTTCCTTAATGAAGATGGGAACGGTGCGCTGATAATCCCAGTGCACGCGCTGGTGTCCTCCCACCAGAAACAAAGAGGTGGCCGATTTTTCCAGATGTTCCAGATGCGGAAGCGAGGAGCGCACCTCGGAAAAGTCCGCGCAGCCGCGAAAGATGACACCACGCACCCGGCTTGATTCGACGACCTCACGGCAAAATGCGCCTTGAATGATTTCTAGATTTTCTAAAGGCATGCGCACATAGCAGCTTTTGAACTTCGCCTGATAGAATTCCAGGGCGGGCGCCACCTCGACAACGGCATCCCTGAAGCGATAATCACTCGTTTTTCCGAGAATCTTACCAACCACGCTCCAGAAGGAAACGGGGTCCCAATTTTCCTTGAGATACAGACTGGACTTAAGGCGTTCCAAGCGTCCCTCAGCACTCGCATTGAGCTGCTCGAAGCTCGCCCCATCCATAGGAAAGGCCGCGGAACGCATATACGCCTTGAGAGAAAAACTCTTTTTCAGGTCACAGAGAACCAGATTTCCGCGCAGCGCCTTGCGAATGCGTTTCTGCGTGATGAGCGAACCCCAGTAATCGGTTTCCGGAAGTAGAATGTAGAAATCATCGGCGGCGGCCATGGCCATGATGTCGGCATCGCGCAGTATAGAATTGATCGCCTCGATGACCCGCGTCATGGCGGCTTCCATTTCGCGGCTGCGAAAATGATGATGCAGTTCGGCGTAATTATCCACCCGCAGGCGAATCAGGGACAGGTTCCGCCCATAACGCCGCACCTTGCTCAGCTCCTTTTCCATATGGTCGCGGAAAAAGGCCATGTTGTAAGCCTCGGCGCGCGGCATGCGCAGACTGCGCTGCTCAAGAGCGCGATGCAGGAGCACGTTGTGCAAAGCGCTTGCGGCAAACTCGGCGGCGGCGGCGGCGAGTTTGAGATCGCCCCGGTTGAAAACTCCGCGACCCACCGGAGCTTCAATGCGAATCAGCGCCAGAGTTTCGCGCGCGTGCCGCAGGGGCACCCACATCCGATCCTCACCCGGGAGCAAAACCGGTTCCTTGCCCGAAGGCAAAACAGCCTCGTCCTCGCCCGGCTGCAGCGTCTCCTCTTGCGGCAGGATCCGGGCCAGCCCGCGCCGGCAGCGGCGGCGGAAATAGCTGCCATCGAAACCGGCGAGCCACAGCGCCCCGCCCTCGGCTCCCAGCAGTTCCATCAGCGTATCGAGAATCAGATCACCGAGGCGGTCGAGTTCGTGGACATGAAGAAATTGACGACATTTTTGGTAAGTGGCGACGATGGAAACATATTCAAGATTTTCGTCGAGAAGTTTGCGGTGTTCGAGATGCTGAGCGCGACGGAAGAGAGTTTTGTTGACCAGCAGAAGAAATTCTTCGGGATTGATGGGCTTGCACACATAGTCGGCCACACCGGCCTTCATGGCCGCCACCGCCGTGGGTACATCAGTCATAGCACTGACGACGATGATTTCCTGATCGGGATTAAATCTTTTGATGGCGCGGCTGGTTTCGACGCCGTCGATCCCCTTGAGGCCCAGATCGGAGATGACCAGATCGAAATCCTCCCGGCGCAGAACATCAAGGGCTTCTTCACCGCTCTGCGCTGTGCGCACCACATAGCCCTCGCGGGCAAGGATGTCGCGGTAGAGTTCGCGAAAGAACTTTTCGTCGTCAATGGCGAGAATGCGCCCTTTGGCCATACCGGGGTCCAGTGAAAGAAGGGAGGGATCGGCCGCCTCCCCCTCTTTTTTCAGTCTTCAGTTATGGGGGAGGTAACTTAACTTGCCGCGCGCACCTCGTCGGCTTCAAGCTCGCCGGCCTGACTGTTCTTGAACGAGGCGGTGATGCGCACCGGCACGATGCGTCCGACCAGATCGGGCGAACCGGTGAAATTGACGATGCGGTTCCAGGTTGTGCGGCCGAATAACTGGCCGCCGCCTTGGCGGCTGACGCCCTCGACCAGCACCGGCAGCACCCGGCCGACATCGCTCTGCCAGATTCGGGCGCTGATGTCCTGCTGCAGAGCCAGCAAGCGGTCGAAGCGTGCCTGCTTGTCTTTGGGATCAAGGTTTTCCTCCAGCTCCGCCGCCGCGGTGCCGCTGCGCGGCGAATAGAGAAAACTGTAGATGTCGGCGTACTCTACCTGGGCGACCAATGCAAGAGTCTCGCCGAAATCCTCCTCCGTCTCGCCGGGAAAGCCGACGATGAGGTCCGAGGTCAGGCGGATATCAGGGCACACGTCTTTGAGCCGCGCCACTTTTTCCAGATACTGAGCACGGGTATAGCCGCGATTCATGGCCGCCAGAATCGGATCTGCGCCGCACTGTACCGGCAGATGCAAGTGCTTGACGAGCTTGGGCATTTCACCGAAGCAGGCGATCAGCTCCTCGGAGAGATCCTTGGGATGGGAGGTGGTGAAGCGGATGCGTTCGATGCCCTCGATTTCGTGCACCGCGCGCAGCAGCTGGGAAAAAGAGATTTCCCCCGCCTCGCGCAGACCGTAGGAGTTGACGTTTTGCCCCAGCAGAGTCACCTCCCTCACCCCGCCCGCCGCCAAATCACGGATTTCGGCCAGGATATCGCCGCTCGGACGGCTGATCTCGCGGCCACGCACGTGGGGCACGATGCAATAGGAGCAGAAATTGTCGCAACCCTGCATGACGGTGACGAAGCGGGTCACGGCATCGTCGGCCTTGCGTTCGGGGAAGAGCAGGCGACGGGTTTCGGCATCGAGAAATTCCGTTTCGAAACGGCGCTGCTTTTCCCCCGTGACACCTGCCAGCATTTCGGGTAGACGGTGAATATTGTGAGTGCCGAACACCAGGTCGACAAAGCGCAGCTTGTCCAGCAGCCGCTCGCCTTCCTGTTGAGCCACGCAGCCGCCGACGCCGATGATCAGGTCGGGCCGCTGCTCTTTCAAAGGCTTGAAGCGGCCGAGATGGCCGTAGACCTTACGCTCGGCCTTGTCACGCACGGAGCAGGTGTTGAGCAAAATCAAATCGGCCTGCTCCGGGGTCTCCACCTGGACATATCCGACACGGCCGAGCAGATCGACGATCTGCTCCGAATCGACCACGTTCATTTGGCAGCCGAACGTTTCAAGATAGAAAAACTTCGTCATTTCGCTGATATTTTCACCTTTTCTGGAATGTTGGCCGCCATGGTAATCAATCGCCCGCGGCGATGTCAAACGAATTGGCAAGAGTCGGTCGATGGCATCCGCGCGCGTCCTCCCACCCTTGCAAATGTTTACACTGGACTTTGCCCGATGGTTAGTATAAAGCAGAGCCCATGTCCCTGCTGAACAATCCCATCTTTTTGCTTTTGCTGGTCGTCGTCCTCGGAGAAATGCTCGGCAAGGTCCGGCTGTGGAACCTTTCCCTGGGCCCTTCGGCCATCATCTTCGTGGCCCTGGGTTTCGGTCACTACGGCTTTACCCTGCCTGAAGAGGTGCAGACCCTCGGTCTGGCCATGTTCATCTACGCCATTGGCCTGCAGTCCGGCCCCGGCTTCGTGAGCTCCTTTCGCCGCCACGGCCTGGTCATGGTCCTTGCCGTTTTTATCATGACTCTGGTGGGCATCGCCGTCACCTACGCATGCTGCCGGCTGTTCGGTTTCGACGCCGGCATCGGCGCGGGCCTGCTCTCCGGCGCCATGACCAGCACCCCGTCCCTGGCGACGGCGGTCGAACTGCTCGGCCCCGACAAGGCGCCGGCCGCCTACGGCGTGACTTACGGCATCGGCGTCATCGGCGTGGCCTTGTGCGTCAAGCTGCTGCCCAAACTCCTGCGCGTCGACATTTCCGCCGAAGAGCAACGACTGGAGCAGGAACTGGCCGCCATCAATCCGCCCATTACTTATCAGCACATCGAGGTGAGCAATCCCAACATCTTCGGCAGGCGGGTTGCGGACCTTTATCTCAAAAGCATCGCCCCGGTCACCATCACCCGACTTTTGCGCAGGGGTGCCGATGAGCCGGTGCTGGTGGGCGCCGACACGACGCTTAACGAGGGCGACCACCTGCGGGTGGTCGGGCGCCCCGCGGACCTGGAAAAGATCCAACTCTACATCGGCCGACCCATCGAGGGCGAGATCGCCTTTGATCGCGTTCTAACCAAGAAAGACATCGTCGTTTCCAAACCTCATTTCGCCGGCGCGACTCTGGGTTTCTTCAATTTTCGCGAGGTCTTCAACGTCCAGATCGCGCGCATCACCCGCAACGGCGTCGACCTGCCCGCCGACGCAAATACCCGCCTGCACCTGGGCGACGTGCTGCACGCGGTGGGCGATGAGCGCTCCCTGCGCAACATCGCCCGCATCGTCGGAAACGATCTCAAGGCCACCTACGACATCAATCTACTGCCTATTCTGCTCGGCTTGCTCCTTGGCATTCTGCTCGGCCGCATCACCCTGCCCCTGCCCATACTTGGTCCCTTCACCCTCGGCACCACCGGGGGCGCTCTGCTTGCCGGACTGCTGCTCGGCGCGCGCTACCAGACCGGACGTCTCATCTGGGAAATCCCGACCACCGGCAATCGCCTGATTCGCGATCTGGGCTTGGCACTGTTTATGGCCGCCGTGGGCACCAGCGCCGGCGTGACCTTCGTCCCTACCCTGCAAGCCTACGGTCTGCCGCTGGTCGTCTCCGGCATCCTTGTCACCCTGCTGCCCATCCTCGTCGGCATGGCCGTGGGCCTGTGGCTGCTGCGCATCCGTTTCTTGCGCATGCTCGGCGTCATGGTCGGCGCCATGACCAGCGTTTCAGGCCTCTCCGCCGCCGCAACGCTCTCCCCAACCCCCTACGCGCCCTCTGCCTACGCCACGGTGTATCCGGTGGCCTTGATCAGCAAAATTCTGGCGGTTAAGGTATTGTTTTTGTTGCTGTAAAGAGTTGGACATCTATCATTGTCGGGCAAGACCGGAGGGAATAGAACCAGGTCTTCCTTAGAAGTGCCGGTCACCCGGCACCTCCTTGTTCGTCCCTCCATGCCCCCCCCCGACTTACCGGTTTTTGTTGCAATCCCGCCCCCCGACTGCTATAAAATTCGAAATAGCTCAGTCTTTCAAGTGGCAGTTATTCTTAAGGAGTAGCGCCATGATGTATACAGATTGAGCCGATCCTCGCAATCATCGCCGTCATCTTAATCCTCATGATCCCCAGGCTGATCAACTAAATCTTGGACATCTACCGGATTCTCATCGGCGTCTCGGGATCACTCAGGCAAGAACGTTCAGTGATGACAGCTTCCACATACCTCGCATCAAGGAGGAAATCTCATGAAAGACATCATGTTGAATTGGGCCACCGTTTTTTTCACCATTGCCTGCATCGCCCTCGTTTTAGGGTTTCTCAACATATCGCCCCCCGTGACCAAAATCGCCAAAATTCTTTGCGGCATTTTCACGGTTCTTTTTACTCTGGCCCTGGTCGTTGGGTTGCAGCAGGGATAATGTCTTTGCTATAAAGATCCCATCGCAGCCATTTATTTTTTCCACCGGAGTCTCCGGATGGGAACGATTCCATGCACCCCAAACTGGGGCATGGCCCCCGACCTCGTGGCACGGCACTCCTGGAAAAATGCTCTGCACAGCGCATCGAAGGGATAGCCGACCATGGCCCATCTGACCGCTCGCTCCTCCTATGCTCGTCTGACTGAACGCCTCAATCGCTTTCCTCAGGGAGCCCCGCCCTCGGAGTTGCTGGAAAAGATCCTGGCCCTGCTTTTTGACCCCAAGGAGGCCGATCTGGTGGCGCGGCTGCCCCTGCGCCCTTTTTCGGCAGCCAAGGCCGCACGCGTCTGGTCTATGCCGTCGGTACAGGCACAAAATTTGCTCGAACAATTCGCGGCGCGTGGCCTGCTGGTGGATATGCAGCAAGGCGGGCAGGTTCTTTACGTGCTGCCGCCTCCCATGGCGGGATTTTTTGAATTCGCTCTCATGCGGGTGCGCGAAGACCTCGACCAGAAACTGCTCTCCCGGCTATTCGAACAGTACATCAGCGTCGAGGACGATTTTGTGCGCGCTCTCTTTGCCGGCGGCGAAACCCAATTCGGCCGGGTTCTGGTGGGCGAGGATGCGCTGAGCAGTGAGCATGCCCTGCACGTGCTGGATTACGAACGCGCCGAAGCGGTCATTGATGCAGCCACGCACATCGGCATCGGCCTGTGCTACTGTCGCCACAAACGCGCCCACCTGGGAAAAGCCTGCGCGGCGGAGATGGACATCTGCATGACCTTCAACAGCGTGGCAGCTTCGCTGATTCGCCACGGCCAGGTGCGACGCGTCGAGCGCAGCGAATGCAAAGAGCTTCTGCGCAAAGCACGCGAGCAGAATCTCGCTCAGTTTGCCGAGAATGTTCAACGCGACGTCAATTTTATTTGCAATTGCTGCCCCTGCTGCTGTGAAGCAATGCTCGCCCATCAGCGTTTCGGCCACGAGCATCCCATCCACACCAGTAACTTCATCGCCACAGTGGCCGAGAACTGTTCGGGCTGCGGCCGTTGTCTGCCGGTCTGCCCTGCAAAAATCATCACTTTGGAAACGGAGCAGCCCGCCGGCCGTGGACGCAAACGCGCCGTCATTGACGAAACTCTGTGCCTGGGCTGCGGCGTGTGCGTCCGTGCCTGCCGTCTGCAAGCCCTGCACATGAACCCGCGCGCCCAACGCGTGATCACCCCCGTCAACGCGGTGCATAAGACGGTGCTCATGGCCATCGAACGCGGCACATTGCAGCACCTGATTTTCGACAATCAGGTGCTGTGGAGCCACCGAGCCCTGGCTGCTCTGCTGGGCGGCATCCTCAAACTCTCTCCCGTAAAAAGGGCCTTGGCGCAAAGCCAAACGGGGTCGCGCTACCTCGAACAGTTGTGCGCCAAAGTCAACATTCTGCGCAACGATGCAACCAGCTGAGAGAATGACGAAAAATTTCTATTGCATGCCATGGCCATGAGGCCTGATTTTCCCTTTTTTACCAAAACCATCAGCTGTAGCCTCTCAAGAGTCAGAGTTTAACCAATCCCCTGAAAACATGATAAAATTACTTAGGTAAGGAGTCAGCTCTTCCCTGCCGGCTTGCTTGGCTGGATGCTCGTTGTGGGCGGGAAAAGCCGCCAGGGAGCTTGTCGGAAAGGAGATAGGCCATGACAGATCGATTTACCGAAGCCGTCGAAGAACTTCAGGATAAGTCACCTTTCATTTGCAGCACCTGCCGGCCGCATGACATTCCCAAGGGGCAGGAAGCAGCCCAAAAGGGATCCAAGAGCGAGGTGCATGATCGTTTTTCCGAGGCGGTCGCAGAGGAAGGGGAAAAATCGGCTTTTGTCTGTGAAAGTTGCGGACATTAGTGGCCGTGTATTGAGCCTAAAAAACCAGGGACATGTTTCCCGCTCCCTTCACGATGAGAGAGGACGGGGTGTGCCGGGTTTTCATTTGTTTACCAGCACCGCCGGCTCTTTTTTTTGACTTGGGTCATACATTCCGTGGCGACTCCCTGGTAGTCTGATGGTGTGCGTATACTTTTTCTCGTTCAAAAGGAGATCAGATCTATGGGATGTTGCTCAAATGAAGGAAGCGGTGCCGGTCCCTTTTCCCAGGGACGGGAACTCGTCGAATTCGTCGCCCAGGCACACGGGGGCAGCCTGAGAAATCGGCCCATTCCCGGCGGCGGCTTGCACACGGCTTGCCGAGGATGCGGCAGTGATTTTTTACTGGCGACCTTTGTCGGAAAATGCCCTGTGTGCGGCGGCATCCATGCCGTCTCACCGCCACGCAGCGGAGATGCATCGAATATTCAATTTGCAGGGCAGGGGTTTCGCCTGGTCGAAGTATAGGCTTCTTTACCCCCGACACGAACAAGCCGGAAAAAGCAGGAAAACGTCCCCTGCTTTTTCCGGCTTTTTTTACGGCGATCCGGCGCAACCAATTTCTACATCCGAAAAATCCCCCTTCTTTCCCCTGGACGATCCCCACCCATTTAATCACGGCAATATTCTGTTATCATTCAACAAATAAGCAGGCACTCGACTCACTTTCTTCAACCTGGCGATGAGGTCTCATGTCCGGCGATCAAATCATTATTCTTGCCGTTCTCGCGGCAACCATGAGTGCGTTTTTATGGGGGCGATGGCGCCACGACGTGGTGGCCATGGGCGCTTTGCTGGTGTGCGCCTTCACCGGGTTGGTACCTGGGGCCGACGCGTTCACCGGGTTCGGTCATCCGGCGGTCATCACCGTCGCCTGTGTTCTGGTACTGAGCTATGGACTGCAGATCACCGGCGCGGTGGATGTGATGGCCAAGCGCATCCTGCCTTCATCGGCCGGGCCGACGCTAAGCATTCTGGCCCTCTGCGGTTTGGCCACCGCCCTGTCCGGCTTTATGAACAATGTCGGGGCCATGGCGCTGTTGATGCCCATCGCCATTCAGATGGCGGAAAAACAGAATTTGCCTCCTGGAAAGGTCTTGATGCCGCTGGCCTTCTGCTCGATCCTCGGTGGAACAATGACTCTAATCGGGACGCCGCCGAACTTGATCGTCTCCGGATTTCGCGCGGAGGCTGGACTCGGCGGTTTCGCCATGTTCGATTTCCTGCCGGTTGGCCTCGCGGTTGCTGTCACGGGTACGGCATTCATTGCCCTGATTGGCCGACACTTAGTACCGGCAAGAAAACAGGCCGATGAAGGAAGCTTTGATACTGGAACGTATCTCAGCGAAGTACGCATTGTCGAAAGAAGCAAAGCTGTGGGCAAACGCCTGCGCGAGGTGGAGGAAATGCTTGACCAGGCCGACGCGCAGATTGTCGGCTTGGTCAGGAACGATTTGCAGGTCACCGCACCCAACCCCTGGCACCTGCTGCGGGAAGGGGACATTCTGGTCATCGAGGCCGAGCCGGAGTCACTGTCAGCGGCCTTAGCGAATTCCGGACTAAAGCTTGAGGAAGATGTCTCAAATGAGCCTGAAAACGGCGATGAAGAGGGAAAAGGTGAAACCAAGCCGAACATAAAGGCCGCCGAACACAAGGCCGATGCCACAGAGGAGACAGAGGAGACAGAGGAGACAGAGGAGACAGAGGAGACAGAGGAGACAGAGGAGACAGAGGAGACAGAGGAGACAGAGGAGGAAGAGGAAAAGCCTGAAGTTGAAGAAATCGTAATTCAGGAACTGGCCGTCATGCCCAATGCGATCCTCATCGGTCGCTCAGCGACGGACATCGCACTCCGTACCCGTTACGGCATCAATCTTCTCGCGGTATCCCGCAAAGGACGCAGATCCATCAAACGATTGCGCTCAACCGTCATTCAACCGGGGGATGTTTTGCTTATGCGCGGGGGGCCCCAGGCCCTTTCTTCTTTTGCCAGCGAATACGGTTGCCTGCCATTGGCCACACGCGACATCCGCGTTCCCGACAAGCGTCAGGCGCTTTTTGCCACTCTTATCATGGGCGCGGCTGTGGGCAGTGCCGCGTTGGGGATTTTAACCGCGGCGGTTTCTTTCGCCGCCGGTGTTCTAGCATTGGTATCAATGCGAATTGTCCCCCTGCGATCCGTTTACACGGCCATCGACTGGTCAGTCATCGTGCTGTTGGCCGCCATGCTTCCGGTGGCCGGTGCCATGGCGACAACGGGAACAGCCGATTTGATCGCGAGCTTTTTCGTTGACCATCTCGCCCAGGGACATGCGATCATCGGGTTGGCGGTGATTCTGATAGTAACTATGGTGCTCACGGACTTCATGAACAACGCAGCCATCGCGGCACTTATGTGCCCCTTATCCCTGAGTACGGCGTCCCAACTTGATGTCAATCCCGACACTTTCCTCATGGCGGTGGCTGTCGGCGCATCCTGCGCCTTCCTGACCCCCATCGGGCATCAGAACAACACCCTCATACTCGGACCCGGTGGGTTTCGCTTTGGGGATTATTGGCCCCTGGGACTGCCGACCGAAGTTCTTGTAATCGTTGTCAGCCTTCCGATGCTGCTCTGGGTGTGGCCACTGTAATGTGTTTATCCAGCGACTTGTATAAAAGGTAAGGGTTCATCATGCCGTAGGCCGCGGTGGTTGACTGCCTCGGTCACCAGCGCGATTGGGCATTGCAGCTGAGTAGTTACAGAAAAAGGGCCTTACCCTTTAAAAAGGCGGCCCTTTTTTCGTTTTCCTAAACTGAACCAATCAGACTTTCTTCCCCATCCGACGACGCAGGATCGCGACACCAAGCAATCCCCCGCCCAAAAGCAGAAGGGTAGAGGG
The DNA here is from genome assembly GCF_000820505.1 of Geoalkalibacter ferrihydriticus DSM 17813. NCBI lineage: Bacteria > Pseudomonadati > Thermodesulfobacteriota > Desulfuromonadia > Desulfuromonadales > Geoalkalibacteraceae > Geoalkalibacter > Geoalkalibacter ferrihydriticus. The sequence continues at coordinate 418,845 of NZ_JWJD01000003.1, read as the reverse complement.
TTCAGGGATGGGATCGACCTGATGGGTGCCCGGACCGGCGTTAAAGATCGTCCAGGGATCAACCTGGCTGTCGTCCCAGATCTGAATGTTACCGAGGTAGCCAAGGAAGGACTGATTGGAATTGCGGTTGATACCCAGGCGGAAATTCTGCAGGCCACCAGGATTAAACCCTTCAGTCGCGACAAGGTCCCCGTTAAAGAAAGCCCGGACGTTGCTTGCGTCGAATTTTTGAATAATGATATTTTCCCAGGTATCGAAAGTCGGGGCGCCGATGATGATCGTCGGATTGTTGCTCGTTGTGCGCGACACCAGACGGTATTCGCCGTTGTGGCTGTCGATCTGCCAGGAAAAATCCGCATTGGCGTCAGTGCTGTTGCTGAACAGTGCCTTGAAAGTTCCCTGGTCCAACACCCGGGTGTTGACCCACAAGGACAATGTCCAATTCGGCATGCCGCCGGGGCCTGCGACCTGGAGATAGTTGTCGGGTGAGCCATCGGAAAAATAGGCCTGCTTCGACAAATCCGGCGCCGCACCCACCGCGCTAAGGTTATAGGCGGTCGCGGAGCCACTTGAATCCGACAGAGAGAAGTCGTCAAAAGTGTATTGGGCGATAAGGGCCGCGTTGCCGGAATTTACATTCAGAGCCACCAAAGCACACAAGCCGACGACAAAAAACAATGTTTTTTTCACAAACCCTCCTATTTTCATGAGCGTAAAAATTAGAGCCTTTCCAAGCTAATTAGCAAGCAAAAAACACACCAATTGACAAGTGGCTGTTTTTAAAAGCATTTTCAGAAACCTTGCGCACCCGCCCCAAGAAGATGTAAAAATTTCCGACAAATCACCACGCCCTTTCTTCGCCGACAAATATGACACAACATGCTTAAATTACAAGGGAATTTTGAACAACCCAGAGTCACCGGACACGCTCAGAGTGAATTGAGGCATGTGTCGAATTAATTTACACTATCTGCCCTATCTTCCCCGTCTGCCACCGAAATCGTGACAATCACCACAGGAATAATGCCGGCGGATATCTCTGAGGTGGTGAACATTGCTGCTTCGCGGACTGCCCGTCACAGTTCGACGAGTGTGGCATTGAAGACAATCACGCACGGTAATCACCTGGAAAACATCACCGAACTGCTCGACCGCGTGGCAAGAGAAGCAATCGTAAACCCCGCCAACCTGGCCATTGGGCGCGACTGTGGATTGGGGAATTTGCTGGCCGAGCAAAAGATGATGCTTATCGGGGTTGAGAAACTCCAAACGCGGGAAAATTTGTAAATTTTCATGGCATTCACGGCAGGCTTCCTCGGTGGGAGCACCATTGAAAATTGCCGCCCAACTCCCGCTGAAGCCACCGCCATCCCACTCCGCGCCCGAATCGCGGCCGTCAAAGCCCCCACGAGACCAGCCCTGTGCCTGGACCGACCAGCCTGCGACCAGAACAAATGCCAGTACAAAAACCAAGGGTGCATGCGTCTTTTTCATGGCGTCCTCCCTGTCTCGACATCGTTCGAATGTTTACGGTAAAACCCGCATGAGCATGGAGGAACTTTATCAGAAATTGCGAAGACCGGAGGTGGCGAGGAAGTGAAAAACGTTGATATGGAAAGTTTTTAATCGAAGGTTATTTTTCGGATGCCGGGCAATTCGGAAAGGGTGGAAGCCAGATCCCTGCTGGCCCGTGTGCCGTGCTGAGTGAGGGTTAAGCGGTAAACGGTCGTTTGGCTCTCGAGATCAATCGTCGAACCGAGTTCGCGAATTATCATATTTTTTTCGCTAAGAGTTCTTTCGAGCTCGGGGTAGACATCGGGAACCCTGTCGGCGGTCAGGGTCAGATGGAGATAACGATCCTTGGGGATGCCGGGCTCAAACCGCTTAAGCACAACGAGCCCGAACAATGCCGTGGCGGTGGCGACCACCCCAGGCCAGATCAACCCGGCGCCGAAGGCCATTCCCAGTCCAGCGACCAGCCACAAAGAAGCGGCGGTGGTCAATCCGCGCACCGCAAGCCCCTCTTTGATGATGACGCCGGCACCAATAAAACCGATTCCCGTGACAATTTGTGCCGCCACGCGGGCCGGGTCGAGACGGGTGGCGGTCAGATCCGCCTCAAGTCCCCCATATTTGAGATAAAATGACTCAGAGACGATCATCATAAGGCAAGCGCCGGTGGCGACCAGAAGATGGGTGCGCAAGCCAGCAGGTCGACCGTGCCTTTCACGCTCGACGCCCACCAGACCGCCGGCCACGGCCGCCAGTAGGATTTTGAGCAGCACGGCCAATTCATAGCTGCCGAAAAGATAGGGTGAAGAGAGCATGGGGGATTCCTCTTTCGGGCGCCGCCACTGCGCCCACCTGTTGGTGCTCCTCTACTACTTATTTACCACATTGAGTGCGAGCCGCATCATCGCCAAGCCCCACCAGGTGTTTTTCCACCCCGGCGTTGAACAAAATATCTTGATCGTCCCGGCAGGGCTCAGCCGCCCTTGCCGCTCACCACCTCACCAACGCTGGCGACGAAATAAACAGGATCGAAAGCGGCCGGCAAACGATCATGGATAATGAAGTACATATAGACCGCGTGCAGAGCGCCGTAGCGATAAAAAACTCCGCTGAGCAGACGCGAAAACCGCGAGGGCACATGACGACGCAGGCGCAACTTGCTTTTGGCAGCCCCAAAGAGATAACCGTAGGTGGCGCCGACGATCTGCTGATTGGGCTCCAGCATGCCCTTGCGCACCAGGCGCCGCGCCCGACGCACCGCATCACGAATGGACCGGGCCAGGGAGCAGGCGAGTTGGCGACTGGTGTTCTGACCAAGAGCAGATCCAGCGGCGACCAGTTTGCGTTTTTCGGCCAGAACCGTGTGCGCCTTGGCCAAGTGCAGGGAGATATCACCACCAAGGGTCGGTCGGAAATACACATGGCGGCTTAGATTAACGAACAGGCGGCGCCGGGTCAGGGCGCGCACACAGCGGTTGACCACATCCTTGAAGGAAAAGAAGGGCATGGTCGCCAGGGGTAAAATGGCCAACAGAGCAAACAGGGTGGCCAGACTCAAGGCCATCATGCGCCGCCGCATGACATAACCTTCCAACAAGCCGAACAGCGCTAGGGACAGGGCAATCCACACCAGGACAGCAAGGAGCAGGGTATTCAAAACGTGCGCGAAAAGAAAACCGCGTCCCTGGCGACTGGTAAAAATTGCGGCCAGAAAACGCTGGGTTTCATACCAACGAAAACTCAAATCCGAAATCATCAGAATTTACACCTCTAAAGGAACCTCTTCACCCGAGTGTCCCGGTCCGGGACACTCGGCGTCCTGAATGGGCCGGCAGACTGACTGAAGCGACAAGGCTAGCCAACCGTGCGCAACATTGAATTATCGCACAAGGTCAGGGTTGTTGTAAAACTTTACAGTGAGCACTGGAATGCGGAAGAGACTCCACCAACCAGGGAAAAAATTCGCGGTGCAGGGTGCCGCTTTGCTATAATTCCACCATGAGACGCTTTCTAGCCAAAATCGACTATCCGATTCTGATTTTTATCGCGGTACTGCTCGGCCTCTCGCCCTTCTACCCCGAGCCGCACCTGATCGAAAAGCTGCGGATGCTTTTCCAGGGCACTCTCACCCGCCCCCTGGATTTTTTCGATCTGCTCTTTCACGTGCTGCCAACGATATTATTGGTCATCAAGATCGGCCTTGAGCGCCCCTGGCAAAAAAAATGACAACTGATCCGGCGGCACCTCAACTGCAAAATCCCGACGCTTATGATTTCAGCTTTTGCAAACTGTGCGCCGAACACAGCGCCGTGCCGACTTATCGCTTGGCGAGAGTCACCATTTACGTCTGCCGACGCTGTGATTTTCATTTCATCAACCATCTCGACCCGCTGCCCGGTACGCAAGATGCCCCGGATACGGAGCTTGATGACAAATCCTGGAAGTACATCGAAGAGCGGTTGGCGATCGCGGAAGGCGAGTTGGCATGGCGCCTGCGCCTGGTGGAAAAATACTGCTCCCTTCCGGGTGCGCGGTGCCTGGACATCGGTGCCGGGGTCGGTCAGTTTCTTCTGCTCCTGCGCGAAGCCAATGCCAAAGGCGAAGGCATTGAGCCAAGCCGCCTGCGCCGCCGGTTCGCGCAGCGCAAATTCGACTTGGCTCTTGAGGAACAAACGATCGAGACCCCCTTCTGGCGGGAAAAGCACAGGGCGTCCTTTGATCTGATCACTCTCTGGGATGTCATCGAGCACGTCAATTTCCCCGTCCCCACCATCGCGATTGCCTTCGCCCTGCTCAAACCCGGTGGCGCCCTGTTTCTCGACACCCCTTCGCGTGAGGTTCTGCCCTACCGCATCAGCTGTCAGGTCTATCGCCTGAGCGGCGGACGCGCTTCGTTGTTTCTGCCCGGTTATTACTCCCCCCTGCCCTACGGCCACAAACAGATCTTCACACCCAGGCAACTGACTCAACTGGTGGAGCAGGCAGGCTTTGAGATTCTGGCTCAAGGTACCGGTTACGATGAGCTGCTCGGCATGCGCCCCCCGATTCTGCGACCCAAAAACAAGATTATTCTGGTGGGCCGCAAACCCCATTGAGGATCAGCTTGAAATCTTCGGGAAAGGGTGCTTCGAGGGACAAAAGCGTACCGCTGCGCGGATGCATGACTCGCAACCGCCAGGCATGAAGCAGGTGACGTGAAACAGCCAGGGTTGCTCCACCCAGCGCGACGAATCCGGGGCCGCCATAGAGAATGTCGCCCAGCAGAGGGAAACCTTCTCCTGCCAGGTGAACACGGATTTGATGGGTGCGGCCGGTACGGGGGCGCGCTTCGACCAGGGCCAACCCAGTGCCGCGATGCAGGGTAGTGAAGTTGGTTTGCGCCGCCAGGCCGCCGCTGTGCACAGCGAGGGTGCGTCCACGACTTTTGGCCTTGAGGTGATTTTGGACGGAGAAGCAGGGCGGGGGAGCGCCCTGCACCAGGGCGAGATAGATTTTTTCAACCTCGCGGGCACTGAACTGGCGGGCCAGTTCGCGATTGGCCGCAGGGGAAAGAGCAAACAGGAGAACACCGCTGGTGTCCTGATCGAGGCGATGCAGCAAAATGGGCGGGGTCGCGTCCGCGCCCAGCAACTCTCTAGCCAGATCCAGGGCGTTGGCGCCGCCACCAGGCCCTCCATGGGCCGCCAGCCCGGCAGGCTTGTTCACCGCCAACAGACAATCATCGCGAAACAGAACATCAAGACACTGGGGATCGGAACTCTCATCCACCTCGACCAGCGCAACAATCTGCTCGCCACCTGCCAGCAGGTGCCCGGCGCGGCGCACCACGCGGCCATTCACCTTAATACGGTTGTCGTCCAGGGCGCGTTTGATTTTTTTACGCGAAGCCCCGGTGATGCGGCGCGCCAAAAAAAGATCCAAACGTTCGCCGCAGGCAAGAGCTTCAACCCCTATGCGGTGAGTGACAAGACGTACGGCCTGATCCATCTGGACAATCCTGAACTCTAACGTCTAAACGAGAATTCCTTTAAGGCCGCGTTCGTTCAAGCCGGTAATTTTGACCTGGACGGCCTGGCCCACCAAGGCGTCGGAACCGGGGAAAGCCACCTGGAGGTAGTTCCGGCTGAGACCCTTGCGCCCCTCGGCGTTGCCGCCACCTTCCACAATCACTTCCAGCTCACGGCCGACAAACCTCTGGGCAAAAGCGCGGGTTTTTTCCTCGCCTAGAGCACGCAGGCGTGCGGCGCGCTCCTTGGCCACGGCGGCCGGCACCTGGTCGGGCATAAGGGCTGCGGGGGTGCCGGGTCGCTTACTGAAGGGAAAAACATGCAAATGGGTGGCGGGCAATTCTTCGACAAACCGACAGGTGGTGGCGAATTGCTCGTCGGTTTCTCCGGGAAAGCCGACAATCACGTCGAGTCCAATGGCCCCTTCGGGCATACGGCTGTGAATCCCCGCAATCATTCGACGAAAAAACTGTGTGTCGTAGAGACGGTTCATGCGCTGCAGAATGCCGTCATCACCGGACTGCAAAGGAATATGAAAATGCGGGCAGACCACCGCCGAAGCGGCCACGCGCTCGACCAGGGCGTTGGGAATCTCCGTCGGCTCAATGGAGCCCAGCCGCAATCGCCGCACATCGGTCTCGGCCTCGATACGGGCCACCAACTCGTGCAGAGAGGTCGAGGGGGAGAGATCGGCGCCGTAACCACCGATATGAATGCCGGTCAGCACGATCTCGGGATAGCCCCGCGCCACCAGTTGCCGGACTTGGACGAGGGCCTCTTCGGGCGGCAGCGAGCGACTGCGCCCGCGCGCATGGGGAATAATGCAGTAGCTGCAAAAAGCATCGCAGCCGTTTTGAATCTGCACAAAGGCACGACTGCGGTCGGCAAAACGCGACAGGGGCAAGGCCACCGCGTTGCGCTCCCGGCCGATGTCGGAAACCTTGACGCGTGGGGTGTCGGCCACATCCTGCAGCAGATCGAGAAATTCCTTTTTTTCGGCATTTCCGATCACCAAGGCGACACCGGGCAAATTCACCAGCTTGTCGGGCGCCACCTGGGCATAACAGCCCGTCACCACGATGCGCGCAGCCGGATTGAGGCGGCGGGCACGGCGGATGAGGTTGCGCGACTGGCGATCGGTGGCGGCGGTGACAGTGCAGGTGTTGACGATGACCAGTTCGGCACCCTCTTCGAAGGGCACGATCATGTAGCCGGCACCGACAAGCCGCTCTTCCATGGCCGCCGACTCGTATTGATTGGTTTTACACCCCAAAGTGGTGACGGCAACGTTGCGGTTCATAAAATCCAGCCTCCCCCCAGCACCCGATCTTCGTCGTAGAAAACCGCGGCCTGCCCAGGCGTGACACCAAGCTGCGATTCATCGAAGTGCACTTCGGCCCGGCCATCGGCTAAAGGAGTGATGACGGCTGGCACTTCTTGGTGGCGATAACGGATACGGCAGGCGGCGCGCAGAGGCTGGGGAGGAACCGGGATATGCCAGTTGCACCGCTCCACGATCAGAGTGCCACGTTCAAGAAAAACTTTTTCACCAACGACCACCTGATGTTTTTCCGCGTCAATACCCACGACGAACAGAGGCTCAGGCCAGGCGATACCCAGACCACGGCGCTGCCCGACGGTATAGCGATAGGTGCCGCGGTGCCGGCCGAGAACCTTTCCGGACACATGCACGATCTCGCCGTCCATGCGCCCCGCGCCGCGCTCTTCTTCAAGGAACCGGACATAATCGCCATCGGGAACAAAGCAGATATCCTGGCTTTCGGCCTTCTCGGCCACGGGCAGGTCGAAGCGCGCGGCGTGTCCGCGCACCTCATCCTTACTCATAGAGCCCAAGGGAAAACGCACTCGCGCCATCTGCTCCTGAGTCAGCGTGAACAGAAAATAACTCTGGTCCTTGCTTTCATCCTGTCCCTTGCGCAGGACTTGCCCTCCCTGCCCATCCTGCTCGATAACGGCATAGTGCCCAGTGGCGAGAAAGTCTGCTTCAAGTTCGCGCGCCCGGCGCAACAGCAGATCGAATTTAAGCACCTGGTTGCATAGCACGCAGGGATTGGGTGTGCGTCCGGAAAAATAGGCATCGCAGAAATCGTCAATGACTTCCTGCTGAAACTGCTTCTCGAAATTGACCACATAAAAGGGAATATCCAGCGCCTGGGCTACGCGCCGCGCATCATAGACGTCATCCAGAGAGCAGCAGGATCCGAAGGTCTCGCCGTTTTGCGCCGTGAATTTGGAATAATCCCAGATCTGCATGGTCATGCCGATGACTTCATGGCCTTGCTCCTTGAGCAGTGCCGCCGCCACCGACGAGTCAACGCCACCGCTCATGGCGACGACGATTCTTTTTTTAAAGGTTGTCATTGGTCCGTGGTCCGTGGTCCGTGGTCCGTGGTCCGTGGTCCGTGGTCCGTAGTCCCTTGTTCAGGGTTGTTGCTTTGAGCAACTGACAACGGACAACGGACTACGAACAAAAAAAGCAAAACGAAAAGGACCGCCCAGTATCAGCAGCCCTCTCGTTAAAGTCGTCGGTTTGGCCTTTGCCTACCCTACCCCCTGCTTTTCCTTATAATTTTTGATCGCCTCGTGCAGGGCGTCGGCGGCGAGGTTGCTGCAGTGCATCTTGTTGGCGGGCAGCCCGTCGAGGGCATCGGCGACGGCGGCGTTGGTCAACTCCATCGCTTCATCGAGGGTCTTGCCGATGGCCATTTCGGTGACCATGGACGAGGTGGCGATGGCGGCGCCACAGCCGAAAGTCTTGAACTTGACCTCCTTGATGATATTGTCCTCTACCCTGAGAAAGATCTTCATGATGTCGCCGCAGGAGGCGTTTCCCACTTCGCCCACGCCGTCGGCATTTTCGATCTCGCCGACGTTACGCGGACTGCTGAAATGATCCATGACTTTTTCGGTGTACATAGCTGTTGTCTCCTCGGATGTTTTTATCTACCTTTTTCGCAAAATCCGGTCAAAAGATAAAACCCTGCGTCGGGTTATTTGTTGCCGGGGTAAAGCGGGCTCATTTCCCGCAGCCGCGCAACGATGGGCGGCAGGATTTCAAGGATGTAATCAACGTCCTCCTCGCTGCTGTCGGGACCGAGGCTGAAACGCGTACTCGAATGAGCCAGGGCGACGTCCACGCCCATGGCGCCCATGACGTGCGAGGGCTCCAGGGAGCCCGAGGTGCAAGCCGAGCCCGATGAGGCCGCCACGCCCTTCATGTCGAAATTGAGCAGCAGGGATTCCCCCTCGATATAGGCGAAGCTGACGTTGAGGGTATTGGGTAACCTCTGGGTCGGATGCCCGTTGAGCTTGACGTCGGGGATGTTCTCCAGGATGCCGCGTTCGAGTTTGTCGCGCAGCGCCTTGATGCGCGCGGCGCTTTCTTCGAGACCTTGTCCGGCCAGTTCACAAGCCAGGCCCAACCCGACGATGCCGGCCACGTTGTGGGTTCCGGCACGGCGATTCCGCTCCTGATGGCCCCCGTGAATCAGCGGCACCATGCGCGCGCCACGGCGAACGTACATAGCGCCCACGCCTTTGGGAGCGCCGATCTTGTGTCCGGAAATCACCAGCAGGTCAACCCCGGCCTTTTGCACGTCGACGGGCAACTTGCCCACCGCCTGCACCGCATCGGTATGAAAGCGCACCTTGTATTTACGGGCGATGGCGCCGATTTCCTCGATGGGAAAAATGGTGCCGGTCTCATTGTTGCCCCACATAACAGATATGAGGATGGTTTTTTCAGTAATCGCGGCTTCGAGTTGGGCCAGATCGATCATGCCGCCGGCATCGACTGGCAGATAAGTGACCTCACAGCCGATCTTTTCAAGGAATTCACAGGTGTTGAGCACCGCTGGATGCTCTACGGCCGTGGTGATGATATGGTTGCCCTTATCCTTTAGGGCTTCGACCGTCCCTTTGAGAGCGAGATTATCGCCCTCGCTGCCGCAACTGGTGAAGACGATCTCGGCAGGAGCGGCGTTGATGAGCTTCGCCACCTGCTCGCGGGCTTTTTCGACCGCGCCGCTGACCATGCGCCCCGCCCAGTGAACACTGGAAGGATTGCCGAAGTGTTCCCGATAAAAGGGCAGCATAGCCTCCACCACCTCCGGCCGCACCGGAGTCGTTGCATTGTAATCCATATAAATAGGTTTCACGGTTTAACTCCTCCGTTGCTGTCAGATGGGCTATTGCACCTCACGTGCGCTCATGCGCTCGCGCGCCTCGCGGGTCAAGTCTTCAAGCGTGATGGACGAAAGAAAGGCTCGGATCTTTTCGCCGAGCCCTTGCCATACCGTATGGGTAATGCACTGATCGGTACAGGCACAGGTGCCGTCTTTCTCCATGCAGGATACGGGAACCAGGGTTTCTTCAACGCTGTCGATGATCTGATCAACCTGAATCCGCGTTGCCGGACGGCCCAGAACATAACCGCCGCCGGGACCGCGTACGCTCTGCACGATCTTGCCCCGACGCAGTTTGACGAACAGTTGCTCAAGATAGGTCAGCGAAATGCCTTCGCGCGCCGAAATATCCTTGATCGTCATGGGCGTGCCGTCGCTGTTGAGATTGAGACTGACCAAGGCGCGCACCGCATACTGGGCTTTGGTTGAAAGGCGCATGATTTCTACCCCGCGACCTTTTTCTCTTGCGCGTCCGGACTCTCAGAGGCTTGATCTTCGCCAGACACGTCTACCCCATCCTCCAGGCGCGCGGAAAGCTCCTTAACCTTGCGCTCCAGGGCCCGTAACTGATCAAACAGGCAGGAAATAGCCTTGGCCTCGGGGTCGGGCAGTTTGTCGTGTTCAAGATCAGCCCGCTCCTCGATTTTACGGCCACCCGACATCACCATGCGCCCCGGCACCCCGACCACCGTGCTGTTGGGTGGAACTTCCTTGACCACCACGGAATTGGAGCCGATCTTGCTGTTGTCGCCGACAGTGAAGGGTCCGAGAACCTTGGCGCCCGAACCGATGATGACGTTGTCACCCAGGGTGGGATGGCGTTTTTCCTTGGCCCAGGAGGTACCCCCCAGGGTCACCCCATGGTAAAGAGTGCAGTTGTTGCCGATCTCCGCCGTCTCCCCGATGACCACACCCATACCGTGGTCGATGAAAAACCCCCGCCCGATACGGGCACCGGGATGAATCTCGATTCCCGTGAAAAATCGTCCGAGGTGAGAGATGAAACGCCCAAGAAAATAGAACTTGCGCATCCACAGTGAATGGGCGATGCGATAAAACAACATGGCATGAAACCCGGGATAGCAAAAGATAACTTCTGCAACACTGCGCACTGCCGGATCTCTGTCGAATACCGCCTTGATGTCTTCCCTGATGGCTGCTAGCATTTTTGAAAACTCCATGAGATTACAAGAGATTAACTTCATGCGACTTACTAAACTGATTAACATACCTGATCAAAACTGTCAATTATTTTGCTTGAAAAAAATAGCGCCTTAGCTGCAACGTCCAATCGCGGCGCAGGTCGTGGCGGTTAAGAGCCGCGGGGAATATCTGCGCCGCAGGCGAGTTTTCACCCCAAGCGATGCCGCCGTGGCTGCGGGACAGGTTGAGAGGTTATAAAAAAAACAGGGCCGCTGCAAACCTGCAACGACCCTGCTCTCCAACAAATTGCCGCAACCATTCAGCCGGGAAACTCGGAGGGTAAGGCTGAACAGTCACCCACTTCTTGAAATAAATCAGACGACAACCACCGGCCTTTTCGGCAGACTGAAGCTGAACAAACTGCCCTGCCCCGGGCGGCTCTTGGCCCACAGCCGCCCCTGATGCGCGGCGAGGATAGCGCGGTACAAAGCCATGCCGAGGCCGCAGCCCGAATCCTCGCCAAGGGCCGTTTCCGCGGTGCATTCGCCGAGCATGCGGGCCAGATCAGCCTCCTTGATGCCGACACCGGAATCCTGCACATGGACATGAATTTCCTGACTGCGATCCTCCACGACCATGCGCACCTGACCGCCAGGGGCGGTAAAACGTATGGCATTGGCAACCAGGCCTTCAAGCACCCGCTGAATGCTCGCGGCATCGAACCAAGCGCGACAATCGGAGGGTTCCATATCCCATTGAAAAATAAGTCCCTTGGCCAGGGCTTGCGGCCAAACCTTTTCGTAAACTTTGCGCAGAATCATGCACAGATCCCGCTCGCCCAGTTCCAGGGCGGCGTGTCCGGAAATAAAGCGTGAGAGTTCAAGCAAATCGCCCATCAACCCGTCAAGAGCTTCACAGGTTTCGATAACCTTGTCGAAATATTCCTGCTGATCCGCAGTGAGCCGTGAAACGCCGCCATCTTTGATCAATGCGCAAAAGCCGTGAATGACGGTCACGGGAGTATGTAGGGCAGCAATCGCCTTGACGGCAAACTGGTCGCGCTTTTCCAACATTTTAACAAGTTGCCGATTCTCCTCGCGCAGCATGGAGTGAAACTGGGGCAAATCCTGAGAACTTTTGATCACCTGGGCAAACATCAGAGCCATGAGCTGACAGAAGAAGAGTTCCTCCTGGCCGAACTCGGGATCGGCTTCGGAAAATCGCAACACCAGGGCACCAACGACACACTCCCCGATCACCACGGGTACGACCAGCAGGGACTGAAACAACTGGCTGTGCAGGCGCTCGGCGACATCCGCCATGAGTGGTGATTGGCGCACGTTGCGAATGATGAGGGGATGACCGGTTCGCCCGACTTCTCGCAGTTCAGGATAGTTTGCGAGATCGAGCCGCCAGCCGGCAGGAGCCGGGGCGTCGCTGGACGCGATGACATAGGCCAGGCTGCGGTCCTGCTGCAGCAAGGCGACGGAACAACGCTCGAGATTTTTAAAACGGGAAAGATCTTTAAGAACTTTCTGCATGACCTGGAAAAGATCGTCTTGAGCCGTGGCATCCGTTTGCGGCTGAAGCGACTTGGAATCCTGCGCCTGCGCCCCGGATTCCGACAGCAGCCTCTTGCGTGCCAGACAAGCACCCAATCGAACGAGCAACTCGTCGTCGCCATAAGGTTTGGCCAGGTAATCATCGACCTGCACAGTGAAGGGATTGAGCCGCGTTTGCGAGGCCGGCGGCGAGGCACTTAAAAGGAAAGAGGCTTGGTCCAGACCGGGCAATTTACGGAGTTTTCTCAGGCTTGAAGAGCCTTTGAAGCCGGGGAGCCCAAGATCGATGAGAACAATGTCGGGTCGCTGCCCCTCGCAGAGAGACAGAAGCTGGTCGAAAGTTTGTGCGTGCAGGGGCGAGAATCCCCTGGCGCCAAGTCCATTCAGCAGGCTTTCGGTCGCCTCGGGATCGGCGATAAAGATAGTCTGGGTCACGGGCACTCCTCCCTAGGAGCAAAAAAGCGAAAACATATAGATGGATGTCCGGTTTTTTGCAGGGCGCATGCCAGGGGTAACGTCCGGCGAACCACGACTGATGACAAGCTATGGATATAATGAATCATTAAGCGTTAAAGGTTTGACTAAAAAACAAGACCATTAGATTTTCCTTGCCTTCCAAACACTTCTGCTTTCGCGAAATGCCGGAATCTCAAACAAAACCTCCGCGTAATGACCGGAAAAAAACTGCCTCGTTCATTGGAAAAACCGACGACCAACCCTTCGTCATAAAAAAACTCCTCGCAGGAGTTGATAAGATCAGGACAAACAGTCCGTCGCGAACTGTTTCAGGACGCACCGCAAGCTGCGGAGCGATGAATCAATCGCATCTGAACTTTTACCTCAGGCACGGCCTTGCTGAGCGAGAAGCTCCATGGCGCGAGGCACATCTTCCTCGGCGACAAGAATCTGGGACGGGCCGTTTTCTGATTCGGCACCGGGCGCCAGGACAAATTCAATTCCGGCCTTGCGCAGGATACCTTCGACGACAGCCTGTTCGGCGATGTTGGGGGGATCATAAAAGCGCACCATAAAGAATCCTCCTTTCCTTGGGTTGGACCTACAAGTCACACTTTACCAGGAAACCCCGGAGCGGCCAGTCCGATTCAGAGAAAAAGTCGGTAGGCAGGATTGCTCGTCTCTTCCTGATACCGATAGCCGAGATTTCCGAGAAACTTCTGGAACTCGGCATCGTCTCCTTCGGGAATTTCCAGGCCGATGAGTACCCTGCCGAACTCTCCACCTTGGGCGCGATAGTGAAAAAGTGAGATGTTCCAGTTGGCGCCCATGGCGTCGAGGAATCGCCCCAAGGCACCCGGCCGCTCGGGAAACCAGAAACGGTAGAGAAACTCGCGGCCGGCCGTTGTCGAACGGCCGCCGACCATGTAGCGGATATGGGTTTTCGCCAGTTCATTATCGGTTAAATCGAGGTTGACAAAACCCGCCTCGTTCATACGCTTGCCGAAACTCAGGCGCTCCTCCTCGTCGCGCACCGTGATGCCGACAAAAATATGGGCATGATCACGCTGTGACAGGCGGTAATTGAATTCCGTGATATTGCGCCCCGCTACCAGGTCCTGGCAGAAGCGTTTGAGGGAACCGGGCTGCTCGGGAATGGTCACGGCGAACAGGGCCTCTTTTTTTTCCCCCACCAGGGTGCGTTCGGCCACATAGCGCAACCGGTCGAAATTCATATTGGCCCCGGAATTGATCGCCACCAGGGTCTGGCCCACCGGCTTGCGCTCACGCACGTATTTCTGCAGCCCGGCCAAAGCCAGCGCTCCAGCCGGCTCAACGATGGAGCGGGTGGCCTGGTAAACGCTCTTGATGGCGCTGCACAGCTCGTCCGTATCGACCAGCACCATCTCATCCACATACTTGCGACACAGCTCGAAGTTCAGCCGCCCGACCTCGCGCACCGCCACCCCGTCGGCGAAAATCCCCACCGAATCAAGTCGCACGCGGCGGCCAGCCTCCAGGGAGCGCGTCATGGCGTCGGCATCCCGGGGCTCAACTCCGATGATGCGCACATCGGGCCGCAGCGCCTTGAGGTATACCGCCATTCCAGCTATCAGTCCGCCGCCGCCCACGGGTACGAATACGGCATCGAGCTTGCCCGCGCTCTGCCGCAGGAGTTCATCGGCCACGGTCCCCTGTCCGGCAATGACCAGTTCATCATCAAAGGGATGAACGAAGGCCATGCCCGTTTCTTCGGCAAGACGGGCGCAATGGTCGGCGGCTTCCGAATAATTGTCTCCAAAAAGCACGATGCGGGCACCGTAACCCGAAACGGCATCCACCTTGATCTGCGGGGTGGTCGCCGGCATGACGATGGTGGCGGCAATGCCGAGCATACGCGCCGAAAAAGCCACGCCCTGGGCGTGATTTCCTGCTGAGGCGGCAATGACCCCGCGGCTGCGTTCTTCGGGAGAGAAATGGGCAATGCGGTTGTAGGCACCGCGCAGCTTGAAGGAAAAAACCGGCTGCAGATCCTCGCGCTTGAGCAGTACCCGGTTGCCAAGGAGGGCAGAAAGACCCTGTGCCTCGTCCAAAGGGGTTTCAATGGCGGCATCGTAGACCCTGGAGGTCAGGATCAGCTTCAACATCTTCTGCATGGGGAAAATCCTGGAGGGGGGTGAGATTCATCTGGCAGGCTAAACATTTACCACGGAGAACCTCGTAGGGGCAAGGCATGCCTTGCCCTGGGCGAACACAGCTTGGGCGAATACACAGGGCGAATACAAAGTTCGCCCCTACGGCCGTTCAAGGATCACTGCGGCCGCCATGGCACCCGCAGCGCAGATGGATACGAGCCCATATTTGACTTTGCGGCGTGCCATCTCATTCGCCAGAGTGGTGAGAATACGCGTACCCGTAGCGCCGAAGGGATGGCCAACGGCAATGGAGCTGCCCAGGGGATTGAGTTTTTCCGGGTCAACCCCACCGACGGCAGCCTCCTTCCAGCCTTTTTCCCAGGCCTTGAGATTACACGCCACCTGGGCACCAAAGGCTTCATGCATTTCCACGATATCCATCTGGTCAAGGGTCAAACCGGTCCGCCGCAACAAACGTGGCACCGCCACCGCCGGCGCCATGAGCAACCCATCAGCGGGATCGATAGCGGCAAATTCCACGGCTTTGATAAGGGCGAGAACCTCAAGCTCTTCGACCGCGGCACGCTCCTCGGACATGAGCAGCAAAGCTGAGGCACCATCCGTCAAGGGGCTCGCGTTTCCGGCACTAATGGTCCCAGAGGCGCTGCGATCAAAAACCGCTGGTAGTTTTGCGAGTTTTTCCAGGCTGGTGTCGCCGCGCACGATAGTGTCGTGCGCCACGCCTCCTAGAGGATAAATCTCTGCCTTCAGCCGTCCATCGGCGGTGGCGGCAGCCGCGCGCTGATGGCTGCGCAGGGCGATTTCGTCCTGTTCGCGGCGGTTAACGTCCCACTTTTTTGCAGAAATTTCCGCATGCTCGCCCATGGACAATCCGGTCGAGGGTTCCTTGACGCCAAGGGCACGGGGTTTAAAATGTCCCGGTCGCAATTGCGCCAGAATTTTTAAACGGTCGACCAAGGCCTTAGCCATGGCCGCGTCAGTGAAAATGCGCGTGGCATCGTGACCGAACAGCAGCGGCGTGTTGGACATGGATTCCACCCCGCCGGCAATGCCGACCTCACATTGACCCAGGGCAATGGCGTCGCTCACCGCCATCATGGCATGAATGCCGGTTATACAGTTGTTGGACACCAGGTCAGCGTGAATATGGGCAGGCAATTTGAGATCAAAGACGATTTCCCGTGCCAGATTGGAGATGTGCGGATCATGGATGACCCGGCCCCACACCAACCGATCGACCTTCGCGGGATCAAGAGCGAAGCGCTCCAGAAGACCGCGCACGGCGTGGCTCGAAAGCTTCAACGGATCGATGTGACGAAATGGCCCCCCTGCCTTAACGAAGGGAGTGCGCATGCCGCCGATGATGGCTGCGCGTGGCTGATTTTTATTCATCGCAAAATCCTTTTATGGAATGTTTTGCCGGCACTGTCTGCAGACAATTATACCTTACTGAAATCACACTGCGAGAACGCCGCTAAATGGTCGACAAAAGTGTATACAGTATATATAATAACGGCTGCACAAGGTTCGATGGGCAGCGGCTGTGTCCTGCACCGCTGCCGACTACAATTCCCATGAGCAAAGGAGAGAAGAAGATGCCGGATTTCGTGTACCAGGAACCTTTTCCGCTGGGCAAAGACGAAACCAAGTACCGCCTGCTTCCCGAGTCGCAGAAGTACGTCAGCACAACAAATTTCGACGGCCAGGAAATTCTTAAAGTTGTGCCCGAAGGCTTGAGCGTGCTGGCTAACCAGGCATTTCGCGATGTCTCCTTCCTGCTGCGTCCCGAACACAACGAGCAGGTCGCCAAAATTCTCTCCGACCCCGAAGCTTCCATGAACGACAAGGGGGTAGCCGTCGCCTTTTTGCGCAACGCCGAGGTTTCGGCCAACTTTGAATTGCCCTTCTGCCAGGATACTGGCACCGCCTGCATCGTCGGCAAAAAAGGCCAGAAAGTCTGGACCGACTGCAACGACGCGGAAATGCTCTCCCAGGGGGTTTACAAAACCTACACGGAAGAGAATCTGCGCTACTCGCAAACCGTTGCCCTCGATATGTACACCGAAAAGAACACCGGCACCAACCTTCCGGCGCAGATCGATCTCTATGCGGCCGAGGGCAATGAGTACAAATTCCTTTTCGTCGCCAAGGGTGGCGGCAGCGCCAACAAGACCATGCTCTACCAGGAAACCAAGGCCCTGCTGACGCCCGAAAAGCTTGAAAAGTTTCTCGTGGAAAAAATGAAATCCCTGGGCACCGCCGCTTGCCCCCCCTACCACATCGCATTTGCCATCGGTGGCACTTCGGCCGAGACCTGCCTGAAGACGGTAAAAATGGCCTCAACCAAGTATTATGATTCTCTGCCCACCACGGGCAACGAGCACGGCCAGGCCTTTCGCGACGTCGAGCTGGAAGAAAAGCTGCTCAAAGCGGCACAGAAACTGGGCATCGGCGCACAATTCGGCGGCAAATACTTCGCTCATGACATCCGCGTCATCCGCCTGCCCCGCCACGGCGCCTCCTGCCCGGTAGGCATGGGTGTCTCCTGCTCCGCCGACCGTAACATCAAGGCCAAAATCAACAAGGAAGGGCTGTGGGTCGAAGAAATGGACAGCAACCCCGGCCGCCTGATTCCCGACGCCTATCGGCGCAAGCACGACCACGGCGTCAAGATCGACCTCAACCAGCCCATGGAGGCGATGCTCGCCGAACTGACCAAGCATCCCGTGGCCACTCCGCTGCTGCTCACCGGCACCATCGTCGTCGGGCGCGACATCGCTCATGCCAAGTTCAAGGAACTGCTTGACGCCGGCAAGCCCCTGCCCGACTACCTCAAGAAGCACCCCATCTACTACGCCGGACCGGCAAAAACGCCTAAAGGAAAACCCTCGGGTTCCTTCGGCCCCACCACCGCCGGACGCATGGACAGCTATGTCGACCTGCTGCAAAGCAACGGCGGCTCGCTGATCATGATCGCCAAGGGCAACCGCAGCCAGCAAGTCACCGATGCGTGCAAAAAGCACGGCGGCTTCTACCTGGGCTCCATCGGCGGCCCCGCCGCGCTGCTGGCCGAGGAAAACATCAAGAAGGTCGAATGCATCGACTATCCCGAACTGGGAATGGAGGCGGTGTGGAAAATCGAAGTGGTCGACTTCCCGGCCTTCATTCTGGTCGATGACAAGGGCAACGACTTCTTTAAGCAACTTGGTTGCTGACATTTAAGCCCTGATCGCAAAAAAGCCCCGGAAGCGGTACCCTAGCTTCCGGGGCTTTTTTTATGCACTCTTGACAAGAGTCAAAGACACAGTCGCGATCATCGCTTATACTGCTTGCAAAACTCAGATCAGTAGGCGCGGATAAACATAGAAAAGGCTGGATCGAGGTGGATTTTCTTTTTACTCTGTGTCATTGATGTATCCGCGATTATCCTGAAAATCTGCACCCTCTGATCTCATGCTGAAAAAACCTATGACTCCTGTCGATCAACCAACCCCTGAGCCCTTACGAGCCCGAGCGCTGAAACTGGCGCTCCTCGCCGCCGGGCTCCTCAGCACCGGACTTGGCGTCCTTGGCATCTTCCTGCCACTGCTGCCGACCGTGCCCTTGTTGCTGCTGGCCGCAGCCTGCTTTGCACGCAGTTCCGAAAAATTCTACAACTGGCTCATCGGCCATCCGCGCCTCGGGCCAATGATCAACGGCTATCTGGAAGGTGAGGGGATTCCTCTACGCGCCAAGATCAGCGCCATTACCCTGCTGTGGATCAGCATCTCCATTTCCGCTCTGCTGGTGGTGCCTATAACTTGGGTCAAAGCACTGCTTTTTCTCATCGCTTCGGGCGTAACCCTCCATCTTCTGCGGTTGCCGACCAGGGAAACCGGCTGATCGCACCGCACTTTCCCTTGCTCCTGAATGGGCATTCGCGCTAGAATTCTCGGACCTTATACCAACACTGAAAGGATCAATTCATGACCCAGGTAAAAACCGGCGACCGGGTAAGGCTGCACTTTATCGGTCGCCTTGATGACGGAACCATTTTTGAATCCTCCGAAGACTGCAACGATGATGATTGCGGCTGCGAAGGTGAGCACGAAGGTCAGGGCTGCGGCAGCACTGAAGATGATTGCGGCTGTGAGGCCGAACCTCTGGAGTTCACTGTCGGTGCCGGCGAAGTTTTCCCCGCCATCGAGCAGGCCATCATCGGAATGAGTCCGGGCGAAAGCCGCACCGTACGTCTGGAAGCCGCGGACGCCTATGGCGAGCGCAGCGCTGAAATGGTTTTTGAAGTGCCGCGTAGCGACCTGCCCCCGGATATGGACCCCGAAGAAGGTGAAATGCTTGAACTCGCCGGCGATGACGATGAGAATGAGGATGAGGGATTTCCCGTATGGGTGGCAGCGGTCAGTCCCGACAGCATTACCCTTGACGGAAATCATCCCCTGGCCGGCAATGCACTAAATTTCGAATTCGAGCTTGTCGAAATTCTGCCCGGCAACTAATCGCAACCCAACCCTTTTTAAACAAGAAAAAAGCCTGCCCCCACGGCAGGCTTTTTTCTTGTCAGAAACGTCCGGAAGCTTGGCCTAATGTTGACCTTCTCATGAGTACCCTTTATGGGCAACCCCGGGCAAACTCAAGGAGACCTGAGGCTCGCTAAATCAGCTTAAAGCCCGCTTCCTGCCATCCTTTTACGCCACCCAGCAAAGCTTTAGCGTTTTCGTAACCCTGCTTGCGGTATTCGGCCGCCAGACCGGCAGCACTGTGTTCCGCTGTTCAGGCGCAGTAAAAGATGATCTCCGTGTCTTTCGAAATTTCACCAAGGCGCGCCTCGAAATCCTGCCGCGACAGGGCTCCTTCCAGGTGATTTTGCGAAAACTTCTCCGGCTCGGCGTAAGCACAAACCAGCAATCCTGAGCCGTTCTGTACCTTGCTTCGTGCTTCTGCGGGGCTGATACGGGGGACAGGCATGATGACCTCCGTTTTGTCCGTTGTCTGTTGTCTGTTTTATCTATAAGCTTAGCACTTCTCGGGCGGATTGCGTGGATCGAGTCTCTCAAACCGAGCCAGGGACTCTTTGAACGCGGCGGGCAGGCGGCGTGGTTTGCGAGCCTGATAATCGAAGGCGACCAAGGGCGTGGTGCCTTCGGCGACCAGTTCGCTGCCGCGTTCAATACGGTACGCAAGCTCAAAGGACGAGCGCCCTAACAGGTGGGTCCGCACGCCGATATTCAGATCCTCACCGTGAAACATTTCCGCATGATAGTGCACGTGGGATTCGGGCATGATCAGGCCGCAGCCGTTGCCGATATCGAGTTCGGAATAGGGGCCGAGAGCGGCAAGATAGGCAATGCGGGCATCCTGAAAGTAGTTGAGCACCGCAGCATTGGAGACATGACCGCCGTAGTTGATGTCCACGACGCGCACTTTGTACGGCATGACAAAAGAAAAATTCTCCATTCCTTGCTCCCTTCCCCGCAACATCACGCAATGCGCTCTCCGCGCCGGGATCAGCGCTGACAACTGCGACAGAAAAAGCTTGAACGCTGTCCGATGGTGGCCACCGCCAAGGGCTTTCCACAGCGGGGGCAGGGTTCGCCGCGGCGACCGTAAACTTGAAGCTGCACACGGAAATAGCCGGGACGCCCCTCGCCGTCGACAAAATCGCGCAGAGTGGTGCCGCCCGCCTCAATGGCCTCAGCCAAAACCGCCTTGACGGCTTGGGCGAGCCTCTCGTAGCGCAGGCGCCCGATGCCGCCTGCCGCTCGATCGGGACGAATACAAGCGCGGAACAGGGCTTCGCTGGCGTAAATATTGCCGACGCCGACCACAATTCGGCTGTCCATAAGAAAGGATTTAACTGCCAAACTGCGCCCCCGCGCCCTGGCCCACAGGTAGGCGCCGTCAAAAGTTGCATCCAGGGGCTCAGGGCCCAGTCCGGCCAGCAGGGGATGTTGCAAGGGGTTCTCGGCAGTCCACAACAGCAGGCCAAAGCGGCGCGGATCAGTGAAACGCAGCACCCGCCCGTCGTCCAAGTCCATATCCACATGATCGTGCTTGTGGGCCGGTTGCGACGAGTCGACCAGCCGCAAAACCCCCGACATGCCCAAGTGCAGTATCATCCAGCCGACATCGGTCCCAAACAGCAGATACTTGCCGCGTCTCTGAATCTCATGAACCAATGCGCCGCTGAAGCGGTGCTGAAGGTCGCTGGGAACCGGTTGTCGCAGACCTGCATTACGCACCAGAATCCGTGTTATGCGGCGTCCGCGAACGTGGGGCGCCAAGCCACGACGCACGGTTTCGACTTCGGGAAGTTCAGGCATGGATGTTCCGCAAGGAGGTTAGAAAAACAGCCGAGGATGCAATTTATCGAAATCGAGAAAGCGAATTTTTTCGACGGGGCCATCAAATTCGCTGCGTTCCATCTTCTGGCTGGAGTGATAGCGCCAACCTTGCTCGGTAGCGAAAAAGCGCGCCATTTCCAAAGTTTCGATCTGCCCTTGCGTAACCTCGACGGCCTGATGAAAGATCAGATGAAATTCTTCAGCGCTCACCAGGCGCGATGCCAGCACCCGGCAAAACCGAATCCGAAAATCGCGCCGCAGATGCGCCCATGCATAGCGGATGTAGTCATCGCGATCGGGAAACTGTTCGCGAAAAAAAGACTCGGCATGATAGCTGTCATAGACCAGGCCAAACTCACCGAGGCGAAAAGCCCGAACCCGCAGAGCAAGAATGTCCACCGGTTCCAGATCCGAACTCAACGCCAAGGTTCCGGAAACCTTATCCGTCTCATCACTCATCACTATTCCTTCAGTCGCGGATCCAGGGCGTCGCGGATACCTTCGCCGAGCAGGTTGTAGCCCAGCACCGTAAGAAGAATCGCCACTCCGGGGAACACGGAGAGCCACCAGGCGGTGCCCAGAGTCTGCTTGCCTGAAATCAGCATATTGCCCCAGGACGGCGTCGGTGGCTGGACGCCTATCCCCAGAAACGACAGGGCACTTTCGGTGAGAATCGCCCCGGCGACCCCCAGGGTGGCGGATACCAGCACGGGTGAGAGGGCGTTGGGCAGCAAATGGCGAAAGATAATGCGCCCATCGGAGGCTCCCAGGGCCCGCGCCGCCTGAACAAAATCACGCTCGCGCAGAGAGAGAAACTCTGCGCGGACCAGGCGCGCCACGCCCATCCAGCCGGTCAAGCCGATGATGATCATGATGTTCCAGATGGACGGCTCGAGAAAAGCGATTACCGCCAGAATCAGGAAAAATGTCGGAAAGCACAGCATGATGTCGACAAAGCGCATGATGACGCTGTCGGTCCAGCGTCCGTAATAGCCGGACAACGCACCCAGGACAATGCCGATGAGGGTAGCGATGCCCACCGCGACAAAACCGACCAGCAGCGAAATGCGCGCCCCGAAGAGAATGCGCGCCAGAACATCACGGCCGAGATCATCTGTACCGAGGGGATGAGCCCAACTCGGCGGCAGCAGGGCCAGGGTGATGTCGATGTGCGCGGGATCCTTCCACAAGGGCGCGACGATCGCCAGGATAAACATGAAAGCGACAATGCTCGCCCCGGCCATGGCCATGCGATTGCGCCGCAGACGCTGCAAAAAAACATCGCGCAAAAAAGAGGATCGATTTAAATCGGGAATGGCGCTCATTGCAGTGACCTGGCCTCCTCGACACTGAGCACCCCTTTGCGGACCAGCAATTCGACCAGGCGGTGCAGACGATCAGCCTGAGCATCGCTCCAGGGCCTTGCTGCATCCGCGGACGGCTCAGAGCGCCCACTTGCCAGAAGAATCTGATCCAGGGCTTCAGAAAGGGAACTTTCATCTTCGCCGCTGAGAGCGCTGTAATAGGTGTCGATGGCCTCGCGGATGGAATCCTCGCTAGCGAGGGCCGGTCGAATGCGGCATCCGGTGAGGGCCTGCAACTCATCCGTCAAGCCAAGATTGGTGGGATCGCTCATGGCCACCAACAAATATAGCGCCCCGCCATGCTCCTTGCGCGCCACGGGAATTACGTTGTACTGGCGGGCCTTGCTCTCCGGCAGGGATCGGACGATGTCTTCCGAGAGGCGCCGTCGGCTCAAATCGATGCGGGTCACTTTCAGTTGCTCAGCCAGAAAATCCAGCAGGGTATCTTCGGAAATATATTTCAGAGCGATCAGGGCCGAGCCCAGGCGTCCGCCGCTACTGCGCTGATAGGACAGGGCCGATTTGAGCTGAATGGGGTTAATCAGTCCGGCTTCTTTGAGCATATTCCCAAGTTTCATAGGTTTTGCACGCAGCACGTTCGACTCCCGGGTTCTAGGTATTGCGGATGCGCGGATCGGCCAGGGCGTAACTGATGTCGGCAATCAGGTTACCGACCAGGGTCAGAACCGCACCTATGACCAGCACTCCCATGATCACTGGGTAGTCACGCATCATGACGCTGTCGAAGAACAGTTTGCCCATGCCGGGAATGGCAAAAATCGTCTCGAAAATCACGCTGCCGCCGATCAGGCTCGGTACCGACAGACCAAGGATTGTAATCACCGGCAACAGGGCATTGCGCAGGGCATGCTTGTAGATCACAACGCTTTCGGAGAGGCCCTTGGCGCGGGCGGTAAGAATGTAGTCCTGACGTACCACCTCAAGCATATTGGAGCGCATGTAGCGCGAAAATCCCGCCAGTCCGCCGAAGGCCGAAACGAATACCGGCAGCAGCAGATGATGGAGCCGGTCCCAGAGTTGCCCGCCCCAGCTCAGATACTCATAACCCAGGGAGCGAATTCCGGAGATCGGAAACAGACCTAGCCGCACCCCCAGATAATCCATGAGCAGCAGCGCAAGCCAGAAAGACGGCGTGGCAAAGCCGATAAAGACAAACACCGTGGTGATCCGATCGAAAAGGGAATTCTGACGCACCGCGGAAAGAATGCCGATGGGCGTGGCGACCAGCAGGATCAAGCCGATGGAGAGCACATTGATGAGAATGGTGATGGGCAGACGTTCGGCAATCTTCTCCATCACGGGACGCCGGTCCTGACTGAAGGATTCGCCGAAATCAAGAACCGCCAGGCGTTTGAGCCATAAGCCGTACTGCACCATCAGCGGCTTATCGAGATCGTACTGGGCGCGCAGGCGCTCTTTGAGCTCGACGCTGGCTTCGGGATTGAGTTCAACCTGCAGGTCGGTGGGTTCGCCCGGCGCCAGATGGATCACCACGAAGGAAATCAGAGTAATCCCCAGCAGCAGGGGAATCATCATCAACAGGCGTTTGGCCAGGTAGTGCAACATTGAGTTAATCAGCCAGAGTCATTGATTGAAAGGAATGTGTAGGGGCGGACTCAGTCCGCCCTCGGGCACACACCGGTGCGCCCTACCAGTCATACTTCTGTTCGCCTTCGGGTACATACCAGTGGATGAAATTGTAACCGATTCCCGCCGGTGCCGGTTCGATGCCGCGAAAGCGCCGGGCCACAACCGGCAGGGCATCGGGCACGAAGAGAAAAGTGTAGGGCTGCTCTTCGGCAAGAATTTCCTGGAAACGGTCGTAGTATTTTTTGCGCTCGTCCTGATCGAGGGTGCGGCGCCCCTTTTCCAGAAGTTCATCGACTTCGGCGTTTTCAAAACCGATGAAATTGAGTCCCCCCGGCCGGGCACTTGCGGAATGCCATACGGCATAGGCGTCGGGATCTGGGGGAATGGTCCAGCCCATGATGATGGCGTCGAAATTTCCGGGAGTGACGAACTCCTTGAGAAACGATGCCCATTCGATGACCCTGAGCCGCACGTCGATGCCGATTTCGCGCAACCGGCGCTGAACAATTTCGCCGGCCTTGATGCGCTGGTCGTTGCCCTGATTGGTCAGAATGGTAAAAGTAAAGGTTCGTCCATCCTTGTCGAGCAGCCCGTCACCCGTCGAGTCGCGCCAGCCGGCTTCGGCCAAAAGCTCCAAAGCTCTTTGGGGATCATAAGCATAGGTGCGCACATCGGGATTATGGGGCCAGGTGCCCGGCTTGTAAGGGCCGTGCGCCACCTGGCCGAGACCCAGGAGCACCCCGTCGACGAGTTCCTGCCGATCAATGGCATGCGAGAGCGCCTGGCGCACCCTTTGGTCCTGAAACAGAGGACGACGCAAATTATAACCGAGATAGACATAGCTTGAAGCCGGATAACGATATTTATTGAAGCGCCGTTGGAAGGTGGCCGTTTCGGTCTGGCGTGCGAACTGCAAAGGTGTAAGGCCCATCTGATCGATGTTACCCGCCTGAAGTTCGAGAAACATGGTGGTTGGATCCGGAATAATGCGGTAGATCACCCGCTTGATATAGGGCCGCCCCTCGAAATAATCAGGATTGGCCTCAAGCACCAAACGCTGTCCGCTCACCCATTCGACGAACCGGTAGGGGCCGGTGCCGATGGGGGCGCGCGCCAGAGGACTGCGGGTCACGTCTTCACCCGCGAGCAGATGGCGCGGATGAATGGAGAGCGCCCAACTGATCAGAGCCGACGCCAAAGGTTCGGCATAGTGCACGCGAAAAGTGTAGGGATCGGGCGCCTCGGCGGCAATCACCTGGAGATAGCGATCGGCATACGCGGTGGGTGTGTTCGGATCAACCATGAGTTCATAGGTGAACATCACGTCGGCTGAGGTAAAAGGCGCACCGTCATGCCAGGTGATGCCGCGCCGCAGGTTGAAAGTGAGGGTCAAGCCGTCCTCGGAGAACTCCCAGGATTCGGCCAATTCTCCCTCGATTTCGAGATTTTTGTCGTACCGCACGAGCCCGCTGTAAACCAGACCGTTGATGTCGGATGAAGCGGAATCACTGGCCAGGGCGGGAATCAGAGTGCTGGGCTCACCGATGCTGCCCTGAATGATGGTGTCGCCGTAAGTCGGCACGGTCGTGTCGTTTTCGTCCAGGACCACGCCGGCATCAGGTTTGCAGCCGAAGAGAACGGACAAAAACAAAGCGAAAATCACCAGGCGCATCTTTGGTCTCCGCAAGAATCGCATCAGGGAATGGGCAGAATCGGAACGCCATCAGGGGGCGTGAGGGAAAAACGCTCAACGGGAATGCTGGGATTGAGTTCTATATCGCGTAAATCAACCGTGGCCCGGGTACCAAGTTCCGGCATGCGCATTTCGATGGTCAAGGGAAAATCCCGCGAATTTTCTTCGCTGAATTGATCATAGCGAATCGTCATGTGCAAACTCGCGTCCTGATAGTAATTTGCTTCGCGCAGGCGCAGGCTACCGTCAAAAACCATCTCCTGACGCACCCCCGCAGCAGCTTCAAGAGTCAAGACATAGCCGCGCTGAGGTTCGATCTTCAGGCTGGTCCTGGTGTAGGCGATGACCGGGGGATCATAGAGAACAATGTGGACCAGATCCGCTACGTGCAGAGGGATGGGCACGAAGCGCTGAATATTGTGCAGGGTCGCCGCCCCGCGGTAAAAAGACCGGTCGCCAGGCAAATAAACGCTGAACATGTCGCCATCGGTCGCCGCCAGAAGGACCGGCTGACCGAAGGGGCTCAGAGTTTCGCTACGCAAACGATCAGGCTTTTCAACAAACAGAACCTGGTTGGCGCCCAGACGCCGCTCCGGATGAACGATGCGCACCCGGGCAAACCCTTCCAGAGAATGGGCAATCTCGGCATGTTGGGCAAGGCGCTCAAGCAAAGTCTGAACCAGAACCTCTGTCGGTTCGATCTCCGGCACGACGACTTTGGGGCGCGGCGCACAAGCCGTGAGCATAAACAAACTGAGGAGAAATAAAAAACGCAACAAATCAGAGCTCCTTCAACGCATCGAGTTTTTCCTGCACGCCTTGGGCAGTCTCGTCGATTTCGAGAACTTTGCGATAGGCCTCGACGGCTCTGTCATTCTGTCCAAGTTTGTGCAAAACATCACCGAGATGCTCCATGACGACAGGGTCTTGAGGCAATTCGCGTGCCGCCTTTTCAAGATAGGCCAGGGCCTCTTCATATTCACCACGCATAAAATAGACCCAACCGACGGTATCTTGAATATAACCCGCCGCCTTGAGAGCCAGAGCCTTTAGGGCCATGTCGAGGGCTTCATCAAGATGACGTCCGACTTCGGCATAATGGTAGGCAATATAATTGAGCGCATCGGCATGCTCAGGGTTAATTTCCAGCAGCTCGCGCATGGTCTGCACCGCGTCGTCCCAGCGCTCGAGCTTGCCCTGCAGGATCCCTTTGCGATAGAGAAGATTGGTATTTTGGGGATCAAGCCGGCGCGCTTCGGCCAAAACTTCAAGGGCCCCTTCGACATCACCTTGTTCGTCGAGCAAGGCGGACAGATACAGATGGTACTCCAGGCGCGCAGGGTCTGAGGCAAGGGCCTCTCTCATCATGTCCCGCGCCCGAGCCTCCTCCCCCAGGCGCTGATATAGATAACCCAGGTGAATCAGCGCCTCGCTGTAAAGGGGAGTCTCGGACGGCACCGCGGCGAAGGCCTCTACGGCCTCTTCGTAGCGTTGCTGCTGCTCAAGAGCGCTTCCCAGATAATAGCGCGCCTGATGATGCGCCGGCTCGATTTCTAGGATTCGCGCGAAAGCCTCTCCCGCATCTTCCCAAGCACCCTGCTCAAGAGCTATGAGACCTTCCTTGCGCCAAGCTTCGACATCGGCAGGATCGGCGGCGAGCAGTGTTTCAAGCTCGCGGCGTGCCTCACCGAGGCGACCCTCGCGAATGAGAACCCCGATGAGCAAATGACGCAATTGCGTGTTGTCGGGCGTAAACTCCAGCCCCTGTCGATAGGTCTCCGCCGCTTCGCGCCACCGCCCCTGGCTTTCAAGCAGACCACTCAACTCAAGGTAGGCTTTATCGGAATCCGGAAACCTTTCGATCATCTCGCGCAACACCTCTTCGGCAAACCCTTCCAGTCCGATTTCCTGGTAGAGTCGTGCAAGCATGAAGCGCGCGTTGAGCGAATCCGGATCCCTTGCCACCAGATCCTTGAGGGTTTGCGCCGCCTCTTCGCTCTCGCCCCGGCGGGCATGAACCAAGGCCAGGTTGAGATAAGTCTCTTCCCGGTCCGGGTCCAAAGCGATAGCCCGCTCATAGTGCGTGATGGCCTGCGCCGATTCTCCGGTTCGCAGATGCACCTCGCCGAGAAAAAGATGGGCAAGAAGCAAATCCGGATCGGCGATCAGAGCGTCCTCGGAGGCGCGCACCGCTTCTTCGAGATTGCCCTGGCGCAGATGCAAATGAGCCAGTTCAAGAAGAATGCCGCCGCGCTCGCTGCCCAAATCGGCAGCTTGGCGCAAAAAGTCTGCAGCCGTTGCCAGTTCACCCATTTTTGCGGCAAACTGCCCTTTGGCATAGGCTGCCAGAGCCCTGGTTTCGCCATCTCGGACTTTGGCACGGTAGGTAAAGGGGATTTCAGCGCTCCCGGAATCGGTGGGGCTTTTTACCGAGGCGGTCGCGGGGAGACATCCAGCCAGAAACAGGCAAAGAATAATCCCGGAAATTATTTTTTTCATTTTTGACAACACCCAAATGACTTGCCGGAAAGCCGGCGAAAAATTCCAGATATCATACGTCAGGCGGCAATGGGGGGTCAATTTGTTTCCCGCGCAGGCAAAATCTTTACAGCATTGCCGTTTATGCTAAAGTTTTGTGTGAATTCTAGCATTTAGCAGAGGGGGTAGAATGACTTCCGATATTGTCCATCAGGCGTTGATGCAACCGCAAGCCTATCCGGACGCCCCGGCAGAAATCGAATTCAAGGAGACTCATGTTTCGCGTCTCTACCTCACCCGTGACTTTGTCTACAAGATCAAGAAACCAGTCGATTACGGCTTTCTAAATTTCACAACCCTGGACCGCCGAAGGTTTTACTGCGAGGAAGAAGTTCGCTTGAATCGGCGCTTCTCGCCCGACACCTATCTGGGGATCAAGGAGGTTCGCCGTAGCTCCGAGGGCGTTCGCCTTGACGGTAGCGGCGAACTTCTTGATTATGCCGTGTGGATGAAGCGCCTGCCTGATGAACGCATGCTCGACAACCTGATCAAAGCCCGCTCTGCGGAACTACCGGCAACCATGGCCCCCCTCGGCGCCCTGCTTGCCCGCATCGAAGCTGATGCTGATATCTGCCGTGAAAACAGCGGCATGAGCAACCTTGAGGAGGTGCGACGCAACTGGCGGGAGAATTTCGAGCAAATCACCCCTTATACAGGACAAACTCTCTCCACCAGATCGTTGGAACTGTGCCGCAGCTATGTCGACGCCTTTGTTCAATCCCACCAGGAATTGCTGCTCCAGCGGGAACTGGACGGTTTTGTGCGCGATGGCCACGGCGACCTGCACGCCGAACATATCTGCCTGACCGATCCCATCCGCATCTATGACTGCATCGAATTCAACCGCCGCTTTCGCATCGCGGACGTGGCTGCCGATCTGGCTTTTCTGCTCATGGACCTAGAAGTCCGTGACCGCCGCGATCTGGCCGCGGAGTTGCTGGCGGGCTTCCAGCGCAATTCCGCCGCCGACCCCGATCTCGACATCCTGTTGCCGTTCTATAAAGTTTACCGGGCTTTTGTGCGCGGCAAAGTCGAGTCATTTCTGAGTGCCGACGAAACCGTCGCGGAAGCTCTGCGCACGGAGGCACGCCGTCAGGCGCGGCGCTATTTCAATCTGGCTTTGGGCTATTTGATGCAGCCGTGCCTGATTCTCACCTGCGGCCTCATGGGTAGCGGCAAAACGACTCTGGCCCGATCCCTGGCGTGGGCGACGGGTGCTGAAATCCTGCGTTCGGATGAAATTCGCAAGGAGCTTGCCGGCGACACCGGCAAAAAATCGTCTGAAGAAGGATTCGAAGAGGGGATTTATTCTTCCCAATGGACGCGCCGCACCTACGATACCTTGGCGCAACGAGCGACGGCAGCCCTGCACCAGGGCCGGATTGTGATTGCCGATGCCTCATTCGCCGACAGTGCGCAACGCCTTCGCTTTTTCGAGCTGGCTCACGTCGCGGGACGCCCTTGTTTCGTCCTCCACCTCACTTGCGATACGCTCGTTCTGGAAAAACGCCTGCGAGCGCGAACAGAAAAAGGGACAGATGTGTCCGACGGACGAATTGAACTACTGGGGCCGCAAGAGAAGGCTTTTGAGCCGCCGGCCGGCCCGCAGGTTCTTGAGATTGACGCAAGCGCCCACATAGATGACAATGTCGAATACATATTAGATGAAATCATCCAGCGGGCAGGGTTCCCGGCATGAAAAAAGCTCCGTCTTCCCACCTCCGAGAGTCTTGGGTACTGTTTTTCACCCTCGGGGTGGTCATGATCAATTTTCCTTTTATACATATTTTCAACAAGGATATCCTGATCTTCGGAATTCCCCTGTTGGTTCTGTATTTCCTTGCCGGGTGGCCGCTGTCGATTCTGGTAGTCTATATTTTTGCCCGCATCCTCGACAAAACAGAAAAGGATGAATAGCGCGACCACATGATAACTGTCGAATACGTCATTTTAATTACCCTGTCCTATTTCGCCCTGCTCTTCGCAGTCGCCTACTACGCCGACAAGCGCCGAGAGCAGGGCCGCAGCATTATCTCCAACTCCCATATCTACTCCCTGTCCCTCGCCGTCTATTTTACGACCTGGACTTTTTACGGCAGTGTCGGACGCGCCGCCACCTCGGGCCTCGACTTTCTTCCGGTTTATCTCGGTCCAACTCTTATTGCCTTTTCCTGGTGGTTTCTGCTGCGCAAAATGGTGCACATCAGCAAGGAGCAGAACATCGTCAGCATTGCCGACTTTATTTCCAGCCGCTACGGAAAATCGGCTCCCCTGGGAGCGATCGTCACCCTCTTCGCGGTGGTCGGCATCATGCCCTACATCGCCTTGCAGCTCAAAGCGGTTTCCCATACCTTTGAGCTGATCGTCCTGCATGGCGCGACCGAAGTCGGCGGGCACGGCGCTCTGCACTGGCTTCCCGCCAATCTGGACACCGCTTTCATTATCGCCGCGGTGCTGTCGCTGTTTGGCGTGATGTTCGGCGCCCGCACCCTGGACGCCGCAGCCCGCCACGAAGGCCTGGTCGCGGCCATCGCCCTGGAATCGCTTATCAAAATTGTGGCCTTCATGGCCGTGGGGATTTTCGTCACTTACGGCCTGTTCAATGGGTTCTCAGACATTTTCACACGTTTTTTGGAAACCTTTCCCGAACGCAAACACCTGATCATGCTCGGAACCGAGCAGATTCCCTATTCCAAATGGTTCACTCTGACATTCATTTCCATGATGTCGGTCATGTTCCTGCCGCGCCAATTCCATATCATGGTGATCGAAAACTCGGATGAAAAACACATCCGCAGTGCCATGTGGCGTTTTCCTCTCTACATGTTTCTCATCAATCTTTTCGTCCTGCCCATTGCCCTGGGTGGGTTGCTGCTCAGTGGCGGCGACACGACCAATGCCGACTATTTCGTCCTGCACCTGCCCCTTGAGGCCGGACACACCTGGCTGGCCATGCTGGTGTTTCTCGGCGGATTTTCCGCGGCAGCCGGAATGGTCATGGTTTCAGCGGTCGCCCTGGCGACCATGATTCTCAACCACCTGGTCATGCCGATTGTTTTGCGTCTGCACGTCCAGGCCAGCGACATTTCCGGACTCCTGATCAACATCAAGCGCCTAGCGATCGTGGCGGTGGTCTTTCAGGGGTACCTTTACTTCAAAATCATCGGCGACACGCTGGCATTGGTCAACATCGGACTGATTTCCTTCGTTGCCGCGACCCAGTTCGCCCCGGCGGCCATCGGCGGTTTATACTGGGAGCGCGCCAATCGCCGCGGTGCCATGGCCGGCATACTGCTCGGGTTCTGTGTATGGTTCTACACCCTGATGGTGCCTTCTTTCGTTCGCTCGGGCTGGATGGAGAGCGAAATTCTCGAACGCGGACTGTTCGGTTTAAGCATCCTGCGTCCGACCGAACTGTTCGGGCTCTCGGGCTTCGACCTCTGGAGCCACGCCTTGTTCTGGTCCATGTTTTTCAATCTCTCGGCCTATTTGATGTTCTCTTTGTTCACCCGGCGCAGCCGGCTGGAGGAAGAGCAGGCCGAGAAATTTGTCAACGCCTATGTCTACCAAGAAGAGGATCAGACCCGTAAGCGGATCAGCAAAGCGCCCTCAGTCATGGAATTTGTTGATCTGATGGCCAAGTTCATCGGCGAGAAGCAGGCCCATTCGTCAATTACCGAATATCTTGGCGATCGGGAAATAGACGAGCGCGGCGGACTTTCGGAATATGAGCTACCCAACCTGAAACGTTTCACCGAGCGCACCTTGGCGGGCTCCGTGGGAGCCGCTCCGGCACGGATTATTATCGAAAACTATCTTGCCGCGCGCGGCAGCAAAATGGAGGATGTTTTTGATATCTTCGGATCGGTGACACTCAGCCGCACCACCGGCCGCGAACAGCTCGGCGTACTCTACGAGGCTGCACGCATCGTGGCAAGCGGTGATCATCTCGACAACATTCTCGATCAAATGCTTGAACTTCTTGTCCAGCAGTTCAAGTTCGATCTTTGCGTCATCCGTATCCTGGATGATGAAAAAAACACCCTCGTGGTCCGCTGCCAGAAAGGCATGACCTCCGAACATCTGGGAGAGTCCGAGCGCGATATTTCTCTCGACACCTACATCGGCGAGGCTTTTTTGACCAACTCGGTTGTCAAAGCAAATGATACCGACTTTCTCGACAAACCTCACTCGGCACAGATCATTCATCGCGAAGGAATCAAATCCTTCGCCCACGCGCCCATCACCATCGAAGGCCAGCCGGTCGGTGTGCTTTCCGCCTTTTCGCGGTCGGTCAAGGGAATCTTCACGGATGAGTTCGTGGCACTTTTTCGCAGCTTGGCGGGGCAGATCGGGGTCGCTTGGCGCAACGCCATCCAGACCTCTAAACTGATCGATGCGCGCGGACGTGAGCGCGAACTCGAAATCGCCATGAACATCCAGATGAGCCTCCTGCCGACCAGCGTTCCGAATGTCCCCGGCATCGCACTGGCTGGAATCTGCGTGCCGGCCAGCCAAGTCGGTGGCGACTATTATGATTACCTGGTGCGTGATGACGACAGTCTTGATCTGGTCATTGCCGATGTCTCCGGCCACAATGTCGGGGCCGCACTGCTCATGGCCGAAACCCGCACCTTCATTCAGGCACGAGCACGGGGCATCCACACGCCGGACCAGATGATGGTTGAACTCAATCGTTTTTTCTACGACGATCTGACGCGCGCCGAACTCTTCATCACCATGTTTTATCTCAACTTCAACACAAATACCCGCAAGATCTGCTATGCCAATGCCGGGCACAATCCACCCTTGATCTGGCGCCGAAATCAGCGCCAATGCGAGGAACTCGATGCCGAGGGGTTGATTCTAGGGGTTAAATATGAGGTGGACTTCGCACAGGAGAAAGGACAACTTGACCCCGGGGACGTAATTCTGCTTTATACTGACGGAATCATTGAAGCGGAGAACGATCGCGGTGAATTTTTCGGTACCGAGCGGTTGTGTACCCTTTTGCACGAGTACCATGAGCTTGACCCTGACGCACTGCTCAATCAGATTCTCGATCAGGTGCGGCTGTTTACCGGTACCCAGAATTTTACTGATGATGTCTCCATGATCGTTATGCAGGTTAAATCCTGAGGAGCCGATAATGCAAAAACAGGCATGGCGCACCGAGAAGAGTTATGCTATCGTTATGATTGAACCAATTTAACTTCATATTGAAAATTCAATAGGCTGCGGCAAGCTGAAAACCCGCTGCGGCAGGCTCTATACAAAGGAGACTGTGATGATTTTGAAGGTTGAAGAAAAAGGTGAGGTGGTCGTTATCCAGGTCAAAGAAGAGCGCCTGGATGCCCATAACAGCGGCGAGCTCAAAAGCCAGATGCTGAGCCTGTTTGAGGAAAGCAAGAATCACCTCGTCATTGACTTGCAGGAAGTTCGTTTTGTCGACTCGTCGGGCTTGGGGGCCTTGGTTTCCGGATTTAAAAACGCCAGTGCCCGCAACGGCAACCTTAAACTCTGCGGGCTGCAGCCCCAGGTCAAGTCCATGTTCGAATTAACTCGCCTGCATCGGGTTTTCGAAATTTTCTCCGGCCTTGAGGAAGCTTTGGCGAGTTTTTAAAAGGCCTTTCGGGGGGCGTATGAAAAAAGAAAAAATCGAGGTGGATATCAAAGTCCCCAATCAGACCCGCTATCTCAGTCTGATCGGTAAGATTGGCGAGGATGTCGCCAGAACTTTAAAAAGATACAAGGGGGACCGGGAAGAGCTGGCCTACCATATCAATCTGGTATTGACCGAATCAATGACCAATGCCATCCGTCATGCTCACGAGGGTGATCCCAGTAAAGAAGTTCACATCACCATCACCATCCAAGACAAGGAACTCTGCATCAAAGTCTACGATCAGGGGCAAGGATTCGACATCAGCACCTTACCGGTGCCCGAAGTCCGCTGTTTGGAAGAACATGGCCGCGGCGTTTTCATCATCCATACCCTGATGGACAGCGTTAGCTATCGTAAATTCAACGGCGGGCACGTATTGGAAATGATCAAAGCCCTGCAATAGGCGCAATCGAGGCGCCTCGCGCTGCGCAAGGTTCCAACCCCCTGCCCTTAGGCTCGCACCTCCGGCGCCCAGCATTCCCCATCCTTCCCTGTTGACCCTTCAGCTTCAGACCTGTTTTTTTCTGCACCAGAAAATTCCGATCAATCCGGCCGCGATCATTGGAAGGGACAATAACTGCCCCATGGTCGCACCACCCCAGAGCAGCCCGAGATGTGCATCGGGTTCGCGGAAAAATTCCACGATAAAGCGAAAGAGGCCGTATAGGGCGACGAACGTGAAAAGGGGCACTCCGGCCCGGGCCTGGCGCCGGTGCAAAATGTAGAGAACCACTGACAGTACCAGCCCTTCGAGGACGGCCTGGTAAAGCTGACTGGGATGCCGGGGCAAGGGACCGGCACCGGGAAAAATCATGCCCCAGGGCATGTCAGTGGTGCGCCCCCAGAGTTCGGCATTGATAAAATTTCCCAACCTGCCAAAACCAAGGCCTGGGGCAGAAGCCATGACCAAGATGTCGCCAGTGAGCAAGAGGGGCAATTGTTTCTTATGTACAAACCAGACGGCGGCCACCACCACACCGAGCAGCCCACCGTGAAAACTCATTCCCCCTGTCCATATCGCGAAAATTTCCAGGGGATGACTGAGAAAATGCAGAGGGTTATAAAAAATTACATACCCAAGGCGTCCGCCGACAATGACCCCGACCACGGCATAAAAGATCAAATCCGATATATCGTCACGTTTAAGAGGCAGTCCCCGCAGCCGGCTGAGATGGGAAATCAGCAGATAGGCCACAAAAAAACCGAGGAGGTACATCATTCCGTACCAGCGTAGGGCCAACGGACCGATTTCTACGATTACAGGATCAATTTGAGGAAAATTCAACATGAGCTTTGTTCCTTAGGAGGCATAATTGCAATTGAGCTGCACCGCAAGCCGAGATGGGCCAAGAGTGCCTGCATGTCAGCAGCGATGGGGGCGCCCAATTGGAGGAGATCAGAACGGACAGGATGCCTTAATTTCAGTTGGTAGGAATGAAGCATATGGCGACCAACGGGAAAGTCCCCGACATGGTCAAATCCGCCATAGGCTGTGTCCCCGAGCAGCGGATGACCCAATTCGGCCATGTGCACCCGAATTTGGTGAGAGCGGCCGGTAGGGATGCGCACCTCGACCAGGGCCGTCTTTTCCCAGGCATGCACAACACGATACCGGGTCACTGCTTCACGCCCGCCACGTTCGACGGATTTCATCAGATTGTTGCGCCGACCGCGCGCCAGCAGTGAGCGGATTTCGCCCTGGCCTTGTGCTGGGACGCCCTGAACCAGTGCAAGATAGACCTTTTCGATCTCTCGTGAGGTCATGGCAAGGGTCAGGGCTTTGTGCGCCTGCGGGTGTACGGAGAATACCATGATTCCCGAAGTGTTACGATCCAAACGCTGGATCATGCCTAATTCCGGACGGCAATGGGGCCGAAAAGGATCCTGAAGAAAGCGCAGTAGCGCCTCATAGAGAGTCCCCTTATAGCGGGCATGGGTCGGCTGCGTATCAATACCCGCCGATTTGTCGACGGCGAGCAGGTGGCGATCACGATAAATAATGTGACGCATTTCCAGAGAAAAAGGTTCCAGAGGCAAGCCGTCAATAAAAACCTCTATTTGCGCACCGGCATTAACCTGGAAGGAACACCGGCAAGTACGCCGTCCATCGACATGCACACCGCCCAGGTCAATAAGGCACCGACAAACAGTACGCGAGCGCCCGGGCAGATGTGCTGCCATAACCTGGTCAAGGCGCCGACCAGCCTCTTCTGCCCTTACCTCAAAACGGTGCAACTCATTGCGATCCTTCATCAGGCTTTCCAGTCACCAAAACCTATACCCGGAATTTTTCACGGACTCTGTTTATAAATAATCAACCGCGACGCTTGCTGAAAAGTTACCAAATTTTCAAAATTCAGCCTGCCGCGAAAAACATTATCCCGAAAAACCCAACCAAAGCGAAGGTGAAAAAAAATCCCTCCCTATTGACAGATAAAAAACCTGTGTTACAGATAAGAGTAATGGATCTTTGAAAGTTTCTCTGGGATGCGCGATACGGACCTTATCGGGGTGACCAACATTTTTTGTGCAAAGCATCCGGCCAGTGATCATGGTGAGCCTGCCCATCATCGAGTGGGACGCCTGAAGTGATCCTCCGGTGAAATTCCGCGAATTTTTCAAGGTCACGACGACAAGCTGGCGATCGGCATTCCGGAGGCGAATAAGCAATTGGCAGGTCGCGGAGCAGCGGCAATGCCCGTAAAGTCTCACCCGCTTGAAGCAGCGACTTCCCAAATCAGGTGCAACGTTTGATCTTCCGGCGCTGGATTCACACGAAGTTGGTCCTGGAAGAAACAACAAGCGCCTGATAGCGGGTGAAGAAAGTGCTCCAGCGCATCTGCCAATTGCTTTCCAACACATAAAGCCCCGCAATCTGACGATCGCGGGGCTTTATGTAATTTCGGGTCCTAACGTCGCCGTGGCCTTTCAGCAGCAGGATCCGTTGTTTACTCTCTCCCGCAGTTCTTTTCCGGTCTTGAAAAAAGGGGTCTTTTTCGGCGGAATTTTCACAAGATCACCGCTTTTGGGGTTGCGTGCCTCACGAGCATCACGTTCGCGAATGGTAAAGGAGCCAAATCCGCGGATTTCAACACGATCGCCTCCAATCAATGCCTGGCTGATGCTGTCGAAAATAGTGTTAACAACCAGTTCGGCTTCTTTTTTACTCAAAGCCACATTCTCAACAGCCAATTGCTCAATCAACTCGCTTTTAGTCATGGTTTCATTTCTCCTGGTCAATTCCCCTGCCACAAATATTGCAGGCCATCGGCATTCTGCCCCTGCAGGCTCTGGCGCAATCGTGCCGCGCTTTCCTGAATCAGATAATCAAAGAGTTTAGGCTTTTCCGCCGCCGGATAAACGGTTCGGGGATCGCCCTTAATACCAGCCAATTCAGCAGCCAATTGGATGGCATCGCGCAAATTGCCCATTTCATCGACAAGCCCTAAGGACAAGGCCTGACGCCCGCTGAAAATACGCCCATCTGCAAGTGCGAGAATTTCGGCGTACTCCAGAGAACGACCTTGCGCCACGGCTGCCACGAACTGGTCGTGGACATCGTCGATAAGGGCTTGCAGGATTTGTGTATCTTCCTCGGTCATGGGGCGTACAGGTGATCCGATATCCTTGTGCTCCCCACTTTTAATCACCTGCGTCTTAAGTCCGATTTTTCCCAGAAGTTCCTGAAAATTAGTGAACTCCATGATCACCCCGATACTGCCGGTAATCGTTCCAGGATTGGCCACGATGCGTGTGGATGGTGCAGCGACATAATATCCTCCCGAAGCTGCAACCGACCCCATGGAGCTTACAACCGGCTTTATTTCTGCGGTACGTCGCACCTCCTCGAAAATTTCCTGAGATGGCCCTACTCCTCCTCCAGGCGAATCGATACGCAAAACAACAGCCTTGATGGAAGGGTCGTCACGGAATTTAACGATACTCTCGTTTATTTTTTCAGAGGATAAAATCACCCCGGTAATGGGAACCACCCCAACTCTGTCTCCGAGAGGAAACGAGGCGGAGCGCCCCGTCAGGCTGCCGACGGCGAGGATAATCAAAAAAAATACAAGGAAAATGGCGCCAAAAGTTGCAAGCGCCATCAGGAAGGGACGTTTATTCATAATTTCTTTCGGACCGAAGCGGATCCCCGGCGCACGGGCCGGGGATCCGGAGAGTCATCCGAAGGGGAATCAGTCTTCTTTTTTATCCCCGGCGGCCTTGCTCATGGCTCCCTGAAGCAGGGCGCCAAGGCTTGAGGTCGCCTCTTTCTGCGAGCCAAGATAGGCATCGACCTCGGCCTTTTCCTTCTGGTCGGAGATCTTTTTGATGGAAAGACCAATTTTACGGTCATCCATATCGACATTGAGCACCACCGCTTCAAGATCATCACCGACTTTGGCGAAATTCTTGGGCGAATCGACTTTTTCCTTGCTGATTTCAGAGACGTGAATCAGACCTTCAATCCCCTCTTCAATCTCAAGGAAGATGCCGAAATCGGTGACGGACGTGACCTGGCCCTTGACGATCGTACCGGGGCGGTAACGCTGGGGAATGGTTTCCCAGGGATCCGCGGCCAGTTGCTTGACGCCTAGGCTGAAGCGCTCGTTCTCGCGATCGATGTTGAGAACCACGGCTTTGACCGTGTCGCCCTTCTTATAAACTTCGGAGGGATGCTTGATCCGCTTGATCCAGGAGATGTCGGAGATATGCACCAAACCGTCAATGCCTTCATCGACCCCGACAAAGATACCGAAATCGGTGATATTCTTGACCTGTCCCTCAATAATGGTGCCGACCGGGAATTTCTCGCCGATGATATCCCAGGGATTGGGCTCAACCTGCTTCAGCCCCAGGGAAATGCGACGGTTATCGGCATCAACGGCGAGCACCAGAGACTCGACCTCATCACCGATATTGAGGATTTTGTTGGGGTGCTTGATGCGCTTGGTCCAGCTCATCTCCGAAACGTGAATCAAGCCTTCGACGCCTTCTTCAAGCTCGACGAAAGCACCGTAATCGGTAAGACTCACAACCTTGCCGACAACCCGCTCTCCCACGGGATACTTGCCGGAAGCTTCTTCCCAGGGATCCGGGGTAATCTGCTTAAGACCCAGAGAAACCCGCTCTTTTTCCTGGTCAAACTTAAGGATCTTGACATTGATGCGATCGCCGACATTGAGAATGTCGGAGGGGTGATTGACCCGGCCCCACGACATGTCGGTGATATGCAGCAAACCGTCGATACCGCCAAGATCGATAAAAGCGCCGTAATCGGTGAGGTTTTTAACAACCCCTTCGACAACTTTGCCTTCCTCAAGATTTTCGAGGGTTTTGCCGCGCATATTCTCGCGCTCGTCCTCAAGCAGTACACGACGCGACAACACAATATTTCCGCGTCTTTTATTGAGCTTGATGATCTTGAATTTGAAAACTTCGCCGATCATCTTCTCCAGATTGCGCACCGGCCGCAGATCAACTTGGGATCCAGGCAGAAATGCGTTAACTCCGATATCAACGGAAAGGCCACCCTTGATGCGCGACAGGATGCGACCCTCCACGACAGCATCTTCTTCCAGGCCGTTCCAGACCTTCTGCTGATCGGCTTTGCGCTTGGAAAGGCGAACCAGACCGGTTTCGTTGTCCGTGCCTTCGAAGAGCACATCGAATTCGCTGCCGACGCCGATGTCAGCGGCGACACCATCCTCGACAAACTCGTTCAGGGAGATGATCCCTTCCGATTTGTACCCGACATCAACCACGACGGAATCGGGATTCTTTTGCACCACGACCCCTTTGACGACTTCACCCGGCTTGAGCGCCTTATGCGTGCTGTCAAGGAGTTCGGCAAACGTTTCCGCGTCTTCCAACTCGTCGTCGCCGTCCATAAACTCGTCTTCGTTTTCGTTAAACTGACCCTTGTTTTCGACCATTAAAGCGGTTCCCCCTAGCGAATTTCCTGCCGCCGTTCGGCAGGTTTCCTTTGTTTCTCGAAACAATAGGACCGGAAAGTAGCATAAACTGAAGGAAAAAACAAACTCTTTAATTGGAGATCTTCTGAACCCCGAGGATCACCTCATCAATCAACCAGCGCGGAGTCGATGC
Source organism: Geoalkalibacter ferrihydriticus DSM 17813 (assembly GCF_000820505.1). Lineage (NCBI taxonomy): Bacteria > Pseudomonadati > Thermodesulfobacteriota > Desulfuromonadia > Desulfuromonadales > Geoalkalibacteraceae > Geoalkalibacter > Geoalkalibacter ferrihydriticus. The sequence continues at coordinate 378,487 of NZ_JWJD01000003.1, read as the reverse complement.
ACCGGCCGTAATCCCGACGGTTTCAACCCCTTCGAACCACTCCTTGCGCAGCTGCTCGGCGGTTTCGATATGCTGAGTGCGCGGCTGGATATCGGCGCAGATCTGCGCAAGGCGGGAAGTGTTGGCGCTGTTAAAACCACCGATGACAAGCACCAGGTCAGATCTGTGTGCGATTTCTTGCGCCTCGTCCTGGCGGACACTGGTTGCATCGCAGATGGTATTAAAGATTCGAAGTTCCTGACATTTATCAAGGCAGATAGCGGCGACCTGACGAAAAGTTTCAAAGGATTGCGTTGTCTGCGCGATGAGCCCTAGACGTTTGCGGCGCGAAATCGCCTCGGCCTCGGCCGCTGCCCCGACAACAAACACATCTCCACTCTCAGCATAAGAGAGAATGCCCTGCACCTCAGGGTGCTCACGTTCCCCGACCAGCACCACCGCATACCCCTCACGGCTCAGCAAGGCGGCATGGTCCTGGGCACTTTTAACAAATGGGCAGGTGGCATCCACCACTTCTAAATGGCGGTCGTTAATCTCTTTGAGTTCACCGCTGGTGACGCCATGGGAGCGAATGATGACCGCTCCCTCGGGGATTTCATTGACCCTATCAACCACCACCACGCCTTTTTCTTCGAGCTTTTTCACCAGTTGCGGCGAATGAATGATGGGGCCGAGGGAACAGATGCCGTCATGGGATTCGGCGGCCTCAAAAGCCATGCGAGTCGCACGCTTAACACCAAAGCAAAAGCCGGCACTGCGCGCCAGAAGAATGTTTATGGGCATACGCCTTACTCCTGCATTTTGCGGCGCGCGACCACCACCGCTTCCATACGCGCAACCACTTGATCAATACTCAGCCCCGTTGAATCGATCAGCACCGCGTCCGGCGCCTGGGCCAAAGGTGAGTGCTGTCGCGTACTGTCGGCGGCATCACGGGCTTCGACCTCAGCGATGGTTGTCTCCAGATCCACGTCAAGCCCCTTGCCCTTGAGTTCCAGATAGCGCCTACGACCTCGTTCCCGCGCTGAAGCGGTAAGAAAAAACTTGGCTTGGGCCTGGGGGAAAACCACCGTGCCTATGTCGCGCCCCTCAAGCACCACGCCCCCCACTTCGCCCATGCGCCGCTGAAGCTCCACCAGATTCTCGCGCACCTCGGATACCGAGGATACGCGCGAGGTCAGCAGGCTGACTTCGGGGGTACGAATGGCGCCGCTGACATCTTCGCCGTCAAGCAGAACCTGCTGCTCGTCACCAACGGGGCGGAATTCAATACGCAACGCCAGGCTCAATTCTGCAAGAGAAACCTCATCTTCGGCATCGATGCCGCGCCGCAATGCCGCCAGGGCAACGCAGCGATACATGGCCCCTGTGTCAATATGGGCAAAACCGAGGCGGCGCGCAAGAAGCTTGCTGATGGTGCTCTTGCCGGCTCCAGAAGGACCATCGATGGCGACAATGGGTTGTCTTTTCATTCCGTCCTTTGTCCTTTGTCCCTGATCTTGGACACCCGCTCGGTCAGTTGTCTGCTTTTAGCACCTTACAAACAACCAGGGCCCAATGAGAAACTCTACTTTCTCACCTGCTCAAGAAGTTGCCAGAAGTTGGGAAAAGAAGTGGCTGTGCAGCCGATATCCTCGATGGTCACCGGTGCCCTGGCTCGCAGAGCAGCCACAGCCATGCTCATGGCAATGCGATGATCGCCATGTGAACCCACGCGACCACCTTGTAAATCAGCGACGCCCTCGATGCGCATACCGTCCTCCAGACCTTCAACGCGAGCGCCGAGGACGCAGAGTTCCTTGACCATGGCGGCGATGCGGTCGGTTTCCTTGACACGCAACTCCTGGGCATCACGGATGAGTGTGGTGCCTTCAGCCAGCGCCGCCGCCACGCTGATTACCGGAAACTCGTCAATCGCCCGCGTCACCAGGTCGCCACCGATCACGATGCCGCGCAGGGAACTTCCGCGCACCAGGATATCGGCCACCGGTTCGCCCGAAAGGTTGCGTTCGTCAAGCAAGCGCAGATCGCCGCCCATCTGTTGCAGGATATCGATCACCCCGCTGCGGGTCGGATTGATGCCGACATTTCGCACCAGCAACTCCGAACCCGGCACAATCAGGGCCGCCACCAGAAAAAACGCCGCCGACGAGATATCCCCCGGAACCTGAACTTCGCGTCCCTCCAGGCGTGGCTGTGGAGAGAGCGTCACACCACCGTCACGAGTGCGCAAATCGGCGCCGAAGAAAGCGAGCATGCGTTCACTATGGTCGCGAGAGAGATGCGGCTCATACACCGAGGTTTCCCCTTGAGCATAGAGACCCGCCAACAACAGGGCCGACTTGACCTGGGCGCTGGCAATCGCCGAGCGATATTCAATGCCCTGCAGGGCAGAGCCGTTGATCGCCAGAGGAGCCCGCTCCCCACCGTCGCGGCCCCAGATGCGGGCGCCCATGAGAGAGAGAGGCTCGACCACACGCTTCATGGGTCGCCGCCGCAGATACTGGTCACCCGTCAGTACCGTAAAAAACCGCTGGGCGGCCAACAGCCCCGTCATCAGGCGCATGGTCGTGCCCGAATTGCCACAGTCCAGCACATCACCCGGTTCGCGCAGCCCATGCAGGCCGCGGCCCTGAATCTCAAGCATGCCGCCGGCGTGACGGATGATGTCCACGCCCATGGCCTGGAACGCCTTGAGGGTGGAGAGGTTGTCCTCGCCCTCGAGAAAACCATGGACCCGGGTCGTGCCTTCGGCCAAGGATCCGAGCATGATGGAGCGATGAGAGATGGATTTGTCGCCGGGCACGGTAATTTCGCCGCGCAGTCCGCCCGAGGCGGTCAGAGTCAAAGACTGGGTCATGGCTTGCTTCTCACTGGCGGCCGGAAAACTGCCGCCTCACAGGATGTTGTCGCGCAGTTCCTTGGAACGCTGAAAAAACTCATAGAGTCGCTCACCCTTGCCGCTGCGCACATCTTCCTTGAGTTCCGCGAAAAAGCACTCAAAGCGCTCCATCATCTCGATGAGGGCCTCAGGATTGGTCAAGGCGATGTCGCGCCACATGCTGGGATCGGAAGAGGCGATGCGGGTGAAGTCACGAAATCCACCAGCGGAGTATTCAAGAATGTTTTCTTCGTAGCGATCGTAGGATCCCACCGCATTGACCAAGGAGTAGGCGACCATGTGCGGAAGGTGGCTGATGGCGGCAAGAATGCGATCATGCTTTTCAGCCTCCATGACCACCACTTCACTGCCGCTCGTCTGCCACATGCGCTGCACCAGCTCCAGTGCCTCGCCAGAGGTGCGCGCCGTTGGCGTGAGAATGCAGCGCCGGTTGCGATACAGGCTGGCAAAGGCCGCCTCGGCACCGCTCTGTTCGGTCCCCGCAATGGGATGACCGGGCACGAAAGAAACCTCGGGTCGCAATAGCGGCTCAATCTCGGCAATGACACTGGCCTTGACGCTGCCGCCATCGGTGACGACCGCGCCGTCCTTCAGAGACGGGATGATCGCCGCTGCCACCTCGCCCAGCTTACAAACCGGGGTGGCAAGAAACACCACGTCGGCCTCGCGGGTGCCCGCCACCACATCCTGGGTGATTTCATCGACGATGCCCAACTCCAGGGCTTTTTCGAGATTGGCCAAACCGCGGCCGATGCCGATGACCTCGCCCACCGCTCCGGCTTGGCGCAACGCCAACGCCAGAGACCCTCCGATCAGGCCGACGCCGACAATTGCCAGGCGGGGAATGAAAAAATCAGTATTCGTCACAATCAACCTCAGGGGCGCGCTTTGGGATAGGAACCGAGGACCTTCAGAAACTGGCAGTAGTTGTGCAGTTCGGCAATCGCCTCGGCAACCGCCGGATCGTCAAGGTGTCCTTCCAGGTCAAGAAAGAAGATATATTCCCAAGCCTTTGACTTGAGAGGCCGACTTTCGATTTTACTCAGATTGATCTGGCGTTTGCTGAACGGCTCGAGCATGCGGTAAAGAATGCCCGGCTCGTCCTTGACGCTGAACATGATGGAGGTTTTGTCCTTGCCGCTACGTTCGGGGGTGTTACGCCCGATTACCAGAAAGCGCGTAAAATTATTTGGATTATCGGCAATTTTGGCCTTCACGACTTTAAGGCCATAAAAAGATGCCGCCATCTCACTGGCAATAGCCGCGGCACTCTCGTCCTCGGTCGCCATCTGCGCAGCTAACGCCGTACTGGCCACATCGACCAACGGCACCTCTGGAAGATTTTCCTCCAGCCAGCGGCGGCACTGGGCCAGGGCCTGAGGATGTGAGACAACCTTGCGCACATCTTCGGGACGCCCACTACGCGAAAGCAAATCGTGGGAAATCTCCAAGAGAATCTCGGAACTGACCTTGAGATCCGACCCCATAAACATGTCCAGAGTATGGGAGACGATGCCTTCATTGGAGTTCTCGACAGGCACCACGCCGTAATGGGCACGCCCGCGCTGTACCTCCTCGAAAACCGCGGAAATGCTTTTGAGCGGCACCAGGCGCGCGGAGAGTCCGAACTGCTGCATGGCGGCGACATGGGTAAAGGTCGCCTGAGGCCCGAGAAAAGCAACCTTCATGGGCTCTTCCAGCGATAGGCAGGCGGAGATGATCTCGCGATAAACGCTACGAATCGCCTCCGAGGGAAACGGCCCCGGGTTGCCGTCGCTCAGACGTCGATAGATCGCCTGTTCGCGGCTGGGAACATAAAATTCCTTCTGCTCACCGGCCTTGGCGTGACCGACCTCGATGACCACCCGCGCCCGCTCATTGAGAAGGTCCAGAATCCGGTCATCGATTTCATCGATTTTCTGCCGCAGCGGGCCGAGCTTATCCTCTGCCATGTCACACCTCTCCATCAGTTGGAAAGCAGGCAATTTAGCTTAATCCAAGGCAAAATGCAACTTCGGGCCGGAAGAATTTCTCAGTGCCGGACCAGTTCCACATCGCTCCAAGGCCCTAAATTCACCACCGCAGTTCTTGACCCCGTTGCGCACATAAAGCTAAACTGCGCCGATTGTGAGCTGCGGTGTATTCTGCGTAGCCCTCACCTACCTCAAGGAGTTGATTGACATGGCCATAGCCGACAAGGTCCAGGGATTTATCGAGCGCGCCTCGTGGATCCGCAAAATGTTCGAGGAAGGCGCGACCCTGCGCGAAAAATACGGCGCGGAGAATGTGTTTGATTTCACCCTGGGCAATCCCGCCGTGGAGCCGCCCGAGGCATTTCGCGTGCAGTTGCTGGAATTGGCGCAACGACCTCTGAGCGGCATGCACCGTTACATGAATAACGCCGGGCATGAACAGACTCGCGCCGCCGTGGCCGATATTCTCACCGAGAAAAGCGGTTTGCCGGTGGCCGCCCGCCATGTGATCATGACTTGCGGCGCGGGCGGCGCCCTCAACGTGATTCTCAAGACCATTCTCAACCCGGGGGAAGAGGTCATTATCCTCACCCCCTATTTCGTTGAGTACAAGTTCTATATCGACAATCACGGCGGCGTGCCGGTGGAGGTGTGGACCGACCGGGAGACTTTTCAGCCCGACATTGAGGCAATTTCCGCGGCGATCGGCCCAAAAACCCGAGCCCTTATTCTCAATTCGCCCAACAACCCCACCGGCGTCGTCTATCCGCGCGAAACCCTGGCCGCACTGGGGCGGATGCTGGAGCAGAAGGAAAAGGAACTGGGCCGCCAGATCTACGTGATTTCCGATGAGCCCTACGCACGTTTAAGTTACGACGGCAAGGAAGTACCATCCATCTTTGCCTGCATCCGCAACGCGGTCATCGCCACCTCCCATTCCAAGGACTTGGCCCTGCCGGGTGAACGCATCGGCTATCTCGCCGCCAACCCGCAGATGCGTGAGGTCGAGCAATTCATGGAAGGGGCGATATTCTGCAACCGCGTATTGGGGTTCGTCAATGCGCCGGCTCTCATGCAGTTGCTGGTGGCCGGCTTGCAGCGCGCCAGCGTGGATGTGGCCGAATACCAGAAAAAGCGCGACCTGCTCTACAACCACCTGAGCGCCCTCGGCTTTCAGATGGTCAAACCCGACGGCGGTTTTTACCTGTTCCCCAAATCGCCCCTGGCCGACGATGTTGAATTCGTCAAGCAGGCGCAGAAACACAACCTGCTGCTGGTGCCGGGGTCGGGTTTCGGCGCTCCGGGATTTTTCCGTATTGCCTACTGCGTCGACCTGGCCATGATTGAAGCTAGTCTGCCGGCCTGGGATAAATTGGCCGCCGAGACCCTTTCTGCTTGAAAAACCAAGGGCCGGTCTTGCAGGACCGGCCCTTCTTATTTTCATCAAGTAATTTTGCAACTGTTCAGCACGCACCGCAGGGTGCGGCGGCACTGTGGGTCGTTGCAGCTGAATAGTTACAAAATCTTTCGCAAATCCCGCACGCGCAACTGCACGGATTCACGCCCTCGCCAGTTGTTGATCTGGGGCGTGCAAAGAGCATCGACCCGCCCGGTAATCCCCTCCCAGCGTGACGCCACCCCGAAGGCAATGCACGGCAACCTGAGCGATCCTTGGCGCAACTGAAATTGTAGATGATCGCGGCCAACGCAGCGCGGTTGATGAAACTCCGCGTTCCGAACACAAAAAAGGGGCTCGGCGTTGCCGGGACCAAAGGGCGCCAGGGACGCAAGTTCCGCGACATCCTGTTGAGCAAACGCCGTCAGATCGACCTCGCCGTCGTGCAGCAACTGTGGGATAAGATCCTCCTCGCCAAGACGATCCTGGGCCAGGTTTTCGAATTGCGCGGCAAAGCTCTCCACTTGATCCTCTGCCAGAGTCAAGCCGGCGGCATACTCGTGCCCGCCGTACCCTTGCAGACGCGCACTGCACTCGACGAGGGCACGGTGCAAGTGGAACCCACGAATCGAACGGCCCGAACCCTTGCCGCGACCCTGATCAAGGGCAATGAGCACGGCTGGGCGGTGAAAGCGTTCCACCATTCGGCTGGCGACAATGCCGATGACCCCGGGATGCCATCGCTCATCAGCCAGCACGATGGAACGCCGCTGCGGTTGATCAAGGGCTGTAAGGCGCTCCAGCGCCTGGGCAAAGGTTTCGGTTTCGATTCCCTGGCGCTCTCGGTTGCACTCATCCAATTGTCGCGCGATGCCTTGCGCCTCCTGTACGTCGGCAGTGAGCAACAATCTAACGGCCAAGGCAGCATCATCCAAGCGCCCGGCGGCATTGAGCCGCGGCGCCAGCTGAAACCCCACAGCGCCGCAGTTCATTTCGCGCACGGCGGCCACTTGGCGCAACGCAGCCAGACCCGGCCGCCGATCCTGGGCCATCAGCTCCAGACCGGCCCGGGTCAGGATACGATTGACCCCGGTGAGGGGCACGATATCGGCAATAGAGCCCAGCGCCACCAAGTCGAGCACCTGCCGCAGATCCGGCTCGGGACGCAGGCTAAACCAGCCTTGGGCGCGCAACTGCCTGCGCACCGCCAGAGCCAGAAAAAATGCTACGCCAACTCCGGCGAGCTGCTTGTCGGGAAATGCATCACCCGGCAAATGCGGATTGACCAGAGCAAACGCACGGGGCAGAGCATTCGGGGGTTGATGGTGATCGGTGATGATCAGATCCAGCCCCAATTCGCGCGCTAAATCGGCTTCTTCATGGGCGCTGATGCCGCAGTCGACGGACACCACCAAATTCTTGCCTTGAGCATGGGCCGCGCGCAGGGCATCGGCAGAGAGACCGTAACCATCACGCAGACGCAGGGGAATGTGAAAATCAACCTGCGCACCCATGGCGCCCAGGCTTTCAACAAGCAGGGCAGCGCCACTGATGCCGTCCACATCGTAGTCGCCGTGCACCGTCACCTTTTGCTGCTCACGCACCGCGTGCGCCAGACGCTCTGCGGCAAGATCCATGTTGCTCAACAGCGAGGGATCGGGCAGCGCCGCAAGACGCGCTTCGAGAAACCCTTGCGCCTGTGCGGGGTCAGTCAATCCGCGGCCGGCAAGCACACGTGCGCAGAGGGAGGAGAGATTGAGTTCAGCGGCAAGGTTCGCAACCTGCAGCGGTGTGCAATCGGAGCGGCGCGGCAACCAGCGCCGCAGGCTCACCGGATCCATGAGGGCCCCGCCTCGGCAAAAGGCTGGGTGGCCGCCGGCAAATAGATGAGCTGACCAAGATAAGCAAGTCGCCGGCCATCGAAGAGGCTTGCCTCGATCTGCGCCGGATCCGTGCTACCCCAGTAGTTGTCGGCCATCTGCACATCTTCGGGGACCTCTTCGCCAAACACCACGGAATACTCGCGACTGCGCAGGATATTGTTGTTCCGGATCAAATAATCGCGAGGATGGGAAGTGATGAAAAAACTTTTGCCATTGTCCACCAGGTGGTTGTTATTAATGATTGGCGCACCGTAGTGAAACCGAATCCCGGCCGCGTTGTCACGGATCAAATTATGCTCGATGCGGATGTCGCTGGTATTGAAGCGCAGGGCAACCAGATTATTTTCGAACAGGCTGTGCTCAACCCGCACCAGGGAATCGAAGCTATGGATAGCACTGTCGGCCTGGGTGAAGATGCAATGAGAAAAAATTGCCTCCGGGCTCTGCCGCAAATTAACCGCCCCCCAGCTCCCACGACCGGCATCGGCCTGTGCGGAGCGAAACACGATAGGCTCATCGGCAGTTCCCCGTGCCAGGATGCGCCCCCGAATGATCAGTTCACTGCCGGGGAAAAAGGGATGAACCTGAAGAAGATCTTCACCCTCAAGGGGAGGTAGAAACAGCACTTGTGTGCCTGGTGCGATATGCAGAGTCGCCCCCTCCTCGAGGGTGACGTCGCCACGCACGTACACGGTGTTCTCCCAGAGGATCTCACCAAAAAGAACGCCCGTCACCGGGCGCTGCGACATGGCGCATCCGGACAGAGCCAACAGCAGCAGTGCGCAGATGAAACATCTGGATTTCATGATATCTGCTTCCCCTTTGTGGTCATGCACCCACATAGACGAAAGGCCGGGAAAAATCCCGGCCTTTCGCAATAGCTGACAAACGGCGGCACCCTCCCCGAGCGACTATTGGCGAAGAGCTTCTATGGCACGCAATTCGCCGCGGAGTTGCTCGGTGCCCTGCGAGGTGGGATGCAGCTCAACATAGCGCGACCAGGCCTGATAGGCCTTGTCCAGATCCTGCAAATCGTAGCGGTATACGACACCCATGTTGTAGAGACTCTGCGGGTGGAAAGGATTCATGTCGTTGGCCTTGCGAAAGTTCTCGATGGCCCGATCGTACCAGCCGACGCGGCGAAACATAACCCCTTGATTGGTGATGACGTCCGGATCGTTCGGATCAAGCTCCAAAGCCTTATTGTAGGCTTCGATGGCTTTCATGGGCTGGTTGCTGTCGAAGTAATTGTGCCCGAGTTGAACCCAGGCACTGCGATTGCCGGGTTCCTTGCGCACAATTTCTTCAAGCATCTGGATGTTCTGCGACAAGTTGACATTGGGCGCCGAGGATGGAGGCGCGGCGGTGCGGGCAGGCGTCGAATCCCTGCCGTCCTTGGTGAGAATGACACCGAGCAGAACACCGATGATCAGGGCTGCGCCCGCCAGAATCCAAGTCTCTTTCTTCATGATGCAACCTCCTGCGCAACGTCTTCAGCCTGCGACTCTTTCCTCGGCCGCCAGTTTTCCCAGAAAATCAGGATCGGGCTGGCGACAAAAATGGACGAATAGGTCCCGACGATAACCCCGATGAGCAGGGCAAAGGCGAAGTTGTGAATCACCCCGCCGCCAAAAATAAACAGGGCCAGAACCACCATCAGGGTCGTACCCGATGTCAAAATGGTGCGCGACAGGGTCTGGTTGATACTTTTGTTGATTACCGCGGGCAGACCCTCGCGGCCATGCTTGGCCATGTTCTCTCGTATGCGGTCATAGACGATGATGGTGTCGTTGAGCGAATAACCGATAATGGCCAGAAAGGCCGCGACGATGGGAAGGTCAATCTCGCGCCCGAACAACGAGAAAAGACCCAGGGTAATGAGCACATCGTGCATCAGCGCAATGATGGCACCCAGCGCAAAGCGAAACTCGAAACGCCAGGTGACGTAGATCAAAATTCCGACCATGGCGTAGAGAATGGCAAGCATCCCCTTGGTGCGCAATTCCTGACCGACCTGAGGGCCGACCATTTCGGCACGGCGCAATTCAACCATATCCGCGCCGTAAGACTGCTCAAGAACCAGGTCAACCTGCTGGGCCAAACCCTCGATTTCAGTCGTCGTGACTTGGGTACGGATCAGAAACTCGTTGGCTTCGTCCCCGAACTGCTGGACGCCGATGGGGCCGAGATCTACACCGGCAAGAGCCTCTCTGATCTCGGGAGGGGTGGTGTCGGTTTGAAATTTGACCTGAACGAGCATGCCACCCGCAAAGTCAATGCCGTAATTGGGACCGCCCTTGGCGATGAGCGAAACGATCCCGACCAGGATCATCACCAGGGAAAACGCAACGGCGAGCTTGCGCTTACCGATAAAATCGATGTTGGTGTCGGACTTGATCAACCGCATGAATCGCTCCTTATTCCTCAGCCGATGCTTAACCGCTTGGCTCGGCCGCTGGTCAGAAAGTAATCAAAAACCGTCCGCGTTACGAAAATAGCGGTAAACAGAGAGGCAATGATACCCACTGACAGAGTAACGGCAAAGCCTTTGACCGGGCCGGTACCGAACTGAAAAAGAACCAGGGCGGCGACCAGGGTGGTGATATTGGCGTCGATGATAGTTGAAAATGCCTTGGCGTAGCCGGCCTCAAGAGCGGCACGCGCCGTCTTGCCGATCCGCAATTCTTCACGGATACGTTCAAAAATCAGCACGTTGGCATCCACGGCCATCCCGACCGTCAGCACGATTCCGGCGATTCCGGGCAACGTCAAAGAGGCCTTGAACAAGGTCAGCATCGCCATGATAAAGACCAGATTGAGCACCAGGGCAAGAATGGCCACCAGCCCGGACAACCCGTAGTAAACGGCAATAGCCACCACGACGAGGGCGCCACCGACAGTAATCGAAACGATGCCCTGTTGTATGGAATCGCGCCCCAAGGATGGTCCCACGGTGCGGTTTTCCATGATCTGCACCGGCGCGGGCAAAGAACCGGCGCGCAGTACGATGGCGAGATCGGTAGCCTCGCGCTCGGTGAAGGCCCCGGAAATCTGCGCGCTTCCTCCTGAGATCCGTTCTCGGATGACGGGCGCAGAATAGACGGTATCATCCAATACGATGGCCATGCGCCGGCCAACATTGGCCGCGGTGATCTGATCGAAGCGCCGCGCCCCTAGGGCATTGAAATCGATGGCGACATAGGGCTCATTGAAACGCGGATCGATACGCACCTGCGCATCGGCAAGCAGATCCCCGGTCATAAGAGTCGCGGTGTGTACCGCAACAGGAGTTTCCGTCACCGCGCCGGTGCGCGGATCGACGCGCCGCTCGTAAAGAATCTCGGTTCCAGACGGCAATCGCCCTTCGGCAATGTCGGTGGGGGTCACATCCTCGGCCACCATTTTAAACTCCAGCCGAGCGGTCTTGCCGAGCAACGCAATGGCGCGATGGGGGTCATCCACGCCGGGCAACTGAATGAGAATGCGGTGATCCGCCTGACGCTGAAGGACCGGTTCCGTCACGCCGAACTGATCGACACGATTGCGCAAAGTTTCCAATGCCTGCCGATGGGCATAATCCCTGATCTGTTCGATTTCACGTTCAGTGAAGCGGAAATGTTTGGCAATATAGCCGCCGTCCAGGGGTTGGGTCTGTTCCTCAAGATTGGGGAAGCTATCGCGCATGATTCTTTCAACCTGCCGCGCCGATTCTTCGTCATAAACGGTGATGCTGATTCCACCGGCGGCCAGATCGCGCGAGACACTGCGATAGATCAGATCGCGTTCGCGCAGCAGAGATTCCGCCTGATCCACCAGGCTGTCCAACCGGCTCTCAACGGCCTTGTCGACCTCGACACCGAGGATCAGGTGCATCCCGCCTTGCAGATCGAGCCCCAGATGAATGGGGTCAAAAGTCCTGGTCCACCACTCCGGCAACTTATCGCCGAAAAGAGTGGGCCCCAGGGCGAAGAAGGACAGAATCACCAGCAGCAGGATGACCGCACCCCGCATCTTGAGGCTTTTGGACATATCGTTCAACTCTCCTTGCGTTGTTTAATCCCCCGGCGTCTCCAAAGGGTGAAAGCCGCCGGGGCCAAATTGCGGACGCCGCGATTATTCCGCTTTTTTGTTGGCAATCGATGCGCGATTAACCTTGACCTTCACGCCGGTGGCGATTTCCAGGGTCACCACGGAATCTTCCAAAGTCGCGATGCGGCCGTGAAGTCCTCCGGCTGTCACTACTCGGTCGCCGACCTGCAGCGCGTCAAGCAACTCCCGGTGCTGCTTGGCCCGCTTCTGTTGAGGCCGGATCAGCAAAAAGTAGAAAATGGCGAACATGAGCACCAGCATGATGATGCCCGAATAGGGGTTACCCTGTTGTGCGCCGTTCCCAGCCATGGCAAAAGCTTCAGAAACCATTTTGTTATTCCTCCTCTATGGGCAGTTGGTGGAGAAAAGACGCTTAGTCGCGGCCTAGCTCTCCGAAAGTAAATTCTGTTCTTGGCGGATTCGGTAAAATTCCCGCCGGAACCGGGAAAAAGAACCCTCCTCTATCGCTTGTCGGGCTTGTGTCATCAGGTCCAGATAATAGTGCAGATTGTGGTGGGTGTTAAGAACCGACGCCAGAATTTCACCACTCTGATAAAGATGCCGCAGGTAGGCACGACTGTAATTGCGACATACATAGCAGCTACAGACGGAGTCGACGGGTTGCTGATCGTCCATGTAGCGAGCCTGTTTGATGCTGATTTTGCCGAATGAGGTGAACAATACGCCGTTGCGTGCGTTGCGGGTCGGCATGACACAATCGAACATATCTACCCCGCGACGGATGCCCTCAATGAGATTTTCCGGAGTTCCGACACCCATGACATAGCGGGGTCGATCCTGAGGCAGCAGGGGGAGAGTGAAATCCATGGCCTCGTACATGACTTCGGCCTCTTCCCCCACGGAAAGCCCACCGACGGCATAACCATCAAAACCGATTTCCTGCAATTGATCGCTGCTCTGGCGGCGCAGATCGGAATGCATTCCGCCCTGTACAATTCCGAACAACGCCTGCTGACCCTTTTCCCCTAAAGCGTTTTTGCAGCGCAGGGCCCAGCGGGTCGAGCGTAGCGTCGACTGCAAAACATATTCACGCGTAGCCGGATAAGGAATGCACTCATCGAAGGCCATTATAATGTCGGCCCCCAGAGCCTGCTGCACGCCAATCGAGAGTTCGGGAGACAGGAGGTGGGCACTGCCGTCGAGGTGCGACTGGAACACAACCCCTTCTTCCGTAATGCGCCGCAACTCGCCGAGGCTGAAAACCTGAAAGCCGCCACTATCTGTAAGAATCGGCCGATCCCAGTTCATGAAGCGATGCAGGCCACCGAGTCGCTGCACCCTTTCATGCCCGGGGCGCAAAAAAAGGTGATAGGTGTTGGCCAGAATAATCTGCGCGCCAATATCCTTAAGCGCCTCGGGCAACATCCCTTTGACCGTCCCCTGTGTACCCACCGGCATGAAGATCGGCGTTTCGATAACACCGCGGGGTGTTTGAATGCGCCCACGGCGAGCTGCGGATTCAGGATCGGCAGTTAAAAGAGAGAACTGGAAATGATTCAAGGTTCTGTTGCAACCGCCTGTCAAAGAATAAGCATGCAGTCGCCGTAGCTGAAAAACCGGAACTGCTCTTCCACGGCCCGTCGATAGGCCTCCAAGGTCAGTTCCCGGCCGGCAAAGGCGCAAACCAGCATGAGCAGAGTAGAGCGCGGCAGATGAAAATTGGTGATTAATCCATCGACCACGCGAAAACGAAATCCCGGATAGATAAAAAGATCGGAAACACCCTCTCCCGGCAGCAAGCGACCGGCATCGTCCAGAGCGAATTCCAGCACACGAGTGGCAGTCGTGCCGAGAGCGAAGACTCGACGACCTTGCTGCTTGGCGCGATTAACCGCTTCGGCGGTCGCCACGGGTACGCGGTAATGCTCGGCATGCATGCGGTGGTCACGAATGTCGTCGACCCTGACGGGAAGAAAAGTTCCCGGTCCCACATGCAGGGTCAGCGGACAGATATCCACGCCCACCTCGCGAAGTTGTCGCAAAATGGGCTCGGTGAAATGCAATCCCGCCGTGGGCGCGGCAACCGCCCCGGGTTCCTGGGCGAAAACCGTCTGATAGCGTTCCCGATCCAGGTTGTGATCCGGACGGCTGATATAGGGCGGCAGGGGCATACGCCCCACTTTTTCCAGGACTTGAAGAAATTCGCCCTGCACCTTAAACCGCACCCGACGTTGACCGGGTTCCTGCTCGTCAGCGCCGAGAACCTCGCCTTCAAGCCCTCCCTCAAACAGCACCCGAGTGCCCGGGCGAGCTGGCTTGGAAGACCTGGTCAGGCAAAGCCAGGTTTCGTCCTCTCCCACAAGCCGGCGCACCAGAAAAACCTCGATGCGCCCCCCGGACACCTTGCGCCCCAATAGCCGAGCGGGAATCACGCGGGTGTCGTTGATAACCAGTAAATCGCCGGGGCGAAACGCACCGACCACGTCGGGGAAATATCCCGGGTGCAACGAGCCCGCGGCGCGATCAAGGGTCATCAAACGCGACCCATCGCGTTGTTGCGCGGGGTGTTGAGCGATCAGATGTTCGGGAAGCTCGAAATTAAAGTCGTTCAGATGCATGAAACCGCCTGTCGACGGGCCCAAGAGAACTGCCCGAAGACTGAAAATACAGCTTCGTAGGAAACCATAAATGGTTGTCTAAGTCAACTTGAATCGGGCCCAACAAAGCCGCCCAGAGGGTCCGCGCCGGGCAGGAAAACGCTCGCACAATCAGGGAAACAGCGGCAATTGCTCCAAACCCTGTCGTTCATTGATGCCGAGCATCAGATTCATGTTCTGGACGGCTTGCCCGGCGGCTCCCTTGACCAGATTATCGATGGCCGCAATGACGATGACCCGCCCGGTGCGGGGGTCAAGTGTCAGGTTGATGTCGCAGAAATTGCTGCCGCGCACAAAAGCGACATTGGGCCAAACACCTTCGGGAAGAACCCGCACGAAAGGTTCGTCGCCGTATTGCTGCTGGTAAATATCGCGCAGATCCCCAATCGAAAGCGCCGCGGCGAATTGTGCGTAGCAGGTTGAAAGAATTCCGCGATTGATCGGCAACAAATGGGGCGTGAAGGTCAGGCGTACCGGAGTGCCGGCCACGTCACTGAGGGTCTGTTCGATTTCCGGCGTGTGTCGGTGCCCGGCAACGCCGTAAGCCTTAAAACCTTCATTGACCTCACAGAAAAGACTGCCGAGCTTGGCCGAACGCCCAGCGCCACTGGCTCCGGATTTTGCATCAACCACCAGGGTCGAGACATCGACCAAGCCCTGCTGGAGCAAGGGTTTAAGGGCGAGCGCCACGCTGGTGGGATAACAGCCCGGGTTGGCCACCAGGCGGGCTGTGGCGATTTTCTCCCGGTAGAGTTCGGGAAGACCATAAACGGCTTCACTCAGCAACTCCGGGCTGGTATGCGCCTGATACCATTGCTCATAAACCGAGACATCGCGCAGCCGATAGTCGGCGGAGAGATCGATGACCCGCTTACCCGCCCGAAGAAACGCGGGGACCACGGCCATGGCGGTCTGGTGGGGCAAGGCGGTGAAAACGACATCGGACTTGGCGCAGACCAGATCAACGTCGACATCGTCGCAAACGTGCGCAATTCGTCCAAACAGGGATGGAAAGACCGCAGCCAACTCTTCGCCGACGCTCTGCCTTGAGGTTACACAGGTAATTTCCACCGACGGGTGAGCATGAAGCAATCTCACCAACTCCACACCCGTATAACCACTGGCACCGACAATCGCCACATTGACCATGAAGGACTCCTTGAAAGCAAAAAGGGAACCCGTGGGGGTTCCCTTTGAATGCCGCAAAAAACGCAATACTTAACGTTTGGAGAACTGGAAGCTGCGCCGCGCCCCACGCAAACCGTACTTTTTGCGTTCCTTGATGCGACTGTCGCGAGTTATGAACCCGGCTTTTTTCAGGGTTCCACGCAGTTCCGCATCGACCGCGAGAAGCGCCTTGGTGATGCCGTGCTTGATGGCACCGGCCTGACCCGAAGGCCCACCGCCGAATACGTTGACGAAAATATCGAACTGCCCAACCTTCTGGGTCAGTTCCAGAGGCTGCATCACCACCATCTTGGAGGTTTCACGACCAAAGTACTCGTCCAGCGTACGATTGTTGACCATGATCCTGCCCTGACCGGGCATCATGCGTACCCGGGCCACGGAGGTTTTTCTTTTGCCTGTGGCATTAAAGGTTTCCTGAGCCATTCATCTATCTCCTGGACCTTAAAAAGTCAATTCTTTAGGCTGCTGAGCCTGATGCGGATGATCAACACCGGTGTAGACCTTGAGCTTCTTGAACATTTGCCGACCAAGTTTGTTTTTCGGCAGCATGCCCTTGACAGCTTTCTTGATCAACTCTTCCGGCTTGGTCGCCAGCAGTTTTTCCGCGTTGATCGACTTGATGCCCCCTGGATAACCGGAGTGCCGATAATACATCTTATCGGCCATCTTGTTGCCGGTCAGGCGAATCTTATCGGCGTTGAGGATAATAACGAAATCACCCGTATCGACACTCGGGGCGTAGATCGCTTTGTGTTTGCCGCGCAGAATACGGGCGACTTCGGTGGCGGCACGGCCGAGAACCTTGCCCTCGACATCAATGACGTACCAGCTCTTTTCGACTTGTGAATTTGAAACGACTCGGGTGCTCATGAATTTCCTCTCTATCAGTCATCTGTGATGTATGAACGGGGCTCACAGAAGTTGAGAACTTATCCGAAAGAAAATCTGATGTCAAGGGATTTTCCCCGAGCCCTGGGGTATTTTGTCGAGACGCTCAGAGAATGGAAGGCTTAACACTGAGAACCGGGCAGGAAGCTTGTTGCACCACGCGCTCAGCGGTACTGCCGATGAGCAAATGAGAGAGCCCGGTGCGGCCGTGGGTGCCGATGACGATCAGCTGCACGCTCTGTTGCTCGGCGTAGCGGCAGATTTCTTTAAAGGGCGTGCCGGTGAGCACCGTTGCTTCAACGCGCGCATCGGGAACTATCTCGCGAATGCGCTGCGCTTCCTGTTCCAATTGACTTAGTGCCGCTTGCATCTGCCGGCGTTGCTCTTCACGCGGAGTGCCTGACATCTGGGTGAAATACTCAAATTCACCATCGACGACCACATAGAGAAGAAAGAAGGTCGGATCGAAATAATCTCTCAAGGTCAGAGCAAACCTCAGGGTCTCAAGGCTGTGCTTTGAAAAATCAATGGGAACGAGAATTTTTAAACTTTTCTTCATCTGCATAACCGCCGCCATTCAGAACTTTTTAGTGACTATAACCGGCAGCGGCTGATTTGCAAGAAATCGGAAATCCTCAGTACCAGACCTCCATCAGGCACAGTCCCTGGGGCGGAGCGGTGCGGCCGGCCTGACCCTGGTCCTGAAGCAAAAGACGTTTGACATCGTTCACAGGCCTCTTACCTAGACCAATTTCCACGAGGGTGCCCGACATAACGCGAACCATGTTGCGCAAAAATCCGCTGCCGCGCACATCGATATAAAGCAACTTTTCGGCGGCAAGCAGATCAATGGAGAATATTTCCCGCGTGGTCGTCCGCGCCGCACAGCCTGAGGTGCGAAACGCCTGAAAATCGTGAACCCCCACCAGATCGGCTGCCGCGGCAGTCATTGCCGCAACGTCGAGATTCGCCCGCAATTGCCAGCTATAGCGCGCATTGAGTGGAGAGCGCACGGGATTGAGACACAGGCAGTAGCGATACCATTTGCCGCGGGCATCGAAGCGGGCATGGAAATCGTCGGCCACCAGGGTCGCTTCCTGCACCGCAATATCCGGCGGGAGCAGGCCGTTGAGTCCCTCGCGGTAAGCGGCCAGAGGCAGAATGCGTTCCGTGTGAAAGTTGGCCACCATGCCGCGGGCATGCACCCCGGCGTCGGTGCGCCCCGAAGATATCAGGGTCACGGACGCGCCGAGAAGCCGGCCGAGCCCCTCTTCCACAACCTGCTGAACGGCAAGCCCGTTGGGTTGGCGCTGCCAGCCTGCGTAATTGCTCCCGTCAAACTCCAAGACTAAGCGGATGTTGGCCATAGACGTAAGCCAATCAGGAAAACCGGCACCAGCATAGCCGCGCCGAAAAGAGTCCAGTTCAGCCAGGATGACAGACTCCGCTTGGGGGCGGGGTCGACAATAGCAGGAAGGGCGTGGCCCTGGGCCAGAGCCAGGGCCATCTCCTCAGCCCTGTCCACCAGGCGCAACAATAAGGGCCCGAGATTTTCACGCAAACGTCGCACACTTGCAGCGACACCGGCAGGCTGGCCGGCACCGACCGTGCGCGCCACAATCAGCTCCTCACGGAGCAATGGGAGAAAATGCAAGGTCAAAAGGATGAATTCACCCGCTCGCGCCACCGGCAGGCGCAACTTCTGCAAAGGCGCCGCCAAGGTGATAAAAGCCCGGGCGATTCGCGCAGGAGAAGTCGTCAGGGTGAGCAAGGAAGAAAATACCACGGCCAAACTTAGCTGCCAGATGACCCGAAGACCCTGGAGCAACCCATCAAACGAGAGGAATGCGACGCCGAACAAAGTTCGCCCGGGAGAAAAACACAGATGCAGCAACAAGGTAAAGAGAAACAGCCAGCGAAAAACCAACAATCCGCGCCACCAGGTGCGCCAGGGATAACCGCTGCACGCGGCAAGAATCAGCGCCAGGGCACTCAATGCCGTCAAAGCCGCAGGCCGGGTGACGGCAAAGGAGCAAATCACCAGAACCGGCATCAGGATCAGCTTCAACGGAGCGTCAAAGCGATGAAGCAATGATTCGCCGGGCTCAAACCGCCCAAGAATCAAGTCGTCAAGAATGGGCATCGTCACAAGACCGCGCAAAGGGGGATTTCCCCCCTGCGCCCAGGGAACATTCGGGGAAATCAGAGATAGTCAGCAGCCAGAATCTCGGCGATCCGCACCACATTGGTGGCGCCTTTGCGCAGATTGTCGGCGACCACCCATAAGTTGAGTCCGTTTTCAAGGGATTGGTCCTCGCGGATACGCCCAACCAGTACCAGATCCTGCCCGGCGGCGTCTATCGCGAGGGGATAGATATTTTGCTCCGACTCGTCGTCAATCCGCAACCCGGGTGCCGCGCTCAGCAACTCCCGCGCCTGCGCGGCGCTGATCTTTGCTTCTGTCTCGATATTGACGGTTTCACTGTCGCCGTAAAACACCGGCACGCGCACTGCGGTCGCAGAGATCCCCAGGGAGGGCATACCCAGAATCTTGCGGGTTTCCTGCACCAACGCCATCTCTTCGCGAGTGCAACCATTATCCAGAAAGCCATCGATGTGAGGCAAACAGTTGAAGGCGATCTGATGCGGATAAACCTGGTTGACAGCCGGTCGGCCATTGAGCAGTTCACCCGTCTGCACCCGTAGTTCTTCAACGGCCCTGAGCCCGCTTGCCGATACGGACTGATAGGTCGAAACCACGACTCGGCGGATTTTGGCAAAATCGTGCAGCGGCTTAAGCGCCAAAGCCAACGCGATGGTGGAGCCGCTCGGATTGGCGACAATGCCCTTGGCTCTGAACCCGGCAATATCCTGCGAATTAACCTCGGACACCACCAGGGGGACCTCGGGATCCGTACGCCAGGCATTGGAATCGTCGATACAAACCGCGCCGGCGGCGCTCGCAGCGAGGCAGTACTCCTTGCTGCGAACATCGCCAGCACAGAATATGGCGATATCAATTCCTGCAAAAGAATCTGCGGTCAGTCTTTCGACCAGAATCTGTTCGCCTTGGAATTCCAGGAAATTGCCCTCTGAGCGCTCACTGGCCAGCAGTCTTAACTCCGCCACGGGAAAGTTGCGTTCGCCCAGAATCTGGAGAATTTCAGTGCCGACCGCGCCGGTGGCGCCGACAATAGCGACCTTGAAAGTTTTGAGCATAGCAATTTCCTTTGGCAGGTTAAAGCGCTGCGACAATCGCTTCGCCCATCTCCTTGGTGTTGACACGCCTCTCACCGGGACGATCCTGAAAAATGTCGCCGGTGCGCAAGCCCTGATTGAGAACCGCTTCCACCGCGCCATCGATAGCGTCGGCCGCCTCGACCATGGCAAAGGAATAACGCAGCATCATGGACGCTGAAAGGATCTGGGCGATGGGATTGGCGATGCCCTGCCCGGCGATATCCGGGGCGCTGCCACCGGAAGGCTCGTACATGCCGAAGCTGCCTTGCGCCAGAGAGGCCGAGGGCAACATGCCCAGGGAGCCGGTGAGCATGGCCGCCTCATCCGACAGGATATCACCGAACATGTTTTCGCAGAGAATGACGTCGAACTGCTTGGGCCAGCGCACCAACTGCATGGCGGCATTGTCAACGTACATATGGCTGAGTTTGACGTCGGGATACTCTTTGGCCACGCCTTCGACGATTTCACGCCACAGGATGGAGGACGAGAGCACGTTGGCCTTGTCGATGGAGGTCACGCGCTTGTCGCGCTTGCGTGCTGCCTGGAATGCAACATGGGTGATACGCTCGATTTCAGGCACGGTGTAGCGCATGGTGTCGATGCCGACGCGATCGCGCCCCTGTCCTTCAATCCCCTTGGGCTGGGAGAAATAGATGCCGCCGGTCAGTTCGCGCACCACCAGAACGTTGAAACCACCGGCGATGACCTCTTCCTTAAGACTCGAAGCGCCGGTCAACGCCGGGAAAATAATAGCCGGACGCAGATTGGCATATAAACCGAAAATCTTGCGCAGAGGAAGAAGCGCGCCGCGCTCGGGTTGCTCGTCGGGGGGCAGGCTCTCCCACTTGGGGCCGCCCACGGACCCGAAAAGAATGGCATCGGAGCCCTTGCAAATATCCACGGTGGTCTGCGGCAGGGCCTTGCCCTCCTCATCGATGCCGGCGCCGCCGACGTTGGCGAAGGTCCGCTCGAAGCGCACAGCGTACTTTTTCTCAACGGCATCAAGCACCTGCAGGGCCTCGGCCATGACTTCGGGACCAATGCCGTCACCAGGCAGTACCGCAACTTTAAATGACTTGGACATGAAACTCTCTCCTTGAAAAATTAACAGGAAACCGAAAGAAAATTTTCACCGCAGAGGGCGCTAAGCGCGCTGAGAAAATCTCAGGGGAAAAGTTTAAAAACTCTGCGTTCTTGGCGTCCGCCGCGGTGAATCAATAATTTTTCGTTGCTATTCAGCTGCAACGTGCGGCGGTGCATGCTGAACAGTTACAATTTTTCAATAACGCGCGTCGGCGAACTCCACCCATCCTCCCGCCTCAACCAGGGCCTTGTCGAACGGACTGATGTCAAAACGGATAACCTCTTCGCGCCCACCAGCACGCGCCTTGAGCGTCTGATTATCAAGATCGACGGCAATTTCCACTTCACCCTCTTGATCGAGGGCAAAAAGCTGATCGATGTCGGCCTTGGGCAACTCAATGGCGAGCATGCCGCCATTGAAGGTGTTCTGGCGGAAAATGCGCGCGTAACTCTGCGCGATGATGGTGTGGATGCCGTTGACTTCAAACACCCAGGGGGCATGCTCGCGGGACGAGCCGCAGCCGAAATTCTCACGGGTAATCAGAACCCGGGCATTTTTCAGCTTCTCACCCTTGGGATCAAAGCCGTCCAGTTTGAGATCTTCGAGGATATAGGGCTTGAGCGCCTCTTTGGTCACTTCCGTCAGGTATTTGGCAGGAATGATTTCATCGGTATTGATGTCGGAGCGGTCGAGATAAATCGCCGGGCCGCCGAAAGTCTTTTTCATGGTCTCTCTACTCCATGTGAAGATTCATGCAGGGACGGACCGCGTCCGCCCAGAGCGTACAGGGTACGCCCCTACGTCACCATTAGAGCCGATCTAAATTTTGCGCGCGTCGGCAATCACCCCGGCAATGGCCGTGGCCGCAGCGGTCGCCGGACTCATCAGGTGCACCATGCCGCCCTTGCCCATACGCCCGTTGAAATTGCGGTTACTGGTCGAGGCACAGACTTCACCTTCGGCCAAGACCCCGTTGCTCATGCCCAGGCAGGCGCCACAGGTCGGATTCGTGACGCAGAAACCCGCCTCCATGAAGATATCGATAATCCCTTCATGCAGGGCATCCTTGAAAATTTTAGGCGTGGCGGGCGAGACGATGCCACGCACATGCTCGGCAATTTTTTTGCCCTTGAGCACCTGAGCCGCGACCCGCAAGTCTTCAATGCGACCGTTGGTGCAAGTGCCGATATACACCTGATCGACCCGACCTCCGGCCATTTCGCCCACCGGTTTGACGCAGTCGGGTTTATAGCCGTAAGTCACCATGGGCTCAAGATCTGACACGTCAAAGTCGAGGATTTTTTCGTAGGTCGCATCCGCGTCGGAGTGCCAGCGACGAAAGTCCTCGCACGCCGCTTCCTTGCTCGCATAATCACTCTGAATAAAAGGCCACAGATAATCCACGGTGGTCATGTCGGGCAGACAGATGCCACTGGTACCGCCGGCCTCAATGGCCATGTTGCTCAAAGTCATGCGCGCTTCCATGGACATTTCATCGACGATATTGCCACGAAACTCGATGACGCGGTCGGTGGCGCCGTTGACCCCGATGCTGCCAATAACGAAAAGAATCACATCTTTTGCGTAGACGCCCGGCGCCAGGGTGCCGGTCAGATTCACGCGAATGGAATTGGGTTTGCGAAAGGCGCACACCCCCTTGAGAATGCCGACTTCCAGATCGGTGGTGCCGACACCGGCAGCGAAAGCGCCGAAGGCTCCGTGGGTACAGGTATGACTATCGCCCATGATGACGGTGAAACCGGGGCGAATATAGCCCTTTTCCGGAAACAGGGCATGACAGACACCGTTGTGCCCAACATCGAAAAAATCCTTAATCGCATGCCGATGGGCCCAGTCACGCAGCATCTTGCCTTGCAGAGCGGTTTTGCTGTCCTTGGCGGGCGTCACATGATCGATAACGGCCTTGATCTTGGTGTTGTCGAACACCCGGTCCTTGCCGCGCGCTTCAAGGTCGGCGATAGCCACGGGCGTGGTGATTTCATGGCAGAGGACCCGGTCGAGGTCGAGCACGCAGGTTCCCGGAAACGGCTCGTCCCGCAGGTGCGCGTCGAAAATCTTTTCGGCGATAGTCTTTCCCATAACAGCTCCTTTAAACGAAATAAGACAAAACGCAGGCAGTTTAACCTAAATCCGGCGTTGACGGCAACGCAACGAACGTCTGCCACCTGTTTGGCAAAGGCAGGGCGGCCCTAAGGCCGCCCGAAAATCCTTTGTGAAAGTCCGCCGCTTTAAATTTGCGGACTTTTGCGCTCCAGGGTCGAGGCCAGGCGATTCAGGGCGTTTACATATGCCCGAGCGCTGGCGACGATGATATCAGGATGCGCGCCCTGGCCAATGGTCTCGCGACCATCGGCGAGCAGACGCACGGAGCATTCACCCTGAGCGTCGGTTCCGCCGGTGATGCCGCCGACGTTGAAAGCGAGCAACTGGGCTTTGCTGCCGGTGAGTTTTTTGATCGCCTTGAAGGCAGCGTCTACCGGCCCCACGCCCATGACCGCGACCTTTTTCACCTTGCCGGCGACATCCATCTCGACCGTGGCGGTGGGCGCGGCAAAAGAGCCAGAAGATACGTTCATCTGCAACAGCTTGTATTTTTCAGGCATGCGCACGATCTCGTCGGCGATGATGGCATCGAGATCCTCGTCGAAGATTTCCTTCTTGGCATCGGCCAGCGATTTAAAGCGCACGAAAGCCTTTTCAACGTCTTCTTTGTTCAGATCATAGCCCATTTCCTCCAGGCGCTGCTTAAAGGCATGGCGTCCGGAGTGTTTGCCGAGAACCAGCTTGCTCTGGTTGAGGCCGATGGACTCGGGAGTCATGATTTCGTAGGTGGATTTCTCCATGATCACGCCGTGCTGGTGAATTCCGGCCTCATGGGCGAAGGCGTTGGCACCGACAATCGCCTTATTGGGCTGCACGACAATACCGGTAATCGTTGAGAGCATGCGACTGGTTGGGTAAATGTGTTCGGTAACGACGTTGGTCTTGTACGGCAGCACGTCCTGGCGGGTGCGCAAAGTCATCACCACCTCTTCCAGAGAGCAGTTGCCGGCACGTTCGCCGATCCCGTTGATGGTGCACTCGATCTGCCCGGCACCCGCCTGAATGGCCGCCAGGCTGTTGGCCACGGCCAGCCCCAGGTCGTTATGGCAGTGCACGGAAATGGTGGCCTGATCGATATTGGGCACATTGCCCCGCAGGTAACTGATAATTTCGAAAAATTCCGACGGGATGGTATAGCCCACGGTGTCGGGAATATTCACCGTAGTGGCGCCGGCTTCGATCACTGCCTGTACCACCTTGGCGAGAAAGGGCAAACGGGTGCGTACTGCGTCCTCGGCGCTGAATTCCACATTGTGGGTATAGCCCTTGGCACGCTGCACGGCTTTCACAGCGATGTCCAGCACCTGCTGCTCGCTCATCTTGAGCTTGTACTTCATATGAATATCGCTGGTGGCGATGAAGGTGTGGATGCGCCCACGCTCTTTGGCGTACTTGAGCGCCTCCCAGGCGCGATCGATATCCATGTTGTTGGCGCGACACAGTCCGGCGATCTGTGGTCCCTTGATGGTCTGCGCAACTTTTTTAACCGCTTCGAAATCCCCGTCAGAAGCGATGGGGAAACCGGCCTCGATGGCATCGACATTGAGCTTTTCGAGTTGATGGGCGATGCGCAGCTTTTCGTCCATGTTCATGCTGGCGCCGGGTGACTGCTCTCCATCACGCAAGGTGGTATCGAAAATTTTGATAATACGTTCGCTGCTCATGGCTCCTCCTGGTTGTCAGGGTGACTTATCCTGCGACGGATTTGGCGTTACCGGTACGGCAATACCCGAGGTTTGCCCAAGTGACTCAGATCCGACTCTAAACAACTAACCACTTATCCGTTGAAATAAAAAAAGCTCTCACCCACTTCAGGGGCGAGAGCCTTGAGACTTCGCGGTACCACCCTGTTTCAGCCCGGCTTGACCGAGCCCTTCATTCACCCTTAACGCAGGTTCACGACCCGAGCTGGCCGCATGGCTGCGGCTTGACCCGAGCAGCTCCAAGGCGAGTTCGACCGCTTTCGTACCGGCTTGCACCAACCGCCGGCTCTCTGTGACGAAAGTTGAGGTCTACTACTCCTCTTCACAGCTTTTAAAACACTATATCGCAAAGTAGATCAAAGATAGCGGGCTTCTGTCAAGCGACATTTCCAGGGATCCCGGAACCTTGGACGTTTTTTCGGTATCGCCACATTCGTCTTTACGCTCACCGAAAAATCAGTCGAACTTAAACTGACTGCCCTTCGCCCCCAGCAGCGTTTGGCGCATCGGCTGCGCGCCAAATCAGGACAGGGTGGCGATGAGGGTTTCCCCGGCCACGGTGCGATCCCCGACCCTCAGACGCACGGGCGTGCCGACCGGCAGGTAAAGATCAACGCGCGAGCCGAAACGGATCAGGCCGTAGCGCATACCCCGCCTGAGCTGCTCGCCCACCTCGGGATAACTGACAATGCGCCGAGCGACCAACCCTGCGATCTGCACACACAGCAAGCGCTGCCCGTTGACGGCTTCAATCAGCAACCCCGATTGTTCGTTTTCCAACGCAGCCTTGTCCAGCGAGGCGTTGAGAAACATGCCCTTGTTGTAAAAAGAGTCGATAACCTTGCCGTCACAAGGAAAGCGGTTGACATGAACATCGAAGACATTCATGAAAATGCTGACCTTGACGGCCGGACCCTGAAAATAACGCGACTCCTCAACCTCGCCGACAAAGATCACTTTGCCGTCGGCGGGGGCCACCACCGCGCCCTCCTCGGCGGGAACAAGACGCTCGGGATTGCGAAAAAAGTAAATGGTAAAAAGGGTGAGGGCAAACAGAACAAAAGTCAGAAAACCCCAGCCCAGAAGTCCGAAGACAATGGTGACGAAAGCAAAAAGACCGATGAACGGATAGCCTTCAACAGCAATGGGTTGATTTTGATTGCGCATGTTGTATCCCTGCGGCCTCCAGGGCAAAAACAGAACGAGGGCAAAATTGCCCTCGTTCGCCTTGCCAAATGAAAATCAGTTGCGATCCTTGTCGACGATCTTGTTCTTGCCGATCCAGCTCATCATCGAGCGCAGCTTCTCGCCCACCTCTTCGATGGGATGGTCCATGCCCCGCCGGCGCATGGCTTTGAGGGTCGGCTGGTTGACCTTGTTTTCCAGCATCCATTCGCGAGCGAACTGACCCGATTGGATTTCGTCGAGAATTTTCTTCATCTCTTTTTTGGTGGCATCGGTAATAACGCGCGGGCCACGGGTCAGATCACCATATTCGGCCGTATTGGAAATGGAATAGCGCATATTGGCAATGCCGCCTTCATACATCAGATCGACGATCAGCTTGAGTTCGTGCAGACACTCGAAATAAGCCATTTCAGGAGCGTAACCGGCTTCGACCAGGGTCTCGAACCCGGCCTGCACCAAGGCACTGGCACCACCGCACAGCACCGCCTGCTCACCGAACAGATCGGTTTCTGTCTCTTCCTTGAAATTGGTTTCGATAATCCCGGCGCGGCCACCGCCATTGGCGCTGGCATAAGCCAAGGCAACGTCGCGCGTGTTGCCGGCCGGATCCTGATAGAGAGCGATGAGGCTCGGAACCCCTCCGCCGCGGGTGTATTCGTGGCGCACCAGATGACCGGGCCCCTTGGGAGCGACCATGAACACATTGATGTCTTCTCGCGGCACGATCAGACCAAAATGGATATTGAAGCCGTGGCCAAAGGCGAGATAGGCGCCCTGCTTGAGATTGGGCTCGATCTCGGCGTAATAGAGATCGCTCTGCAGTTCGTCGGGGACGAGAATCATCACCACGTCGGCAGCCTGAACCGCGGCTGCGGTTTCCATAACGGGCAACCCGGCTTTTTCGGCTTTCGGCCAGGAACTCCCGCCTTTGCGCAGACCGACGATAACGTCGATGCCGCTATCCTTGAGATTGTTGGCGTGTGCGTGCCCCTGGCTGCCGTAGCCAATGATTGCGACTTTTTTACCTTTGAGCACGCCGAGGTTGGCGTCCTGATCGTAGTATACCTTCATGAATGGTCGTCCTCCTGCTGGATTAATTCTTGATAAATCGCGAATAGCGGAACCTTATAGCATAGGTGCGGACCAGCTGCCAACCTTTTAGCGGCGCCCGGGGGCTATACGTTTTTCCATCCTTTGGGGCCGCGACCGATGACGACCGGGCCCGAGCGGACAATCTCCTTGATCCCCAGGGGACGCAGAAGCTCGATAATGGCATTGATTTTACCGGGCGCGCCGGTGACCTCAACGGTATAGGATTTGGCTGTGACATCCACCACTTTGGCGCGAAAGATATCGACCACGCGCAGCACCTCGGCGCGCGTACCTTCTTCGGCACAAACCTTAACCAGAGCCATTTCGCGCTCGACGAAATCACCGCCGGTGAAATCGATGACCTTGATGGTGTCGATCAACTTGTTGAGCTGCTTGGTAATCTGCTCAAGTATCTGGTCATCGCCCGAGGTCACAATGGTCATGCGCGAAATGCTGGGGTCAAGAGTCGTGGCCACCGATAGGCTTTCAATATTAAAGCCACGGCCGGAAAAAAGCCCCGCCACCCGCGCAAGCACGCCGAACTCATTTTCAACCAGGACCGATATGGTGTGTTTCATGGACATACCTCGTTAGTTGGATAGACGATCAAACCGAATTACATCAGATATCAGCTGGAGAGCACCATTTCATTGAGGCCGGCCGCCGGCGGCACCATGGGCAGCACGTTCTCCTCGCGAGAGACCTTGAATTCCATGATTACCGGGCCGGGGATTTCCAGAGCCCGGCGGATCAAGGGCGCGACTTCGTCTGGCCTCTCGGCCCGCAGGCCGGCGGCGCCATAGGCCTCGGCCAGCTTAACAAAATCGATGGGCAGCTCCATACATGTTTGGCTGTAGCGACGGTCGAAAAACATCTGCTGCCACTGGCGCACCATGCCAAGAAAATTATTATTGAGGATGGCGATTTTCACCGGCAGACGGTATTGCACCAGGGTCGCCAGTTCCTGCGAATTCATCTGAAAAGAGCCGTCGCCGGAGATATCGATAACTTGCCTGTCAGGGAAGGCGACCTGAGCTCCGAGAGCCGCCGGCAAACCGAAGCCCATGGTCCCGAGTCCGCCCGAGGTAAGAAAAGTGCGGGGCTGGATAAAATCGAAAAACTGGGCCGTCCACATCTGATGCTGTCCCACCTCGGTGGTAATGATGGCGTCATCACGCGTCAGCTCTCGGATTTTTTCAATGACGAACTGCGGCTTGATTACAGTTTCCGAATTCTGGTAGGACAAGGGTTGCGCTTGCTTCCAATCGTTGACTTGGCTGCGCCAAGCGGAGGTAGCCTCAATCAGGGTGGACAGTCCGTCCTGGTTTTGGCCCAACCCGGTGGCCATCTTCGAGAGCACGTCGCGCAGATTGCCGACGATGGGCAAATCGACGCGCACATTTTTTTTGATGGAGGTGGGATCGATATCGATGTGGATGATTTTGGCATTGGGAGCAAAACTTGCGATACGCCCCGTGACCCGATCGTCGAAACGAGCGCCTGCGGCAATCAGAACATCGGCATTGGTCACCGCCATATTGGCGCAGTAGGTACCGTGCATGCCCAACAGCCCCAGACATAATGGATGGCGCGTGGGAAAGGCCGACTTGGCCATAAGAGTGGTGGTCACCGGGGCCTGAATCAGTTCGGCCAAGGCCATGAGCTCGTCGGCGGCATCGGAGAGAACGGCACCGCCTCCCACGTAAAGCACCGGCCGGCGCGCTTCAAGGATCATGGACGCGGCCTTCTCGACCTGTCGCGCGTTGGGGCCAAAGGTCGGTTTATAGCCTGCCAGCTCCACCGCTCCGGGGTACTCAAAGCGGGTGCTGTCGACCTGCACATCCTTGGGCAAATCGATGAGAACCGGCCCGGGGCGTCCGGTGCGGGCGATAAAGAAGGCCTGCTTGACGATACGCGCAAGGTCCTTGACGTTCTTGACCAGGTAACTATGTTTGGTGATGGGGCGTGTAATCCCGACCATGTCGGCTTCCTGAAAAGCGTCGTTGCCGATCAAGGGCGTGGGCACCTGGCCGGTGATAACCACCAAAGGGATGGAATCCATGTAGGCAGTGGCGATGCCGGTTACCGTATTGGTTGCGCCGGGACCGCTGGTGGCCAGGGCGACTCCAACTTTGCCCGTGGACCGCGCATAGCCATCGGCCGCGTGCACCGCGGCCTGCTCGTGACGCGTCAGGATATGGCGAATGGGCGAATCGAAGAGATCGTCATAGATGTTGATGACTGCGCCGCCGGGATAACCGAAGATGGTATCCACACCTTCGCGTTGCAGACATTCCAGCAGAATTTTGGATCCGGTCATTTTCAAAATCAAGTTCCTCCATGAGCCATTGGATCACTGCAGAAAACCGTGCGACGACCTCCCCGCCGGCACACGACATAGGCTTTTTGCTTACTCGTCGATACTGGTCACCGCGCCGGTGTACGCCGAGGTAACAACTTTGGCATAACGGGCCAACCAGCCGGTTTTGATCTTCGGTTCGGGCTTGCGCCACTTCTCCAGGCGTGCGGCCAGGGTTTCATCATCAACCTTAAGCTCAAGTTTGCGCCCGGGAATGTCCAGACAAATGACATCACCATCTTCAACCAGCGCGATGGGTCCACCCTCAGCGGCTTCAGGAGAAACATGACCGATGCAAGGGCCTCGCGTTCCACCGGAAAAGCGTCCGTCGGTTATGAGCGCCACGCTGTCTCCCAAACCCAGACCCATCAGGGTGGCGGTCGGAGCCAGCATTTCCCGCATGCCGGGGCCACCTTTGGGACCTTCGTAGCGAATCACCACAACCTCGCCGCCACGGATCTGCCCGCCCATGAGCGCCGCCATGGCCGCCTCTTCCGATTCAAAACAGCGCGCGCGCCCCTCAAAATGCATCATTTTTTCCGAAACGCCGGATTGCTTGACAACAGCGCCCTTGGGCGCAAGATTGCCGGCGAGGATAGCGATTCCGCCTTCGGCACGCACCGGGCGACTCAAAGGCTGAATAACCTCCTCGTCCACCTCACGCACCTGATCGATCACCTGCTTCACAGTCAAGCCACTGAGTGTGGGGTTATCGAGAATGCGGTCGCGCAATTGATAGAGGACTCCCGACACACCGCCGGCGGCATCCAGGTCTTCCATGAAATATTTCCCGCCCGGATTCATCGATGCCAGCTGAGGAGTTTCGCGACTAAGACGGTCAAATTCCTCCAAAGGCAGAGGCACTCCGGCTTCGCGGGCAATAGCCAGAAGATGCAGAACCGTGTTGCTCGATCCACCCAGGGCAAGATCAACGCGGATGGCGTTCTCAAAAGCTTCACGGGTCATAATTTGACGCGGCGTGATGTTGTCATGCACTAATTGCACGATGCGCTGCCCGGAGGCAAAGGCCAACCGTCGCTTATAAGCGGAGACGGCGGGGGTCGTGGCGCATTGCATCAAGCTCATGCCCATGGTCTCGGTGAGAATCGCCATGGTATTCGCCGTAAACAACCCCTGGCAGGAACCGGCCCCGGGGCAGGCCTTGTCCTCGCAGACCTGGAGTTGCTGCTCATCGATAACCCCGGCCTTAAACTGGGCCATGGCTTCAAAAGTATCCGTCACAAAGGAGAAGGCACGCCCGCCCCGCCCCCGCCCGGCAAGCATGGGTCCCGCAGTGACGACGATACAGGGGATGTCGAGACGCGCCGCGGCCATCAACATGCCGGGCGTAATCTTGTCGCAGTTGGTCAGCAGCACCAGGCCGTCGAGACGATGGGCCTCGGCGACGGACTCAATCATGTCGGCGATGAGTTCACGCGTCGGGAGGGAATAGTGCATGCCCTTATGTCCCATCGAAATCCCGTCACAAACACCTGGAATCCCAAATATAAATGAAAATCCACCGCCCGTGTGCACACCTTTTTCGATGAAGCGCTCCAGATCACGCATGCCGATGTGTCCGGGGATCAAGTCGGTAAAAGAACTGGCGATACCGATAAAAGGTTTATCCATTTGCTCGCCGGGTACGCCGGTGCCCTTGAGAAGCGCGCGATGTGGGGTGCGCTCGAACCCTTTAGTGATGACGTCGCTGCGTTTGGATGCCATGATTGTTCACTGCCTTTGCGGAAAATGAATTCGGTTGTCGGATCCAAAAACAACAGGGGTCCTGAAAAAGACCCCTGCCCTGATAAACCTGTTGGCCGGAATCGGTCACGGCCGAAAAACCGGCTCAGACAAAAAGGGGAGTCGGGTGTTTGTCCCCAACCCCCCCATAAATTGATTTGTGTTAGTTGACGGTCGCGCTGTATCCGCGCAGGAGACGAATCATCTCGTCCTTTCCGGCCAACTTGATCTTCTGGATTTTCTTGCGCTCCATCTCCTCTTCGGGAGTCAGATATTTTTTCTTGTCAAATTCATCCAGCTCTTTCTCAAGCAACCGGTGTTCTTCAAAAAGCATGCGAAATTTAGGACTTTCGCTCACCAGTTGCCCTACCAACTCCATGTCCAGTTCCTCCATGTAACACCTCCCGCACGGTTAGAGGGTTGAAAGAGTTTGGAAAGCACGATCTTAAAATATCGGATGGCGCTCTGCTTGTCAACCGTCAAGAACCCTGGCCCGGATGCTTGAGAGCCCAGGTGATCTCGGCTTCGGAGGGTCGAATATAGGCGGGAATCAAGGTCAGTGGCGTCTGCGTTTCGCCTAGCCGTAATCGCTCCAGGGCGAGCAGCGCGGCAAGTGACGCCCGTGGTGAATTCAAAACCCAGGGCGCAAAGTGAGCCTGAACGCCAAGATGGTCCTCGATCAGACTCCGATAAACGACTGCGCCCTCGCCGACAAACAGCATCGGTTCCTTGATCTGCCGCACCAGGTCTGCAGGGGCAATGACTCGCTCACTCGCAAGAGGCACCGGATGCATGCGGCGCATGCGAAAGAGTCCTGCGTAGACTTCCTTTTTGCGCGCATCGAGCAGCGCACACACAGGGTATTCGGTTTCGGCGACATTCATCGCCAGAGTTTGCAGAGAGGACACCCCAATCAGGGGTCGGCCTGTCGCCATTGCCAAGCCCTTGGCCGTCGCCATGCCGACCCGGAGTCCGGTGAATGAGCCGGGGCCGTGTACCACGACAAAGGCGTCTACGGATTCCAATGCAGTGCCGGTGTCGGCAAGCACTTGACGCACGCCGACCATCAAGCGTTCCGAGTGGGTGCTGTGTACGTTGAAAAGAATTTCACCGCAGAGTTTTTCATCGCGGCACAGTGCGATGCTGCCCGCGGAGCTGGCGGTATCAATGGCGAGAAGGGTCACTTTCATCCACTGATCCCACCGAAAATGCGCATGAGGTCATTATAAAAAGCCAGGATCATCAACAGGATAAGCAGCATCAAACCGATTTGCTGAGCGATTTCCCTGGTCCGAGTTGAAAGGGGGCGGCGGAATATAAGCTCAAACAAATTAAAAACAATATGTCCTCCGTCAAGAATAGGGATGGGCAATAGGTTGAGAATTCCCAGCTGAATACTCAGGAACGCCAAGACCAGGAGGATACTCGAGACATCCGTCTGGGCTGCCTGGCCTGCAATCTGTACGACCGTGATAGGTCCACCGATATTCTCGGTCGAAACATTGCCGCTGAACAATTTCTGAATAAAAACAAAAGTCAGGTCGATGAGTTCAACGGTGCGCGCGCCCCCGGCAACAAATGCGGCGCCAGGTCCGTAGCGCTTGGTGACCGTGTCTTGAGCAGGCGCGATGCCGATAAGGTAGTCGTCTTCGCGGCCCCCTCGCTGCGCGGTGAGAGTAAAGTCAAAAAGCTCGCCGTTGCGCTCGACGGTGACGTTTTGCGGTTGCCCCTGGCCTCTCTGTATGGCGGTACGCAGATCATACCAGGAGCGAATCGGTTCATCGCCCACCTGCACGATCAGATCGCCTTCCCGCAAACCGGCTTCCTCGGCCGGCATATTCGCGGCAAGTCCTCCTATCCGAGCTTCCTGAGCGGGGAACAAACCCAACGCCTGTGTTTCCAGATGCCCCTCTTTAGCCGGAATCCGCAGCAACACAGATTCGGCTCCGCGCTGAATCTCAAACGCCAGATCATCCCCGGCAAAGTTGATCATCTTGCGGTTGGCGTCGCTCCAACTGGCAACAGCCTGGCCATTTATACTCTCGATACAGTCGCCGGGCGCGAAACCGGCTGCGTCACCGCCACTGTCGGCAACGACATACCCGACGCAGGGGCGGGCCTCAAGAAACGCCGGCATGCTTACCCCGATCATGTAGGCCAGGGGAAGCACCAGAAAAGGCAATGCCAGATTCATCAGCGGCCCCGCGGCGACAATGGCCAGGCGCTTGGAGGGTGATTTGGCGGCATAGGAACGCTCGCGCTCTTCGGGCGTAAGCTCACCGGTTTCGCCGTTTTCGCCACTGCCCTCGCCGAGCATCTGCACATACCCGCCCAAAGGCACGGCGCAAATCATGTACTCGGTTTCACCCCACTTACGCGAAACCAGGCGCGGGCCGAAGCCGAGGGAGAACTTAAGAACTTTGACGCCGGCCATCTTGGCTACGCAAAAATGACCCAACTCGTGAATAAACACCAGAATTCCGAGCATGATAATTCCGGCAATAACTGTCACCATAAAACCTCCACTCAGGCAATCGCCTCGATGATCTTGAGCGCGCGCGTGCGTGCTCGGCGATCCGCCCTGAGAACGTCGTCGACATGTTCCAGCCGATGATCGCAGGGTGCCTCAAGCACCGCGGCAATGACCCGGCCGATGTTAAGAAATGTGATGTCGCCGCGCAGAAAAGATTCCACCGCCACCTCATTGGCCGCGTTGAGAATCGTGGGGGCCGTCCCCCCCTCGCGCAAGGCATCGTAAGCGAGCTTCAGACAGGGAAACTTCTGCAGGTCGGGCTGCTCAAAGGTCAGACGCCCGATCCTGCACAGATCAAGTTGTGGGATTTCCAGGGCAAAGCGTTCGGGGTAAGACAGGGCATAGGCGATGGGCGTGCGCATATCGGGAATCCCCATCTGGGCAATCACCGAACCGTCAATGTATTCCACCATGGAGTGCACGATGCTTTGTGGATGGACGTGTACGTCAATGCGTTCTGCGGGCAAGTCAAAGAGCCAGCGCGCCTCGATCACCTCCAGCCCCTTGTTCATCATGGTGGCCGAATCGATGGTGATCTTGCGGCCCATGGACCAATTGGGGTGATGCAGGGCATCGGCGGGCGTCACCTGCGCAAGCTCCGCCAGGGAGCGTTCACGGAAGGGACCACCGGAGGCTGTCAGAATCAGGCGTCGCACATCGCCTTTGCGGTGCCCCACCAGAGATTGAAAAATCGCCGAGTGCTCGCTGTCCACCGGCACCAGCCGCACTCCGCGCGCTGCCGCCCGCGCCATGACGAGCGGCCCTGCGGTGACCAGCGTTTCTTTGTTGGCAAGAGCTATGTCATGGCCGGCTTCTATGGCGGCCATGGTCGGGATCAGTCCCGCAGCGCCGACGATGGCCGAGACCACCATCTGTGCCTCGCCGTGAGAGGCGCAGGCAATCAACCCTTCGACCCCGTGAAGTATTTCAGGCGAATCGGCGCCCAGGCGCATCCGCAGCAAAGCCGCCTGGCTCTGGGAAATGACTGCGACAAGTTGCGGGCGAAATGCGCGGATCTGCTCTTCGAGACGCTCGATATTGTTGCCGCCCGTCAACGCGACAACACGATAGCGCTCAGGGTGGGCCGCGACGATATTCAGTGTATTGACGCCGATCGAGCCGGTTGAGCCAAGGACAACAAGATTTTTCATATGATCGACCGTCTCACCCGAACCCGCGAAGCAGGGCAAAGAAATAAACCGGCGGAAACAGCAGAAGCAGGCTGTCCAACCGATCAAGAATGCCGCCATGGCCGGGAATCAGATGCCCGGAATCCTTCACTCCAAAGCTGCGCTTAAGCATGGACTCGGCTAAATCGCCGATCTGGGCCAACGGGCCGAGCAGGAGACCGAGCAGCAAACACTCCCAGACGGAAAGCACAGGGAAGAACCAGTACTTTGCCGCCACGGCACCGATCAGAGCCCCCGCCAGGCCACCCAAGGCGCCTTCAATACTTTTGTTGGGACTGATGGCCGGATAGAGTTTACGCCGCCCAAAGGTTACGCCGATGAAATAGGCCGCCGTATCGCTGGCCATGGCCAGCAGCAAAATAAAAAATACCCATTGCCGACCCCAGGGAACATCCCCCAGTGCCGCGAGCAGGCCGAGAGGCAGGCCCACGTAAAAAATCCCCAGATAAATCAACCCCAGATGGTGAATGACGCTGTTCAAGTCGCGAAAATTGAACAAAAACCAGCCTACCCAGAACAGCAACAGCAAACTCATGCCGGCAAGAATCGCCGTGGCATTGCCGGTCGCCGTCAACAGAACGAAAAGGACCCCTCCGGCCACCGCCGGAAGCTGTTCTTGTTTGCGCTCCGCCGGCAATACCATGCGGTAAAATTCCAGCAGCGCCAAGCCCGCAACCACCAGAATCAAGAGCCGGTAGAAAAACGGGTTGGCAAAATAGATATAAAGAAGCAGCGCCGGCAGCGCGATAATTCCTGTAAGGATCCGCTGTTTAATGACGCCCCCCTTCCTCCTTGGAACCTTCCTTTTTCATCTGTTCCCCGGTGAGACCGAAGCGCCTTTCGCGGCGATTATACTCGTGCAGAGCCTGACGCAAGTGGTCCGATTTGAAATCCGGCCATAAAGCCTCGGTGAAATAGAGTTCGGTATAGGCCAGTTGCCACAGCAGAAAATTGCTGATGCGCATCTCTCCACTGGTGCGGATGAGCAGGTCGGGATCAGGAAGTCCCGCGGTATCCAGGTAATCGCCAACCATCTGCTCGCTAACTCGGTCAGCAGTGATTTCGCCGGACGCGGCGGCAGCGGCTATTTTGCGTACGGCCCGCGTTATCTCATCCCTCGCGCCATAAGAGAGGGCCAGGGTCAGAACCATGCCCTTTTGCTCTCTGGTCCGCTCCATTGATTCCTGCAACATTTTCGCTACAGCCAAGGGCATGCGCCCGATATCGCCAATGACGTTGAGGCGTATACCGTGCTTGAGCATCGTATCCAGTTCGTTGCGCAGATAGTTGACAAGAAGCCCCATGAGGGCCTCGACTTCCTCTTCAGGACGCCCCCAGTTTTCAGAGCTGAAGGCATAGAGGGTCAGCCAGGAGATGCCGAGCTTCGAGCATTCCTCGACGATACCGCGCACAACATCTACGCCCTGCTGGTGCCCAAGAATGCGCGGCAACCCCCGCTGCCTTGCCCAACGACCATTGCCGTCCATTATGATCGCCAGATGCCGAGGTAGATACATCAGAAAAGCTCGCAAAAAGAAATTTTATTGCAGTGAAACAAAGGGGATAAAGCTAGCACGAAAACAGGCAGGAGACAAGAACCATAGGAAAACTGAAGGGGTTGATAAAATGTGGTGCGGGGCACTCTGCGCCCCGCACCAGCGAAAAATCACTCAGCGATGGCACTGACCGGGCACGCGTCAAGGCACGCGCTGCACTCGGTGCAGTCGCCGCTAATCGTAAAATTCTCACCTTTTTCTATAATAGCGTCCGCTGGGCAACTGTCTACGCAGGTTCCGCAGGCAATACAGTCCTGGGTAATCTTAAAAGCCATTGGTCTCTCCTTTGCCCGTGACTGGGTTCGTTCGGAATCCGTTTTCGCCCTTCAGATTTCCATGATTTCGGCTTCCTTGCTGGAAACCATCTCATCAACCTTTTTGACATACTGGTCCGTGAAATCCTGAACGTCCTTTTCGCCGCGCTTGAGATCGTCTTCGGAAATCTCCTTGCCTTTCTCAAGCTTTTTGAGGGCTTCATTGGCATCGCGGCGGGCATTGCGGATGGCGATCTTGGCCTCCTCGCCCATGCGCTTGGTCAATTTAACCATCTCTTTGCGACGCTCCTCGGTCAGGGGCGGAAAAGCGATGCGTACCAACTGGCCATCGGAACTGGGATTGAGGCCCAAATCTGATTTCTGAATGGCTTTCTCGATCTCGGAAATCAGGTTTTTTTCCCACGGCTGAATGGTGATCATGCGTGG
This sequence comes from Geoalkalibacter ferrihydriticus DSM 17813, assembly GCF_000820505.1. Lineage (NCBI taxonomy): Bacteria > Pseudomonadati > Thermodesulfobacteriota > Desulfuromonadia > Desulfuromonadales > Geoalkalibacteraceae > Geoalkalibacter > Geoalkalibacter ferrihydriticus. The sequence continues at coordinate 341,034 of NZ_JWJD01000003.1, read as the reverse complement.
TTCCGGAACGGTCAAGGATCCGACCTGGTTCAGCGGTGTCGGCGTCCCATAGTAGTCGACACGAATGTCATCGAGCAATGCCGTCGAGGCACGACCGGTACGCACCTTGGTGAATTCCTTCTTGAGGGCGTCAATGGCCCTGTCCATGCCGGTGCGGGTTTTCTTGATGATATCATCGTACATATGACTATCCTCCCTTGACAATGGTGCCGATGTTCTCGCCCATGATTGCACGCTTGATATTTCCGCGAACCGTCAGGTTGAATACCATGATCGGCAGGTCGTTGTCCATGCAAAGCGAGGTAGCCGTCGCATCCATTACTTGCAGACCCTTCTTGAGGACATCGAGATAGGTCAGGGTGGAAAACTTGACCGCATCCTTGTCCTGGTTGGGGTCGGCACTGTAAATACCGTCGACCTTGGTCGCCTTGAGAATGATTTCGGCATTGATTTCCATGGCGCGCAGACTAGCGGCGGTGTCGGTGGTGAAATAAGGATTGCCGGTGCCGGCACCAAAAATGACCACGCGACCCTTTTCCAAATGGCGCATGGCTCGACGTCGAATATAAGGCTCGGCAACCTCGCGCATTTCAATCGCCGAAAGAACCCGGGTCACCACCCCAGCGCGCTCCATGGCATCCTGCAATGCCAGGCTGTTCATGACCGTGGCCAACATGCCCATATAATCGGCGCTGGCCCGATCCATGCCCTTGGATGCGGCTGCAACCCCGCGAAAAATATTGCCGCCCCCAATCACCAGGGCGACTTGAATGCCGAGGTCGATAACCTCCTTTATCTCCGCGGCAATTCCGGCGATTACTTCAGGATCAATCCCATAGCCCTGATTGCCGGCCAGAGCCTCGCCGCTGAGCTTGAGCAGGACGCGACGATACTTGGGGTCTGCTGCAGCCATGTCATCACCTTTCGGCAGGAGTTGGATTACTTGGTCAGAGCCGCAACCTCGGCCGCGAAATCATCGGCCTTCTTTTCCAGGCCTTCGCCGAGTTGGAAGCGAGCAAAACGGGTCAACTTGACATCGACGCCGAGTTGCTTGGCCAGAGCCTTGACAACCTGCTCGACCTTCTGGTCGGGATCAATCACATAGGCCTGCTCGGTGAGGCAGATGTCCCCATAGAATTTATTGAGCTGACCCTCGACGATTTTGGGGATGATGTTGTCGGGCTTGCCACTCTCTTTGGCTTTAGTCGCCATGATGTCACGCTCGCGATCAAGCACATCGGCGGGCACCTCATCGCGCACCAGGTACTGGGGATTGGCTGCGGCCACATGCATGGCCAACTGCTTCGCCAGAGACCGAACATCTTCGGACTGATCCTGTTCGGTTTTCAGTTCCACCAGGGTGCCGATCTTTCCACCACCGTGGACATAGGAAGCGACCACGCCGGGAGTCGCTTCGAATCGAACAAAGCGCCGGATATTCATATTTTCCCCGATGGTGGCGATCTGGTGCGTCAACTCTTCGCCCACACTACGATCCGTCCCGGGAAAAGCCAGGGCCTTGAGCGCCTCGACATCAGCGGGAGCCTCGCGCAGCACCACCTCGGCAACGGCAGCGGTAAATTTCTGAAATGCATCGTTTTTAGCAACGAAGTCAGTTTCGGCATTAACCTCAACCAGCACCCCGCTTGCACCTTCACCGGCGGCGGCAATCAACCCTTCGGCGGCCACCCGGCCGGACTTCTTGGCGGCGGCGGAAAGGCCTTTCTTGCGCAGCAGATCGACAGCCTCTTCCATATTGCCGCCGGCCTCGGTCAGAGCTTTCTTGCAATCCATCATGCCGGCGCCGGTCTTGTCGCGCAGTTCGGCAACCATCGAAGCAGTAATACCCACAGGTCAACCTCCCAATCGTGGACGGCCACAGCCGTCGGAAATGTGTGTGAAAAACAATTGCGATAGGATGGGAAAAGGCGGTTCCTTCCACAGAAACCGCCTTTTGAAAAACATCAAAGAGACAAGGGATCAAGCCTGAGCAGCAGGCTCTGCCTTGACTTCCGCAGCAACGGCTTCAGCATCGGCGGCTTCCTGCCCGGCGTCAGCGCCTTCGGCCTCGCTGCGCAGCATGGCTTCACGGGCCTGCGCACCTTCGGCGCACGCATCGGCCATGCGTGAGGTAAACAGGCGAATAGCGCGAATGGCGTCATCGTTGCCGGGGATGATATAGTCGATATCGTCAGGATCGCAGTTGGTGTCGACCACAGCCACCACGGGGATACCGAGTTTGCGAGCTTCCTTGACGGCAATGTGCTCTTTTTTGGGATCGATCACGAACAGCGCTCCGGGCGCCTTGGTCATGGTCTTGATCCCGCCGAGACTTCTTTCCAGCTTGACTCTTTCGCGCTCGAGATTGAGCACTTCTTTCTTAGTCAATAGATCGTAGGTGCCGTCTTCCGCCATCGCCTCAATCTTTTTGAGGCGATCGATGCTACCCTTAATGGTGACGAAGTTGGTGAGCATACCGCCGAGCCAGCGGTTGTTGACAAAGTACTGGCCGCCACGCAATGCCTCTTCCTGAATGGCATCCTGGGCCTGCTTTTTGGTACCGACGAACAAAACCTTATCACCGTTCTTGACGGTTTCGGCAAGAAAGCTGTAGGCGGTTTTGAAATAGCGAACGGTCTTCTGTAGATCGATAATGTAGATGCCGTTACGCGCCCCGAAGATATACGGCTTCATTTTGGGGTTCCAGCGGCGCGTTTGGTGTCCGAAATGCACACCGGCTTCAAGAAGCTGCTTCATACTGATTTGGGCCATGTCTTGATCTCCTGATACGGGTTGTTTGCCTCCGCCCCCTTCCTTGCCCTTCGTGACCGAACGAGTCGGCACCCACAAAGACCTCCGGGAACGTGCGTTTTAAATAACCACGAGTGTATAGCATGGGCCCAGCAGCAAGAGCAAGAGAAAAAGGGGGCATTTGCTAGTTTACAAGCTGCCGACAACTCGATTAAGATGGCTCGCCATGCCCTTCCACAAACGCCATTTTTATATTCTCAGGGAAACCCTCGCCCCCTTTCTTCTCGGGGTGATGATTTTTACCTTTGTCCTGCTGATGGGACGCCTATTGCGGCTGGTCGAACTGGTGCTGAACAAGGGTGTGCCCCTCTCCGACATCCTCAAGCTATTCGCGCTCCTACTTCCCTCTTTCCTTGTCTTGACCCTGCCTCTGGCCTTTTTACTAGCTGTTCTTCTCGGCTTCGGTCGTCTTTCGGCCGACGCCGAGATTGTCGCGCTCAAGGCTTCCGGAGTCAGTCTTTACGACATGGCCAAGCCTGTCATGGTGCTGGCGGTCGCAGTTTCAACCCTAACCGCCTTGCTGACTTTCTACGCCCAGCCTCAGGGCAAGCGGGCGTTTCGCGATCAGGTTTTCGAAATCGCCCACGCCCGTGCCACCGTTGGAGTGGAGCCCCGGATTTTCAATGATGAATTCGACGGGCTGGTGCTCTATGCCAACAGCATTGACGAGCGTAGCGGGGTGATGCAGGGTTTATTCATTTCCGACGAGCGTGTCGGCAAAGAACCGGCTGTCATCCTGGCACGCAGCGGTCGCGCCCTGTCCGATGAACAGGCCTTTACTCTGACCCTGCGTCTGCAGCAGGGGGCGATTCATCGTCTTCTTGAGCGCAGGGACGAGAGCGTCTACCAGATCATCGATTTTGACAACTATGACATCCAACTCGATCTTGGGCAGGAACTGCGCAATTTTCGCGAACGCCAAAAACGCGAGAGCGAAATGACACTGGCCGAACTAAGTCGGGCGATCGAACAGGCCGACGAAGAAAACCGCCTTAAATTGCTAGTGGAACGCCACCAACGTCTGGTCATGCCCCTGGCTCCCCTGCTCTTCGCGCTGGTGGGTATTCCACTAGGCATTCAGTCGCAACGCTCCAGCCGGGGAGGCGGCTTCGCTCTGGCCCTGGGCGTTTTTCTCGCCTATTACCTGATCTTCTCCTTTGCCGAAACACTGGGACAGGAAGGCCTGGTGCCGCCGGTCGCGGCCATGTGGGTGCCCAATCTGGCCTTTCTGGCTGCGGGCATTGCCCTGCTGCGCATGACGGCACAGGAAAAAAGGTTGGCCGTATTTGATCGCTTGGATGAATGGGGGCGGCGCCTGGCCACCCGCTGGCGCACCAGGAGGCTGCGGTGAATCTAATCAACCGCTACATCCTGCGCCGCTTCTTCCAGGTATTCGGCCTGTCCCTGGCGGCCTTCGTGGGCCTCTACCTGCTGGTCGATTTTTTCGAAAAAGTCGACAATCTTCTGGAACAGCGGGTCCCCCTGGAGATCTATTTCGTCTATTTCGCCGCAAAGGTTCCACTGATCGCGGTACAGATCGCGCCCATGGCGGTCCTCATGGGTGCCTTCATGACCATTGGCGGGCTCTCCCGCACCAGTGAGCTGACCGCCCTCTGGGCGGGCGGAGTCAGCCTGCTACGCATTGCCGCGCCACTCCTGGGCACTGCGGGGCTCATTTCCCTGCTCATTTTGCTGCTTAGCGAGTTGCTGGTGCCCCTGAGTGTCAGAACCACCAACGAAATATGGGAAACGCGCGTTCACGGCCGACCGGCCGTAATGTATAAACTTGATCGCCTGTGGCTGCGCGAGGGTGATCACATCATCAACGTGCGCCTGGTCCAGCCCGAGGAAGATCGGCTGCAAGGAGTCTCCCTGTTTCGGTTTGACGAAGAATTCCGCCTTGTCGAGCGCATCGAGGCCCCCGAGACCCAACATACCGGTGAAGCCTGGGAGGCTCCGGAAATTCAGCATTTTCGCTTTTCCCCGGGCGGTGGCCAATTACTCTCCGCCGAGCGCCTGAGCAATACCTCCCTGCCCCTGAGCAGAGGACCGGAGAATTTTCGCAGTGCGCGCATCGAATCCGAGGAACTCAATTTTCGACAACTTAAACAGCGCGCGGCGGTGCTGCGCAGCGAAGGTTACGATCCTCGTCGTTTCACCGTTGACATGCACAACCGATTGGCGACGCCTTTCGCCACCCTGATCATGGCTTTCCTCGGCATCCCCTTTGCCCTGCAAAAGGGACGCAACAGCCGCGTCGCCCTGGGTGTCGCACTGACCGTGGCCATCGGGTTCAGTTATCACATGCTGCATGCGGTCAGCATGGCTATGGGCTATGCCGGTTTGCTGCCACCACCGGCCGCGGCCTGGAGCGTCAACATCCTGTTTTTACTCTTCGGCACCTGGCTGCTTCTGGCCGAACGCATGAACTGAACCAGGAAAAGGGCCTTGAGTTGCCACACCGGCATGGTCTGCTAAGCTAAAATCACAATAAAAACCGAACCGAGCAAGATGCAACGCCCCAACGTGCCGCGGTGAATGTCCGCGCCGCAAACGATGCAGCCGCGGCCCGCGCCGCACGCTGAACAGGATTACATCGCAAACCAAGGGTGAACGCCGATGAAGAATGTTCTGATTGTTTTCTACAGCCTGCTTCTTTGCGCCGTCTGGACAACCGTAGCAGGCGCCCTTGAAATCCGCTCCCTTTCGCCGTCGGCTGGAGAACCCGGCGCACGGGTCGCGATCACAGGCGGACCCTTTCCCACCGACGTCGAAATTCTCTTCGGCAGTGAGATTCTCCTGCCGGATCAACACGAGAACAATCGCCTGGTTTTTACCGCGCCGGCTCTGCCCGAAGGAGACTATCTGGTGTTGGCGCGCAGTGCCGCTGACACCTCGCCTGCCGGTTTTACGTTTCGTATGGTGGAGCCCGCTCCCTGGATTCAGGGCTTGAGTCCGACGCGCATGGACGAATGCACCCACGAGGACGAACGCCAGGTCGTGATCAGCGGCCGCTATTTCCAGCCCGGGGCTCAGGTTCTGGTGAACGAGGCAGCAGTTCCCGTGGAGTCGGTCGGGGCGGAGGAAATCTCCTTCCTTCTGCCCCCTCTGCCCGGCGGCATGCACCGGGTCCAGGTGGTCAGCCCCAGCGGCAAAGCGTCCCTTGCGCACAGCCTCCAGGTCAGCAACATTCCCGAAATCCAGTCCGTGACCATCGGTGATGACCAGGTCAACTACTACGAGGTGATCATCAGCGGAAAAAACTTCCAGTTCAATTCCCGGCTGCTGGTCAATGGTGAGGTGATTCGCGGAGTTTCCGCCATGCGTCCCAGCACCGAATTCGTTCAGGTCATCGACTGTCGCACCCTGCACTACACCCGCTACCCCGTCAGTCGCGAACCACGCCAGGTCGCTCTGCAGATCGTCAATCCAGGCGGTGAACAGAGCGCGGTTTTCACCGCGACCATCCCATAGCAAAGTTATTCCCCGCACAGAAAAAGCCCCGCCTTACGGCAGGGCTTTTTCTGTGCAGTCCGATCTCTTCCGTAATCAATAACGATAGTGATCGCTTTTGTACGGACCCTCTTTGGGAACCCCGATATAGGCCGCCTGTTGATCGGTCAATTCGGTGAGCATGGCGCCGAGTTTGGTGAGTTGCAGGCGCGCAACCTTTTCGTCGAGATGCTTGGGCAGGATGTAGACCCCCACCGGGTACTGCTCGGGATTGGTCCACAGCTCGATCTGCGCCAAGACCTGATTGGCGAATGAGGAACTCATGACATAACTCGGATGCCCCGTGGCGCAGCCCAGATTCACCAGGCGTCCTTCGGCGAGCAGGATGATCCGCTTGCCGTCGGCGAAGATTATGTGATCGACCTGGGGCTTGATGTTATCCCAGGTGTATTGACGCAGGGACGCTACCTCGATTTCGTTGTCGAAGTGGCCGATATTGCAGACGATGGCGTTGTTCTTCATCTGCTTCATGTGGTCGTGGGTAATGACGTTGATGTTGCCGGTCGTGGTCACGAAAATGTCCGCCTTGTCGCGAGCGTATTCCATAGTGACCACCTTGTAGCCTTCCATGGCCGCCTGCAGGGCGCATATGGGATCGATTTCCGTCACCCAGACCTGAGCCTGCAAGCCGCGCAAGGCCTGGGCACAGCCCTTGCCGACCTCGCCGTAACCGCACACCACTGCAACCTTGCCGGCAATCATGACATCCGTGGCACGCTTGATGCCGTCGATCAGCGACTCGCGACAGCCGTAGATATTGTCGAACTTGGATTTGGTCACTGAGTCGTTGACATTGATGGCGGGAAACTTGAGCCGGCCTTCGTTGTGCATCTGATACAGGCGGTGCACCCCGGTCGTGGTTTCCTCGGTAACACCACGAATGTTTCCGCAAACCCGCGCATACCACTGAGGATCGCTCTTGAGGCGCTTGCGGATGGCGGCGAACAGATATTCTTCCTCTTCACAGGTAGGATTGGCGATGAGAGAAGGGTCAGATGCGGCGCGACTGCCCAAATGCAGCAGCAAGGTCGCATCGCCGCCGTCATCGAGAATCATGTTGGCCGTCTCGCCATCGGCCCATTCGAAAATACGATGGGTGAAATCCCAGTATTCCTCAAGGGTTTCACCTTTATAAGCAAATACCGGAACGCCGGAAGCAGCAATGGCTGCAGCCGCATGATCCTGAGTGGAGAAGATGTTGCAGGAGGCCCAACGCACCTCGGCACCCAGAGCGGTAAGAGTTTCGATGAGCACCGCCGTCTGGATGGTCATGTGCAAGGAGCCGGCAATCCGCGCCCCCTTCAGTGGCTTGGCCGCGGTGTATTCTTCGCGAATGGCCATCAAGCCGGGCATTTCGGTTTCGGCAATGTTCATTTCCTTGCGGCCCCACGGGGCGAGGCTCAGATCTGTGACGATAAAATCCTGGGCGGATTCAGCGGCCCTTTCCATAAGTTCATTCTCCTTGGTTGAATAAATATCTTCGGTTGAAACAGACGGATACAAAGGGCCTTGCGCCGAGCGGCGAAAGGCCTGTTCAAGCATTCGATGAATAATTTCGCAGACTGATTTTTCCCGCTCGCGCCGAGCGCCGTGGAAGTTCGGTCCCTAAATGTCTACAGCGCAAAGGTGCGGGTATGGACCTCTCCGCTATCGATATCGTACATCTGCAACCGAAGTTGCCGCGGCTGGCCCGCTTCGGCGGGGAAGAACAGAAAACCGCGGCCGAGAAAACCCGGCCCCACCGGCCGGTTGCGCAGCTCTTTATTGCTCAGATCCCGCGAAATTTCGCGCCCGGCTTCATCGCTGCCTAGTTCATGCCCGCCCCCGATTACCGCTCCACCGGCACCGCCCAGAGCAGCGCCCTTGCCGGCCGCGGATGCGACATTCTCTCCGGACACGACACCGATGGCCGCTCCGACCAACGCGCCACCTGCAGCACCGAGCATTCCGCCCCGCCCGGCACCGCGAGCGATGCGAGCATATTCACCGCTTTTTTCCACCCGCTCATAGGCGGCGCGACTGTCGAGAATATTCCACATGTAGCCTTGATCATCAATGAGGAAGGTCTGCTCAGGCACGATGCGCAAAGCACTGCCACCCTGGTTGTCAATCACAACCTGAACGGGTTGGATGCCGGCACTCACGATGTCAAAACCAAAAGCGGCACGCGCGGCGCTTTTGTCACGATAGGCCTCGGCAGCCACCTGCGCCCCGCCGATCACCTGCATGTTGGGATTGGCGCTAGGCACCCGAAATCCTACCTCCTGGCTCTTGTAAGGAGTACAAGCGGCACTTGCCACGACCACCGCAAAGACCAGCGCCAGGTTTTTTATAAGTGTTTTCATCTCAACCTCCCGCTTACACGTTTTTCTCTTTTTGAAACTGTTCAGCTGCAATACCTAATCGCTCTGCGAGCTGGGGCGCATACTGTAAAACGACCTCTATGCTTCAATTTACCATCGCCGCCGGTAGTGCGTCCACAATCTCCACCCTCTGCACCGGCAGCCAGACCCTCAGGACTTTTGTAAACGTTTAAGAGTGTGGCGAAACCAGATTCTTACCAAAGCCCCGGTGAAGCGATTGAGGGGCGGAAAATCGGTGCAACGCTCCCAAAGAGCACAAAAGCTCTCCCCCCAACTCCGAAGGCGATGCGGGCGCTTGAGAACATAACGTACCCCGGTCAAAAAGGCAAAGGACAACTGCCAGGCTTGGGAGCGCACATAACGCCCCGTTGCCTGCCAAAGGCGGCGCTGCTCAGGTTGCGGCAAGGCACGCAGCAGATTATCGATGCAGAGAAAGAAGGGCAGTAGATCGAGCCGGTGGCCGGCAGCCTGCTGCCGATAAACTTCAGGGGCCTGGCGAAAAAAAGGAGTCCAGCCGATGTGGTGAAAATTCATCAGTAGCGCATTGAGTATTTGGCGCTCTCGCAGACCCTCACGCTCAAAACGGCGGGCGGAAGTGACAATCTCCGCCGGAAAGAGAATCCAGACACCTCGGCGGGCAATCGCAGCTGCGAGCTTTTCGTCCTCAAATATCGGTTGTTCTGAATCAAAGGGGCCGACCTCTTCGAAAAAAGCACGCGGCAAGAGCATGCCCTGATCGCCATGAATACAGCCGGACAGATTCAACCGCGCCTTCTCTTCATAAAAGAAATAACCGAAATTTTGCTTATGGCTGGTCAGGGAAAAGCGCAGAGCGAAGCGTCCGGCAAAACAATGGTTCCCCCGCCGCACATGTTCCCGTCGCATGCGTTGCAGGCTCTCGGCAAGTGCGCGCGGATCGGGAAGCAGGCTATCGGCATGAAGAAACAGGAGGAAGTCGCCCTTTGCGAAGCGGGCGCCGACATTCATTTGCCGTCCCCGCCCTGGACCGCTGTTCACTGTCCGAAATGCAAAGGGGGTCTGCGCGCCCAGAGTGCGCAATAGCGCGGGGGACCCATCCTCGGATCCCCCGTCGCAGAAAATGACCTCGAATGTGCAGCCCTGCTGTTCGGCGAGCATGTCGACCAGAGACTGCAGTCCCCCGGCCTCATTCAGGATCGGAATAACGATGGAAAGTTCAGGGTTCACTGCTCGGCGGTTGATTTCTCCCGGGCTCCGGCCAGAGCGTCGGCAACCTCACCCTCGATTTCAGTGCGCACACGCGGCAGACATTCAGCGTAATTGGTTTGCAACCAGGCAAGAAGTTTCTCACGAATTTCGCACCGCAGATTCCAGGCGACAGAGGCATCCACGGCGCTCATGAGCGCCCGCAATTCCACCGAGCGGTCAGTGGCATTGGTCACCTGCAGGCCCCAGACCTTTCCATCCCAGGACTGAGACTCCTTAAGAAATACATGCAGTTGCTCACGCACTTCGGCCACGGGAATTCTATAATCGGCATAAATGAACACCGTACCGAGAAGATCGGCGGTCACCCGGGTCCAGTTCTGGAAAGGCTGCTCAATAAAATAAGTAATGGGCACCACCAGTCGCCGCAGGTCCCAGATACGAACAACCACGTAGGTCAGGGTGATCTCTTCGATACGACCCCATTCGCCTTCGACGATGACCACGTCGTCTAGACGGATGGGCTGCGTTATGGCGATCTGAATTCCGGCAAACAAAGTCGCCAGACTTTTCTGCGCGGCAAAACCAAGAATGATGCCGGCGATACCAGCCGAAGCCAGGAGACTCACGCCGATTTGTCGCACCGGTTCAAAGGTCATGAGCATGGCCGAGACGGCAACGACCACAATAACAACCAGAACCACCTTGACCAGCACATTGATCTGAGTATGCATGGAGCGCGCCCGCAGGTTGTCCTGGGCGTCCACATCAAACTTGTGCAGGACGACATCCCGCAGAACAAAGAGGGCCGCCACCAGCAGCCAGGTAAAACCGCCGATAAAAGCCAAGCCAAACAGGTGACTGAGAATATTGCTCGCCTGTTCGGGCAGACGCAGCCCGGGAGCCACCAGCAACAAAAGAAACAGGGGGAGCAGCCACTTCGCCGGAGCGGCGAGATGCTTCACCAGTGCGTCATCCCAGCGGCTTTTAGTTTTGGCGCTTAACTGGCGCAGCAACCGGAAGAGGCCTTTGTGCAGGGCCAAGCCGGCAAAAACCGCGAGGCCGAGCAAAACGAGAGAAAAAAACAAAGCCGAGAAACCAAAACCATCCGTCTCCACAGTTGTCTCCTTTCTGATGAAATCTTAAACCAACAAAGAAATGATAGCGCTTCTGCCGCCATCGGCAAGGATTAGGATCGCCCAGCCGAAAAAAGTAACTTCAGCCGCGATGCCCAATCGCGCCACAGGCCGCACCGAATGAACATTCACACAAAAAAAACGGGCCGCTGAGGGCCCGTCGGGAGGTACGACAAAAGGTTAGACGCGCGCCCGCTTGCGCAGGGACTCGACGCGATCGGTCCGCTCCCAGGTAAACTCCGGCTCGTTACGGCCGAAGTGCCCATAGGCTGCGGTTTTACGGTAAATGGGACGCAGCAGATCAAGGCTTTCAATAATGGCGCGCGGCCGCATATCGAATTCCTCCTGCACCACGCGCGCAATGTCATTGGAGGGAATCTTGCCGGTGCCGAAGGCGTTGACCATGACAGACACGGGCTCGGCCACGCCGATGGCGTAGGCCAGTTGCACTTCGCACTTGTCGGCCAGCCCCGCGGCCACCAGGTTCTTGGCGATGTAGCGGGCCATGTACGAGGCGCTACGGTCGACCTTAGAAGGATCCTTGCCGGAAAAAGCTCCGCCGCCATGGGAGCCTTGCCCACCATAGGTATCGACAATGATCTTGCGTCCCGTCAGGCCACAGTCACCCATGGGACCGCCGATGACGAAACGCCCGGTGGGGTTGATGAAGTATTTGGTTTTTTCGTCGAGAAGCTCTGCCGGAATGACCTTCTTGACGACTTCTTCGATGATTCCCTCGCGCAGAGTTTCATAGGTGACCTCGGGAGCGTGCTGGGAAGAAACCACCACTGCGTCAACACGAATCGGTTTGTCGTTGATGTACTGAATGGACACCTGGGATTTGCCATCGGGACGCAGAAAAGTCAGAAGCCCGGATTTGCGCACCTCGGCGAGGCGCTTGGTCAGACGGTGGGCGAAAATGATGGGCATGGGCATGAGTTCGGGGGTGTCGTTGCACGCATAGCCGAACATCAGCCCCTGATCCCCGGCGCCCTGATCCTTGTGGAGGCCCTCGCCTTCGGTCACGCCCATGGAAATATCCGGCGACTGGCGATCGATGCTGGTAAGCACCGCGCAGGTTTCCCAATCAAAACCCATGGCGGAATCGTTATAGCCGATCTCGCGGATCGCCGCGCGCACGACCTCGGGATAGTCGATGCGCGCGGTGGTGGTAATTTCACCGGCGATCATGGCCAGGCCCGTCGTAACCAGGGTTTCACAGGCAACCCGGGCCTTGGGATCCTGGGTCAGGATGGCATCGAGGATGCTATCGGACACCTGATCGGACACCTTGTCGGGATGGCCTTCAGTCACCGACTCAGAGGTAAAGAGAAAATCGGTCATGGGCATGAAACGCTCTCCTTTATAACTAGGGTAAGACACAAGAGTTTCAGGAAATAATGCAGTTCACAAAAAAAGTCAAGACAATTTAATGGGTTATCAGATTTCCGGGGGACCGAAAAGGCCGGGAAATCGCCGCGCCATCTCCTCTTCGACAAAACGGCTGACATCTCGCGCCCTAGGCAAGTCAAGCAGTTGCGCCAAAAGTTCTTCGCCATCCTGCCGACGTACCTGACGGATAATGCGTTTCATGCGCGGAATACAGGCGGCATTCATGGACAGTTCGTTGAAACCGAGTCCCAGCAGAATTAAAGCATAGACCGGCTCACCCGCCATCTCTCCACACATGCCCACCTCGATATCGGCCTTGCGACCGGCATCGCCGATCATTTTCAAGGCGCGCAAAATAGCCGGATGCAGCGGTTCGTAAAGGTAGGCCACATGTTCGTTGCCGCGATCCACTGCAAGGCAATACTGAATAAGATCGTTGGTTCCAACGGAGAAGAAGTCGACTTCGGGTGCGAGCAAATCGGCAATCAGAGCCGCCGAAGGCGTCTCAATCATGATCCCGATCTTGATGTCCGCATCATAGCTCTGGTTACGCTCATCAAGCTGGGCGCAGGCCTGGCGCAGCAGATCCTTGCAGGCGCGAATTTCATCGACGCCGCTGATCATGGGGAACATGACCCGCACCTCCCCGAATGAAGACGCGCGTAAAATCGCCCGCAACTGCGTCATGAGCAGATTGTGCTCCTTGAGGGAAAAGCGTACGCCCCGTAGCCCCATGGCCGGGTTGTCTTCCTCCGAAAGATTGATTTCGGGAACAAACTTATCACCGCCGACATCCAGGGTGCGAATCGTTACAGGTTCGGGAATCATCTTCTGTGCAAGCTCACGATAAATCTCGAACTGCTCGTCCTCGCCAGGCGCCTGGCCGGGGTTCAGAAACAGAAATTCAGAGCGAAACAGACCAACGCCGGCCCCGCCGTGAGCCAATACCGCAGGCACCTCACGGGCAAGCTCCACGTTGCCACGCAATATAAGCCGATGGCCATCAAGGGTTTGGGCCGGAAGCTCACGATAAACCTCGAGCTCTTTTTCGAGGTATTCATATGCCTGCTTTTTGTTCAAGTATTCTTTGAAGGTTTCCGCAGAGGGGTTGAGGATTACCGTGCCGGCATTGCCGTCGATAATCATTGACGTTTCCTGCCGGATCAGGGAACTGATATTATCGAGACCGACCACCGCGGGGATTTCAAGCGAACGGGCCAGAATTGCCGTGTGCGAGGTACGCCCACCGACATCCGTGACGAAACCGATGACTTTGTCACGATCCATCTGCATGGTATCTGCCGGCGACAACTGATGGGCCACAACCACCGCTTTTTCCTCGATTTCCGACATGCTGCGCTGCCCTTCGCCGAGCAGGTTGCGCAGCAGGCGCTCACCAACGGAATCTATATCGCTGCGTCGATCACGCAGATATTCGTCTTCAATGGAATTAAAAAATTCGCGAAATTTATCGAGGGTCCGGCGTAGCGCGCTCTCGGCGTTGAGTTTTTCTCCTTCGATCTGGTTGATCGTGTCGCGCACCAGCATATCGTCTTCGAGAATGAGAAGATGGGTGTCGATGATATAGAGATGCTCGCGCAACTCCGGTGAGCTGACACGTTCTTTAACATCCTGCAGCTGCCGGGCCGATTCTTTCAGCGCGGTGCGGAAACGCTGCACTTCCCCCGGAACCAATTCAGGCGGCACATAGCAGTCAACCAGATTCTGCCGCGCCCGATTGAACAAGAAGGCCTTGCCGATGGCAATGCCGGGAGAAACTCCGAGGCCGACAAGAAAGGTATCGGGCGGAAGGTTACTTTTCTCCGAATCCGTCATCAATCAATTTTCCAATAGTCAGAAGAGCTTCCTCGGCATCATCACCATCGACCATCACATTGATCGTCGACCCCTGCGCCGCCGCCAGCATCAGGATTCCCATAATGCTTTTACCGTTGACCTCCATGCCATCCTTGCCGACCATCACATCAGCGCGAAAGCGGTTTGCGGTCTGCACCAGTTGCGCCGCTGCACGGGCATGCAACCCCAATTTATTCTTGATGATGAAATCTTTCTGAATCATGAAAGTCCCTTTTCCCTCACAAAAAAAGCCCCAGGCAAAGCAGCGCGCCGGTTGTTGCCAGAATCAGGAGCAGGTTGGAGGCACCCTTGCGCGTCAACCATCCCAGAAAAACCACCATGGGCAAAAACAACAGACCCCAGCCTAAAGCAACCCCTTCACGACCCAGAGAAACCAAGGTCAGGTAGGCGCAGAGTCCGCCGAGCAAAACCACAGTCGCCTCCTTGGCCCGAATCGCCCAATCGGGTAAATGCCGCCGCTGAACCACCTCAACCATCCGCAACCCGCTGAAATAGCCGCGCATCAGCCCCCCGAAGCGAAACCAGAGGTGGGGCAGATTGAACAAAACGACAAAAATCACGGGCGCCCACAACGAACCCTTGAATGCAAAAAACAGGGCAACCACTGCCGCCAAGGGCCGAAACCCACCCCAGAACAAGGCATCGCCGATGGCGGCAAAAGGCGCCATGACCATTTCGCGAAATTCAACAGGGCCAATGGGCAAATCTTCGCCGCGCGCCTGACCTTCTTCCAAAGCCAGGGTGGCCCCGAGCACGGGAGGCGCCATAAATGGATGGGTGTTGAAGTAGACCATGTAGCGGCGAAAGGCCTCCTCCAGATCCTGTCCCTGGTAGAGATAGCGCAGCGCCGGTGCCATGATATAGAGCGCTCCCAGGCTTTGCATGCGCTCAAAGCTCCAACTGGCCTGCAGCAAAAAAGTGCGGCCCAGGGTACGCAAGAGAATTGAAAAAGGTAGGTTCTTATTTTTCATGGCTCGCCTAGAGCAACCACAGCAGCAGCAATACGGTCGTAAATGAGGCCGTAAACAAAGTCAGAGAGCGGCTCACGTTCATTGTACCCAGAATCGTGGCGGTTCCCACCAAGGGAAAGGCCAGCAACAGCCAACCCTCCACCTTGCCCAGGGTCGGCAACAGGATTTCACCAGCCAGCAGCACCGCCAGCCATCCGGGTACCGTAATGAAAACATAGGTTCCGGCCGAGGCTGCGGTAAAATGCACCAGCCCCCGCAGATGCCGGCGCTCCAGGTTCTTAAGATGCCCGGCTGCCAGATCACCCTCAGCCTGCTTGACCAAACGCGCATTGACGTTGCGCGCCAAACGATCGAAAATCTGACCAATTTTGGCCAACGGCATGGCCGCCAGCACACAGAACAAAATCACCAGGGCGCCGTCCACCGGCAAGCGGCTGCCGGCAGCGATGGCCAAAACAGTACTGGAGACCGCAACCTGGGTGTCGTCGGGCGGGATGGCGGCACCGACGGGGAGCCGTCCCAACCACAACAGCTCGACCAGGGCGCCGACCTGCAAACCCACGAGGGGATCACCTATCAGCCAACCCGTCAAGGGCCCCGCCACAATAGGTCGCGACACCATGAACTGACCGACTGCGGTTCGGTCAAGGCCCAGCACAATCGCAGCCAGGGCACCTATAAGAAATTCGCTCCAGGGCATATCAACCGGGCATGCTTCGAATCAGTTTTTTCCATTGCTGTCCACGGTCTGCGGGAACGCAACGCGAAACGATCTCAACGCCTTCCGCCTCGAGCAGGGCGAGATTTTCTATATCCTTTTCATCCAGATGGATCGTGCAGGAAAGCTGGTATTTACCCTGTGCCTCATGCATGTTGCCGAGATTGAGTTCTTTAAAATGCAGACCACCCCGGTGGGCACGCAATGCGTCATTCGAACTGGCGAAAAGCAACAGGATCTTTTTGTTGTCGAGCACCTCATCACGCAAACGGCGACACACCTCGTCAACGCCACCGATGATGACCTTAATGCTACGCGGTACCGAGGCTTCCATCATAGCCCGCCGCAGAGAGGGCTTTTCCAATTCGTCATTGGCGACCACAATGCAGTTGGCATGGGTGAAAGGAATCCATGCCTCCAGCACCTGCCCATGAATCAAACGATTGTCGATGCGCGCCAATACAATGTTCATAGCACTACCATCCTGCTCCTGCGGGATTCTCGGAAGAACATCGGGAAAGGGGTTTTCCATCCGCGGCAAATTTCAACGTTCGAGAAACTCACTGGCCAGAGCCATGCTCTGCTGGCCATAGGCCTTGAGCTGTCCGGCCAGTTCGGTGACATTGAGATCGTCACGACTGTTGAAAAATTTAAGAACCATGGGCAGATTAACTCCGGTCAACACCTCAATGCGTTGGGGATCCAGAAAAGAAATGCTGAGATTGGACGGAGTGCCGCCGAAGAGATCCGTCATGATCAGTACGCCCTGATCGCCCGCGCGAACCGCTTCAATTGCATCGGCCAGGGCGCCGCGAACCTCCTCCACACTATCCTCGCGCTGAATGCCGACTGCTCTGGCCTGCGTCACGGGGCCGACAATCATTTCCGTAGCGAGCAGCAGTTCACGGGCCAACCCGGCATGGGTGGCAATCACCAGTCCGATCATGGCTTACCCCTTTTCTATATCGCGATGACTGATTTCCACCACAAACCCCTGCCCGGCGAGAAAGGGCCGCATTTCCTCGGCAAGGGAAACACTGCGGTGCCGCCCACCGGTGCATCCGATGGACAAGGTTAGATAACTCTTTCCCTCCTGCCGGTAATAGGGCAGCAGGAATTTGAGCATATCCTGAAATTTCTTGAGAAATTCTTGACAGGCCGGCTGCTTGACGACATACCCGCGCACCTCGGAGTTGAGGCCGGTCAAGGGGCGCAATTCCTCAATGAAATGCGGGTTTGGAAGAAAACGAACGTCAAAGACAAGGTCCGACTCGATGGGAATGCCATAGCGAAAGCCGAAGGATTGCACCTTCACCACCAAGGGCATCTGACCACTGCGGCCGAGAACCGTCTCCAAGACCTGATCGCGCAATTGGTGAACGGTGAGTCCCGTGGTGTCACAGACCACCGTAGCGAGTCGTTTGAAACCTGACATCAACTCACGTTCCCGGGCAATGCCTTCGGGCACACCTTCCTGCTTCGCCAATGGGTGGCGGCGACGAGTTTCCGAATAGCGCCGGATCAGGGCATCGTCGTTCGCCTCGAAAAACAGTATCTCAACGGGATAGCCGGCCTCGCGCACGGTCTTCAGCGTCGACTCATAATCCGCCAGAAAATCACGGTTACGGATATCGATGACCACAGCGACATCGGGGGTAAAGCGCACACCGTGCTCGGTCAAGTCCAGAAATCGCGGCAGGAGCACCAGCGGCAGGTTGTCCACCACGAAAAAACCCTCATCCTCCAGAACCCGTGCGGCACTTGACTTGCCCGAACCTGAAAGACCGGTGATGATCAGAATCCTTTTGCTGCTCATTCCAGGTTGTCTCCAATGATGGTATGTGAATGCAGTCTGGCCGTCTCGGCCATGCGCTGCTCGAGACGATCCTGAAATTCGCGCGCGCTATGGTAACCCATTTCCTTGAGAAGCTGGTTTCGGGCAGCAACTTCAACGATGGTGGTAATATTACGCCCCGGGCGCACCGGCACTCGCTGCATGGGCAATTGGATGCCGAGCAGGGTGGTCGTTTCTTCTTCGAGGCCAAGCCGATCATATTCCTGACCGTCTTCCCATTGCACCAGCTCGATCACCAGATCGATCTTTTTCCGTTCACGGATGGCGGCCACCCCGAAAAGATGCTTGATGTTGATAATCCCCAGGCCACGGATCTCCATATGGTGATGCAAAAGGTCCATGCCCTCGCCGAACAGAACCGCAGGCAGTTTCGAACGCACCCGCACCACATCGTCGGCCACCAGGCGGTGCCCGCGCAGAATCAGATCAAGAGCGCATTCGCTCTTGCCGATCCCGCTCTTGCCCATAAGCAAAACCCCGACGCCCAGCACATCCACCAGCACGCCGTGGGTGATGGTGGAGGGCAGCAGACGCTCTTCGAGAAATTTAGTGATGAGGGAGATGAAAATTGAACTCTGATGGTGGGTGCGCAACAGCGGCGTCCCACGCCTGGCGGCCTCGTCAACGAGGATATCCGGCGGCTCCTGCCCCTTGGTGATGATCAGGCAGGAAATATTCAGTGCGCACAGCGCCGCCAGATTGCGCATCGCGGTATCCCGCGGCAACTGTTCCAGGTAAGTAAGTTCCGTTGAACCGAGAACCTGTATGCGATCCGGATGAAGGTTCGTCGTGTAACCGGCCAAAGCAAGCCCGGGTTTCTGAATGCGTGGAACACTGATCTTGTTGCTCAATCCGGTTTCACCGGCCAGCAGTTCCAGATCGAGCCCGGCTTCGTCTTCTCCGAGCAGTTCTTGAATACTCAGTTCCGCCATAAGACCTGGCTCTCAGAGGTTGGCTTCCTCGGCCACAATGATCCGGTAAATGTCCCCGGCGTCGGTTGCCTGCATGAGACGCTCGCGGGCCTGAGGGGTTTTAAGCAATTTGGAAATCCGCGCCAGGGTCTTGAGGTGAATACCGACGGAATCTTCCGGAGCGATAAGCAGAAAGAAGAGATGCGCCGGACGACCATCCATGGCATCAAAGTCAATACCCTCGAGACTGCGGCCGAAGGACAGCATAAGGTGGTCGATATTTTTAAGCTTGCCATGGGGAATGGCTACGCCGTCGCCGATGCCGGTGCTGCCGAGCCGCTCCCGCTCCTTGAGCACATCAACCACAAGGCTGCGGTCAAGCCCCTTTTCCACCCGCACCAGAGCTGCGGTCAGCTCTTCCAAAAGTGCATTCTTGTCAGTTGCCTTGAGATCGGCGACCAGTGCGTCGGGTTTGAGCAGATCAGAAATTTTCATAAGTGCCAGTGGTTACCTGCCGTTTGAAAAATACGAGGGGGGGAGTGGCATTATGCCCTTCCCCCCCAAGGCCAAAAACGTCGACAGTTTAGGATGTTTGCGGAATAATCAGTCCGTAGTTTCCGTCCCTGCGGCGATAGACAACATTAATCGCTTCGGACTCGTCATCCGTGAAAACCAGAAATTCTTTTTGCAACAGATCCATCTGCATCACGGCTTCTTCCACCGACATCGGCTTCACAGGAAAGCTGTGACTGCGGATAATAGACGGCGCGCCCTGCCCTTCGTCGATGCTTTCCGCAGCAAAGACGGTTTTCTGCACGGTGCGCTCACGGCCGGACGAAGGCTTGTGATTTTTGATCTTTTCTTTGTAACGCTTGAGCTGGCGCTCAACCTTGTCGACCATGCCGTCGACGGCAGCATACATATCGTTTGTTTCGTCAGAGCCTTTGATGGTGATGCCCTTGGCGGTCAAAGCCACCTCGGCACGATGCCGGATCTTCTTTTCCACGCTCAGCACGACCTGAGCTTCGACAGGCTCGTCGATATACTTTTTTACACGCTCAAGTTTCTCCTCGACATAACCACGCAAAGGGTCACTTGCTTCCATATGCCTGAAAGTCACGGCAATCTGCATAAATTCCTCCTGATGTTTTAACTATCCCGCACTCTGTCGAGATATCTTTAAGTTGAAGTATAACCTGCCTGAGCCGATTGATCAAAAAATGACAAATAACAAAGACTATCCTCATCACTCATCGTTGGATCTAAAAGAGTCTTTTTCGCTCGGTGGACGAGCCGATGCCGAGCATTTCACGGTACTTGGTTACGGTGCGTCGGGCGATATTGATATTGTCTTTTTCCAGCAGTTCGACAATCTTGCGATCCGAGTAGGGCTTCTTGATGTTTTCGCCGGCGATCAGATCCCGAATGCGGCTTTTGACGCTTTCCGACGCGATGGAGTCGCCTCCGGTGGTGTGAATACCGCTGTTGAAGAAAAACTTCAACTCATACAGACCCTGGGGAGTCTGCACGTATTTATTGGTGGTCACGCGACTGATGGTCGATTCGTGCATTTCGATGTCTTCAGCCACGTCGCGCAGCACCAGGGGCTTGAGGTGGTCGATCCCTTTTTCGAAAAATGCCTGCTGAAACTTAACGATGCTTTGCGTCACCTTATAGATGGTGCGTTGCCGCTGATGAATGCTTTTGATCAGCCACACCGCACTGCGCAGCTTTTCCTGAATGTACTCACCGGCCTTAGCGTCGACCAGGGAATCGTTGGTCATGGCCTGGCGGTAGAAGGCGTTGATGCGCAGGTTGGGCAGACCCTCGTCATTGAGCACCACGACGAACTCATCACCGATCTTGTAAACAAAAATGTCAGCGGTAATGTACTGCACATCTTCCTGGTTGTATTGGCGCCCTGGGCGGGGGTCGAGATTGGAAATAATGCGGGTGGCCTCCAATACCTCATCGAGACTCACCCCGAGAGCTTTGGCAATGGCGGGATACTTGCGATTTTCCAGATCATGAATATGGTCGCGCAAAATACTCTCGACCAAGGAACCGGCCATCCCCAACACCCGCACCTGACAAAGAAGACACTCCTGCAGATTGCGAGCGGCGGTTCCGGGCGGATCAAATTCCTGGACCAACGACAGCACCTTTTCAACGCGCTCCGGGGTGGTCGCGGTCGCGCCGGCAACCTCTTCCAGAGTCGCTTTGAAGAAACCGTCTTCGTCGAGGTTGCCGATGATTTCCGCGGCAATCTGGCGGGTCTGATCGTCGAAACGAGAAAGATTGAGCTGCCACAACAGATGGTCGGTGAGGGTATTCTTTTTCGTCAACAGGTTTTCGTAGGACGGCCGGTCGTCATCTTCCTCGTAGGAATCGGCGACCGACCCTCCGAGATTGTAGCCTTCAAGATAGGTCTGCCAATCGATGTCATTAAGGCCTTCCTTATCCCCCTTGACCTCGGGGAGATCATCACCACCCTCTTCCGCGCCCCCTTCCTGAGACGAGGCGGCGGGCTCTTCGGCGAGTTCTTTCTCTTCGACGATTTCCTGTCCCTCGTCGAGTATCGGATTTTCCTCCAACTCCTGCTGAACCAGATCGATGAGTTCCATACGCGAGAGTTGCAGCAGTTTGATTGCCTGCTGCAACTGAGGAGTCATCACCAGTTGCTGGCTCAACTTGAGTTGTTGACGGATTTCCAGAGCCATAATCGTTACCTGATCAATTCCTTAATATTTATTACCATTTAAACCTGATTTATCGGCAAAGGCCAGCAAAAATACGCTGCCCCGCAACAGGGCAGTCGAAAACGACCACCTTACAGGGAGAAGCTTTCCCCGAGATAGACTTGGCGGGCACGCGGACTGGCTGCGATCTCGACAGGCGTGCCGTATTCCAGAATCCGCCCCTCGCTGAGAATGTAGGCCATATCACAGACCCCCAGGGTTTCTCGCACGTTGTGATCGGAGATGAGCACGCCGATGCCGCGACCAACCAGATGGCTGATGGTTTTCTGGATATCAATGACCGCAATCGGATCGATACCGGCAAAAGGTTCATCAAGCAGAATGAACGCTGGGTCGAGCACAAGGGCCCGGGCTATTTCCACGCGGCGCCTCTCTCCGCCGGAAAGAGCATAACCCTGACTGCGTGCAATGTGCGTGATGCCGAATTCTTCAAGGAGTCGATCACAGCGGTTACGTCGCTCCGCAGGTGACAGGCCAAGGGTCTCAAGAATCGCCAGAAGATTATCCTCGACAGTCATTTTACGAAAAACCGATGCCTCCTGGGGAAGATAGGAGATCCCCGAGCGAGCACGCAGATACATGGGCCAGGCAGTGATATCCTTGTCGTCGAATAGGATACGTCCCTGGTCCGGCCGCGTCAGCCCGACCACCATGTAAAAAGACGTCGTCTTGCCGGCTCCGTTGGGCCCAAGCAGTCCGATAACCTGACCAGATCGCAGCTCCAGATTAACATCTCGCACCACCTGCCGCCCTTTGTAGGCCTTGCACAGGCCCTGGGCCTTGAGGAGATGGCTCACGGAGACTTCTCCCGCGGATGAAAAATCGCCCGAGCGGGAACGCCTTCGCGACTTTTCACAACACTTCGTTCCTCCTCGAGATAGACCGTAATTTCATCGCCCTCGACAAAATCTTTGCCCTGGTAAACGCGGGGGTCCCCCGTGAGCACCACGATGCCTTCATCGCGAAAGAAGACTCCGGCTTCACCGGTAGCGGTGCGCTCACCCTGAACGATGCGCACCCGGCTCTCGGCCAGAATGCGCGAAACCGTATCCTCACCCTCGCGGAAAAAAACTTTCATCTGATCAGCATACATCACCACATCGGCCTGGCGCGCAACCACCTCGCCGCTGAACACCACCCGTCGCGGTGCGCTGAGCACCTCCATACGCTCGGACGTAATCTCAATGGGCATCTCGTCCGTGGCACCAGCCACGCTTACGAAAGCAGTGGCCACAGCAACCAACAAAGCAAACATTCCGCGCAAAACAGCCCAGCGTTTCATGGTGTCCCAGTGTCGATGAAGTTCGGTGCAATGAGGGCCTCGACGTCAGCCAGTATCTCCACGCGGCGCGTAACCACATCCATGCGCAAGCCGTGCCCGCGGATATCGAAGCCGCGCGAAACAATCCGCACCGGATCTGAGGTGACGGCAAGTTTTTGAGCGTCCTGATATTCGAGACTCTGGGTGTACAGGGTATAGTCGTCGCCGCCGCGCACCACCACATCTTCCCAAACCCGCAACTCCCGAGCATCGATGTCGATGCGCCCATGCCTGGCGGTCAGGGTGACTTCCACATCCTCACCCGACTCATCGAAAAAAAAGACCCTGAGATTTTCAATAAGGGCTTCGTTGCTCACCTGTCGAAATCCCGCGGCATCCCCCTCGATGCTCCATTGGCGAAGCCCCGCACGGGTCTCAGTGTACTCAAAGGTCTGCAAAGCAAGATCGGCATCCAGCAGCGGAGCCGCGATGTCGTCTTCCAGCGTCCCGCGCGGAAGATTCCGGAAAACCAGCACACCGAGAACCAACAGCAGTGCAACGATGGCCAGAACCAATGCATGACGTATTTGGAGGTTTCTAATCATCCTGAAGGGTCAGTCTAGCACCGCCCCGGTTTCCTGTAAAGGCGAAAAACCAAAGCTTGGCACGAAATTTGAAAACAAGAATCAACCCTCCTCGGACGAGAAATAACGCCCCGCCACAGACTCCCATCGTTGGGATTTCTTCAGGATAAGATCACAAACCTCACGCACGGCTCCACGCCCCCCGGGACGCTGCGTCACATAATGAACCAGGGGTTTGAGGTCATCAACGGCATCCCGCACCGTCACCGCTAAGCCGACACGGCGCAGCACGGGCAGATCCACCACATCATCTCCAACGTAGGCGACTTCTTCATCACGCAAGCCTAGTTGGGCCAGAATTTCCTGGTAAGGAGGGAGTTTATCCTTGGCGCCCTGCCGCAGGATTTCAATGCCCAGTTCGGCAGCCCGATGTGCAACCACCTGGGACTGGCGGCCGGTAATGATGCCCACCTTAATGCCGGCGCGCTGCACCAGTTTGAGGCCATGGCCGTCCTTGACGTCGAACGCTTTGCTCTCAACACCGTTGTTGTCGTAAATAATGCGCCCGTCGGTCAGCACACCGTCAACATCGAGCAGCAACAGCCGGATTTTGCGACAACGCGCTTCCATCAAGCGACCCCCGCCTTGAGCAGATCATGAATATGAACGATACCCACCGGCACCCGGCTTTCGTCCGTCTCGAACACAAACAGCGAGGTAATTGAGTGTTCTTCCATGCGCTGCAGGGCCTTGGCGGCGAGATTGGAGCGCAAAATGCGCTTAGGATCAGCACTCATGATGGTGCCGATGGCCGCATTGAGAATATCAAAGCCGTCTTCAATGCGACGGCGCAGGTCCCCGTCGGTAAACACTCCGGCAAGGTTGCCCTGCGCATCGACCACCCCGGTCACACCAAGTTTTTTGCTGGTGATTTCAAACAGCGCCTCTTTAAGTAGGGTAGATTCGCTCACCAGTGGAATGTCTGCCCCGCTGTGCATGACATCTTCGACGCGCAGCAGAAGTTTCTTACCCAAGGCGCCGCCGGGGTGGAACAGGGCGAAATCTTCCTCGCGAAAACCGCGCCGCTCCAGCAGGGTTACCGCCAAAGCATCGCCCATGGCCAGGGTCGCGGTGGTACTGGCAGTGGGGGCCAAACCCAGCGGACAAGCCTCTTCCTTGATGGAGATATCCAGGGAGACATCGCCGGCGCGGCCGAGAGTGCTGCGCACATTTCCACTAAGGGTAATCAGAGGCAGCCCCATGCGCTTGATGATCGGCAGAATGCGGGTGATCTCTTCCGTTTCTCCCGAATTGGAAATCGCAATGACCACATCGCCCTTCATCAGCATGCCGAGATCACCGTGAATACCCTCGGCGGGATGCAGAAAGAGCGCCGGGGTACCCGTGGAGGCCATCGTAGAGGCGATCTTCTGGCAAATGAGTCCCGATTTGCCCATACCAGTAATCACCACCCGCCCCTGGCAAGCCAGAACCATCTCCACCGCCCGTTCGAAGCGCTCATCAAGGCGGTCCTCTAGGGCGAGAATGGCGTCGGCTTCAACCCGCAGTACGTGGCGGGCGGTTTTGAGAATAGCGTCCATATCAGGCCCTCCCTTTGACAAGAGCGTCAATCGCTAGGATTTCATGCAGCATGGGCCGCAAACCATCGAGCGGCAGACTGTTGGGACCATCACACAAAGCCGCGTCGGGGTTTTCATGAACTTCCCAGAACAGCGCGTCGATGCCCACCGCAACCGCGGCCCGGGACAGAGCCCCGACATACTGGCGCTGCCCGCCCGAACTGGTGCCGGCGCCGCCGGGCAACTGCACCGAATGGGTGGCATCGAAAACCACCGGACAGCCGGTTTCGCGCATCACCACCAGGGAGCGCATATCGACCACCAGATTGTTGTAGCCGAAAGAGGCGCCGCGCTCGGTGAGCAGCACCTGGTTGTTGCCCGCCTCCTCGATTTTCTTGACCGCGTTAGCCATGTCCCAGGGGGCGAGAAACTGCCCCTTTTTGACATTGACAACTTTCCCGGTGCGCGCCGCGGCCAGCAACAGGTCGGTCTGACGTGAAAGAAAGGCAGGAATCTGAAGAATGTCGAGGACTTCGGCAGCCGCTGAAATCTGGCTGATGTCATGCACGTCGGAAACGACCGGAACGTCGAACTCGCGGCGGATCTTCGCCAGGATCTCCAACCCTTCGTCCATCCCGGGGCCGCGAAAAGAGCCGATGGAGGTGCGATTGGCCTTGTCATAGGAGGCCTTGAACACCAGCCCGATACCCAGTTCGTCGGTAAGTTTCTTGAGGTACTCGGCAATCCGAAGAGTCAGGCTCTGCTCTTCGATCACACAGGGTCCGGCAATAAGAACCAAGGGTCGACCACCGCCGAAAGTGACATTTCCGACATGAATCTCACGTACGTTCATCTCAGACCACCTCGCGCTGCTTCAGGCAGGCACCGACAAAGGATTCGAACAGTGGATGGGGATCCATGGGACGCGACCGGAATTCCGGATGAAACTGGCAGGCGAGAAACCAGGGGTGCTCGGCCAGTTCAACGATTTCCACCAGGTCGGCAGCGGGATTGTTGCCGGAGAGCACCAACCCGCATTTTTCAAGTTTCTGCCGATAGGCGTTGTTGAACTCGAAACGATGGCGGTGCCGTTCGCTGATTTCCTTCTTGCCGTAAATACGCTGCGCCAGAGTGCCCTCGCCAAGTACGCAGTCATAGGCGCCCAGACGCATGGTGCCGCCCTTGCGAGTGACTTTCTTCTGCACTTCCATAATATGGATAACGGGATTTTTCGCCTCTTCACGAAACTCCGTGGAGTAGGCATCCTCAAGTTCGCAGACATTGCGCGCGTACTCGACCACCGCCATCTGCATCCCCAGACAGATACCGAAAAAGGGAATGTTGTTCTCGCGGGCATGACGAATGGCGGCAATCTTGCCCTCGCTGCCACGTTCGCCGAATCCTCCCGGCACGAGGATTCCGTCAACTCCGGAAAAGTTGTCGCCCACGCCATGGCGCTCCAAAGCTTCCGAATCCACATAGCTGAGCAGCACCCGGCAATCATTGCCGATCCCGCCGTGAATCAGCGCCTCGGTCAGCGACTTGTAGCTTTCTTTGAGTTCTACGTATTTGCCGACGATGGCGATGGTGGTTTCCGTGGCCGGTTCCTTAACCCGCTTGACGATACGGTGCCAGGAAGAAAGATCAGGCGCCTTGGTCCAGATGTTGAGGCACTCGATGATCCGCTCGTCCAGTCCCTGCTCGTGATAAGCGATGGGCACTTCGTAAATGGTTTCCACATCGCGGGCGGTGACCACCGCTTCTTCTCTGACGTTGCAGAACAGAGCGATTTTGGCCTTCATGTCACGAGGGATTTCACGATCACAACGGCACATGAGGATATCGGGTTGAATACCGATTTCACGCAGTTCCTTGACGCTGTGTTGGGTGGGCTTGGTTTTGAGTTCACCAGCGGTGGGGATATAAGGCACCAGGGTGAGATGAATATAGAGAACGTTTTCCGCGCCGCGATCGGTGCGGAACTGCCGAATTGCCTCCATGAAAGGGAGCGATTCGATATCGCCCACGGTGCCGCCGACCTCGACGATGGCGACATCGGCATCCTTGGCGTTCTCCAGAATCTTAAGCTTGATCTCGTTGGTGATATGCGGAATGACCTGCACCGTGCCGCCGAGATAGTCGCCGCGGCGCTCTTTGCGAATGACTGAATCGTAGATCTGGCCGGTGGTGAAGTTCGATTTGCGGGTCAGGTTCGCGGTGGTGAAGCGCTCATAGTGCCCAAGATCCAAGTCCGTTTCCGCGCCATCATCGGTGACGAACACTTCGCCGTGCTGAAAAGGGCTCATAGTGCCCGGATCGACGTTGATATAGGGATCCATCTTCTGCATGGACACCTTAAGGCCGCGCGCCTCCAACAGCGAACCGATGGAAGCGGCCGCCAGCCCCTTGCCGAGGCTCGATACCACGCCGCCGGTAATAAAAATAAACTTGGTCTTCATGGATCAATCCTTTGAACCTGAAACTTATAAGGGGGGGAAAAGGCCTACCCTGGTTCCCCATCGATCTTGTGTATTCAACAGGTTAGTTTGCCGCGATGAGCAATCGCAAGAGATCAAATGCGTGATTCTACACGTCACCGGAAAAAAAGAAAACCCCCATTTCCGGGGGCGAGAAAGCGGGGAGAAAAACGATCTCATTCCTGGGTCAGAGCAAGACGCACCCGATCCAGATCAGCCGGGGTGTCGACACCCAGGGTGCCCAGGGCGGTCTCCTCCACGCGGATGCGGAAACCATGCTCCAGAGCCCGCAGCTGTTCGAGCTTTTCAAGATTTTCCAGGGGAGTCGCGGGCAAGCGCGGATATTGCAGCAGAAAGTCGCGGCGATAAACATAGAGCCCCACATGCTTGTAAGGGGCGATTTGCGGCAGCACACTTTCCAGGTCAGTGGACAGATCGCGGGGATGAGGGATGGGGGCCCGGGAAAAATACAGAGCGAAGCCCCGACGGTCGGTCACCACTTTAACCACATTGGGATTGAGGAATTCGTCCACCGTGCTGATGGGTGTCTTAAGCGTACCCATGACAATGGTCGCATCATCGCGCAAGGGCGCCAGAGCAGCCTCAATCATGAGCGGATCGATAAGAGGCTCATCCCCTTGCACGTTCACCACCAGATCCGCGTCGATGCGCGCGGCGACCTCCGCCAGCCGATCGGTGCCGGTAGGATGATCGTCGCGGGTCATTTCGGCGTCACCGCCGAAAGCGCGCACCGCATCAAAAATCCGCCGATCATCGGTGGCGACGAGCACCCGATCGATGCCAGGGGCACCGCTGACACGCTCGTAGACTCGCTGAATCATGGACTTGCCGAGGATATCGACCAGGGGCTTGCCGGGAAAACGCGTTGACGCGTAACGAGCGGGAATGATTGCCGTGACGTTCATGGCTGAGGGCATCCTTTGCTGGCGAGATGCCCTGAGCCTAATCAAATCGGCGGCACACTGTCAAGCTATGCGTCCTTTTTGAGGTCCGCGCCACAATGGCCGCAAAACCGCCAGTCCTCCTCGATGGGGACACCGCAACGACAGCGCGGCAGCGCCAAGCGGTGCGTGGGAGCCATTTTCAGAAAAATCAGAATGGCCAGCGCGACGCCGTTGCCCGCCAGCAAAAGACCGCCCGGCAAGCTCAAACGAGTGAGGTTTTCCAGCGTGCAGCGGCCCCAGCAATACAGCCAGGAATTGTAGGCAACCACCGTGACCAGGACCACTGCCGCAAGAATCAGCATGCCTCTCCCCCGCCTCATGCCGCATCCTCCTCGGCGCAAGGTGCGGCACTGCCGCAGGACGGGCAGAAGCGCAGCAACCTGGCCTTGAGCCGACCGCAGAAGGCGCAACTGACACGCAACAGCTGCGAGCAGCGCGGACAGACCAGCCAATCGCGCTGCACCGCCTGACCACAGTCGCACAGGATTTCCGCACACGTTGTCGCAGAACGTTCACGCCGCTCAATCTCGGTCAGAATCAGGTAGCCGAGACCGGCAAAGGTGAGGAGAAAAATCAAAACCACAACAGAACCTCTCTCAAGCCGCCGAGGAGGATTTCGCTAAGCCCGTGCTCTCGTCGGAAACAACCAGGCCGTCGCGCAGCAACACCCTGCGGTGAAAATAGCGGCAGTTTTCCTGATCGTGGGTGACCATGACAATCGTCTGCCCCTCTTTGTTGAGGCTGGTGAGAAGATCCATGATTTCCTCACTCGTTGCTGTGTCAAGGCTGCCCGTTGGTTCGTCGGCCAGCAGCAGCGGTGGACGATTGACCAGGGCACGCGCCACGGCGACCCGTTCCTGTTCACCACCCGAGAGTTGTGATGGAAGGTGGGAGGCGCGCCCGGCCAACCCGACCCGCTCCAACACATCCAGTGCCTGGGAGCGCTTTTGGGTCGCAGACATCTTCTTGACCGCCAGCGGCAGCATCACATTCTCCATAGCGGTCAGATAGGGGATCAGATTGAAGGCTTGAAACACAAAACCCAGATATTCACGGCGAAAGTCAGCGAGTTTTTCACCCGAGAGCGCATAGAGATCAATGCCATCAACGATAATGCGCCCGGCGCTTGGATGCGCGAGGCCGCCGAGGATCGACAAGAAAGTACTCTTTCCCGATCCCGACTGCCCCATCACGCCAAGGAAGGTTCCCTCCTCGACCTGGATGTCGACACCACGCAAGGCCTCGACACGGTCGGCATCGCTTTCGTAGATCTTGGTCAGATTGCTTATTTCGATGAAAGACATGAAAGGTTGTCCTTTTCCATTAGTCCTTGGTCAGTTGTTAGGAATCCATCAAATCCTTTCTCTATCCGCCTTGATCCGGTTTGATCGGATTTGATCTGCGTCCCCCATAGGTTGTTCCTGGTCGTCGGTCCTCAAAGAGCCCGCAGGGCTTCGGTCGGGTCCATGCGGCTGGCGTGCAGGGCCGGATAGAGCGAGGCCAGAGCACCCACCACCACCGCCAGCAGAATTGAGCCGCCCATGAGCAGCAGGCTTAAATCGAAGTGTGGGTGCTCGGTTGCGAGAAACGGCAGCAGCGCCTTGGTCAGACCGATGCCAGAGAGGTAGCCGAGTATGCCCGCAATCAGGCTCACGACAAAAGCTTCCATCAGAATCAGGCCGACCACATGGCCGCGCCGGAATCCCAGAGCGCGGAAAATCCCGATCTCACGGGTGCGCTCGTTAACCGAGCCCATCATGGTGACAAACACCACCAGGGCACCGATAAACACCACCACCCCGGCCACACTCAAAGACAGCAAACGAAATTGATCCAGGGCGTGCATACGGCTGGCAACCACTTGCTGCAGAGCGATGACGCGGGTATAAGGCAGTACTTCTGCGATCTGCTCGACGATCTCCTCTACCGGACAGTCCGCACACAGGGCGGCGACCTCAATCAGCGAAATCTGGCCCTGTTTGCCCAAGAGTTCCTGGGCCGGCACCAAGGAGGTGATGAGCATGCGATCATCCTGCGAGCCAGTGGGCTGCAAAATACCCGTCAGAGTAAAACTGCGTCCGTTGATCGGCACGATATCGCCCATCTTCAACCCGAGGGCCGCAGCGACTTCGCTGCCCGCCACCAGTTCGTCATCGGAAGCCGGAGCACGCCCATCAACGACCCACCAGCGCTTGAGATGAAATTCCACTTCGCGATCCACGCCCATGAGCACCACCCGCTGCTCGTTCACCGTTACCGCGCCGAGAACTTTGGGCGCCACCGCGGCGATATTTCGCCGTTCGGGAATGGTACGGATCAGGGGCAAGTCCTGCTCACGGATTGGTTCGTACTGCATGGCCACATCGCCCACGGTAATGCCGCCGTAAGAGATGGAAAGATCATCGCTGCGTGGCGTGATAAGGATGTTGGCGCCATATTGGTCGAGTTTGTGCTCGGTCTCCATGGTCAGGGCTTCGGTCAGCGACACCAGCGTCACAACCGTGGCGATCCCCACGAGCAGACCGATCACCAGAAAGGCCATACGCGCCTTACGCCGGCGCAGATTATTCAGAGCTATGGTTTTGAGAGTCATTGTTTATCACTTATCGTGTCGAAGAAGGAAAATACCCGGAGCCCGCCTTGATGTCGGCTTCGGCAATCAGCACCTGGCCGTCGCGTACGACCCGGTTCAGGGGCGCAGGATTGCAGCCACCCTTGAGGACATTGATCTGATCCGAGGCAAAGCTCTGGTTGCAGGCGATGCAGACCATGGAGTCGCCATCCTGACGATAGCCCAATTTGTCCCGATAGCAGACATCACAAGCATCAAAGGCGGCGCGAATCACCCCGTCGTTGCTCTTGAGCACAAAAAAGTTGATAGTCGCGTCACCCTCGCGGTAGCTGAAGAAATGAGCCTGACCGTCACTAACCTGGGCTTCGGGGATACTCACCATACCGTTTTGCGCGGCAACCACCGGGTACCCCCCGGAGCCGCCGCCCAGCAAGCCCCAGGCCCCTACGGCCACCACCACGACCAGCACTAGGGCGGCGACCACGAGTAAAGACCTCTTGCTGTTTTCCGGCTGTTGAAATTGTGCTTTCTTTTCCTGACGTTCCGTCATTGTCTGAAACTCCTTTCGGCCTAGTTGTAAAAATTTTCAAAATTAAAAAAATCTCCAGCGAATTCGCGCACGGCCTCAGCAGCAGGAGCCGCCGCAGCCACCCCCGCCCGCCTTGAGTGCCGGATCAAAAGCCTTGACCGGAATCCGCGCTCCGATCTCCTGCAGTCGCTGCTCGACCAGCAACTGGCGAAGGCGGGGATTTTGTTCACCGTTGGTGACGTTTTGCTCAAGGTGCCGACGGATGGTGAGATCATCCTTTAGACGCTCGAGAAACGCCTCAAGACTGCCGAAGCGCGCCGTGGCCCGTTGCTCGAAATCCGTCATCGCCTGGCGCAGGGTATGCAATTCCTGCCGCGCCTCGTCCTCGCTTGCGACCAAGCCGCTCGCAGCTGCGTCAGCGAGCAGCAATTCACGCTGCACCAACTGCTGCCAGACCTGTCCCGCCATGGCGGGGGACTGCAGCCCCATGGGCGACCCGGCGGCCAGTCGCGCCAGATGCTGATCGAATTCTTCGCGCGGCACCAGGCGCTCGCCGATCTGCCCCACGTATTTGGCTGCAAGCTTCTGTTGCGCCTGCTGCGCCGCCTGCAATTGCTGAGCATCGACCACGCTGATAAGTTGTGCCGGATAACCGGCCGCGGTCACCGTCGCGGCGATCTGCGCGCCTTCAACACGTTGCGGGTCAAAGGCCACGCGCGCGCTTTTTGCGGCAATGTTCACCTCAACGGAGCCGACCCCCGGCAAATCCCGCGCCGCCTTCTGCACCCGCCCGATGCAGGCGCCACAGGTCATGTTGGCGACCTTAAGCTCAGCATAGGCAGAGGCTTTGGGGGAGCGCTGTCCGAGAACCGCCACCGCGGCAACCACCGCAATCAGCACCATGAACACAGAGATGAGTAAACGCGACTTCATGCTGAAGAGGCCCTTTCCGTAAATTGTCTTTTGATCGTCGGTATGCTGTAATCTTTGAGTGCAGGATTTGTCGCAATACGCTCGCATGCGACCGCCATGCCTACCGGGAGTATTCCTATCAGTTTCCGTGCCAACCTTCCAGACCCCCTTAACTCACTGAAATCACACGATACCAGAAGAGCGACCAAGAGGTTGCGAAGCATCCGGCTGTAGAAAATTCTGAACCCTGTGTGGAATATTCTTCAAATTCCAGAGCCGATTTTGCACTTGCCTGCAATAATCAGCCGTACTCTAATGGTGTATCAGTTCCCCCCTGAACACCCTGGAAGGAGCAGCAGCGTGACCGGTACGTCCCGAAAAAACATACGGCAGCGCTATGAAAAAGAGCGCCGCCGCAATTTGCTGGCAAGTCCAGGCATCCATGAGATGATCATCGTTCTCGATCATCTCAAAAGCGGTTACAACATCCCCAAGATCTTCCGCAGTGCCGAGGCCTTTGGCGCCCACGCGGTGCATTTGGTGGGCATCGAAATTTTTGACCCGGCGCCGGCCAAAGGTTCGTTCCGCAAGGTTCCGGCGCGATTCCACGATCACTTCGGCACCTGCCATGCCGCCCTTACGGAGCAGGATTATCACCTGTTTGTTCTCGACCCCTCAGCGGCAACACCCCTGCATAAGGCAAAGCTCCCGCCGCGCAGCGCCTTTATTTTCGGTCATGAGGAATTTGGTCAAAGTTTTGAGTGTAGCGCTTACCCTGGCCTGCAATCCCTGAGCATCCCTCAGTTCGGCGCCGTGGAGAGTCTCAATGTCAGCGTTGCCGCTTCCATCGTCATGTATGAATACGTGCGACACCAAATGCTTTCAGGGAGTAACGGCTGAAGATGGCCGATGATCGGCACGCAAGGCATCAGGCAACAACAACAGCCCGCCTGCGCAAACCGCTGCCGCGGCAACCAGCAGCGACGCATCGAAACTGCCGGTACGCGCGGCCATAAAACCCGCCAAAGCGGGACCCACAATCTGTCCGATACCGTAGATGCCCGTCATCAGGCCGATAACCCGGGCGCGACCGCTGGGCAGCAGATTACCGCCGGCTGAGAGGGCCATACCGACAATCCCCATAAAGGTGCCGCCAAAAAGCAGGGCGCCGACAACCACCCCGGCCGGGTGCGCAAAAAACACCGGCAGCGCGATGCCCAGAGCCTGCAGCAGATAGGCCGCAATCAGAGAACGCAGAGCGCCGTAACGGCGCGCCGCCTGCGACCAAAGAAAAGCCGAAGGAACGGCGGCACAGCCGGCCACGATCCAGACCCCGGCGGCGCCGGCAGCATCAAAAACCGTTCCGGCGGCAGCCACCAGAAAGGTTCCGGTGATGATGTAACCGAAACCCTGCAGACCGTAAGCCGCCACCAGTCGATAAAAACGACCGCCACGCGGCAGCGGCGCCTTGACGGCCCGTTCCTGGCCGCCGCTACGGGCGCTGGCGCTGAGCAACCCGCGCGCCGGCCAGAGCAGAAGCAGACTGAGCAGCCCCAGCGCGATCCACGCTCCCGAGGCATTGAAGTGTTCCACCAGCGGCACGGCTAAAAGCCCCGCCAGCACGATGCCGAAGCCGACTCCGCCGTAAAACAGGCCGGCAAGCCCATCGCGACCTTCCCGCGCCAAGGCGTTGAGAACCGCCCCCGAGGCGGCGACAAAACAAAACGCACTGGCCAGACCGGCCATCAACCGCAGTGCTCCGACCACAGGAAAGGACAGGGTCAGCCCCGTGCCGATCGTCGTCACCACCGACAGAACCAAACCCGCAACCAGCAGGTACTTCTCACCCACAAGCCGACACAGTGCGCCGGCCACAAAGGCTCCAACCAGATAGCCGAAATAATTGAGGGAGGCGAGCAATCCCGCCTCATCGGCACCGAACGCGTACTGCGTCATCATCGGCGGCAACAGGGGCGTATAGGCAAAACGTCCGATACCCATGGCGATGAGCAGGACCAGAAAACCACCGAACAGAATAGCCCGGATGTTGTTTTTTCCCTTCATGATCTCCTCCCGGCGAAGAGAGAACTATGCCAGAGGATATTCACCAAGGCAAATCCTTGTCATGCATCAGATTGCCCCACAAAGAAGGCCGCAAATGCAAAAGAGCAAGGCGAAGAAAGGGCTCGGCAGGAATTTTGGGGAAACTTAACAAACAGAAAGGAATCAAACGAGAAAATCAGTGAAAAAGTCAACCTCAGGCGTGACCACAATCCTGAATAAGACCTGCTTCGCACAACCAACGCCGAATTCCCGGCAACTCGGCGCGAAACGCCTGCAACATCTCCAAGGCCAGATCCGAGGAAAACTCCTCCTCCAGATCAACGTTGCAGATCATCTCTTCAGCCACCATGGCATCAAAAAGCGGTTGAGCGTCATCAGCAGCTCGACCGGAGGCCTCGGCAAGAATCTGCAGAATAATGTCACGACGCGTCATGATTTTTTTTGTCTCCACGACAAGAAAGCTATTTCTTAAAATTTTCACATAAGCATTATGCCAAAAGCTTTCGACTTTTACAACCACGGTGAAAAAAATAAACGGGTCCGGCCCTACCAGAGCCGGACCCGGTGCAGCCAGGAGTGGACTTTTTCTCATTTAGGTTCTGTCGGATAGCCCGCCTGGAGCCAGGCATCCCAGCCACCGCGCAGGGCATACACATCGGTAAAGCCGCGGTTCATCAACTGCAGCGCCACACTGGCGCTGGTTCCTTCGCGCGGTCAAGCGCAATACAGCACCAAAGTGCTGCCCTTGGCGTACATCCCGGCCCAGTTAATGCTGCCCGGATTTTCACGCACGGCGCCGGCAATTTTAATCTGAGTGCGCTCCCACTCGCCGGGGGTCCGATTGTCGATGATGACCAAATCACTCTCGCCCAAACGCTCGTTGAGCTCAGCCACGCTCATGCGCGGCACGCTCTGACTTTCTGTGTAAGTCGTGCTGCAGCCCACAAAGATCAGAGCCACAAGCACCACCAGCAGCGCTTTCAATTTCATCCGCATAACGGTTCCTCCTTTCTATGAATTGTCGGCACCAATTAAAACATATCCCCGCAAGTCTTCAAGGAATTAGGTCAAGAATATCGAGCGCTAAAAATAATACTTTATCCGTTGAGCGGCATTTCCTTCATTGATTTTTCAACACCCGTTGGGTCATCATACGAGGCGAAAATCGCTCGACGGAAACCCGCGACCATGCACCGAAGGAGCCACAAATGGATATTTTCACAGCGTTTATCGCCCTGGCGTGGGGGATCATCGCCGGCTATCTCATCATCCGCTTCATCGACAGCCTTATCGCGCTCGCCGTCTGCGTACATGGTCTCTACATCAGCCGCTGGCAGCGCTTGGCCGACAAAACCCACACCGGGCGCATCAAACCCGGCATCATTTTGCGCCTGATGGCCCGCATCAGCCTCTTCACCCTGGCTTTTGGTTTCCTGCTGCACCTCGGCTACAATCTGACCCAGCGGCAATTCGGATTCAACTACGACGACGCCGGCGCCATCCTTTGGGTGGTGGTTGCCTGTGCGACGGCCCTGAGCCGTCTACCGGCGACGCGACGACGCGTGGTTTTCGTCTGGCGCATGAGCCATGAATACGATTACGCCGAGAAGCGGCGCCGAACTCAGATGCTCAGGGGATAAAGCACCGAGAGCAACCTTCAATAGGTGCCGGGACTCCCTGGCACCGCAGAAAGACTACGCCTGAAATCCTTCCTTTCCAGAGCGCTGTATGCCAGCTTATTGAAGCGGCTGCAGCGCCCTGGTCTCTTCCAGATAAATAAACGCATCGTACCGCAGCGGCACCAGAGTCGGGACGTAGTTGGCGATCCTCTCGCGACGCGGGTCATAGACCACGCCGATAGCGCGGTGGCCGAGGGGCTCAAGCAACGCCGTGAAGTCCTGCGGATCGCTGAACAGCAGCAGCAATCGCGATTTTTCCGTCCGATGCAACAGATCCTCGAAACTGCCCTCCCGCGCCGGCGGCACCGCCATGACCTGGGGTTCCGCACCCCAACTCAGGCCGGCCATCACCGAGCCGCGATGGGTTCCAAACCCCACGGCCAGCACCTGCTCCGCACCCAGACGCTGACGGGCGATCTGGCCGATGTTGCGCTGGCCCTGCTGCGCCATGGCCGTTGCCCGGGCATCGCCGATATGGGTGTTGTGCGCCCAGACGATGCCCCGGGCACCGGCGCCGTAATGAGCGAGCAGGCGCTCCACGGTAAAATAGAAGTGATCCACGCGATGGTTCCAGGATGCAGGGCCCTGCGCCGGCATGGCGCGATAATGGCGTTCGGCGTTTTTCACCACCAGTGCATTTTGTTTCAGGTTGAAATAAGCATCCCGATCCTCGTCCACCAGATTGCCTCGCGCGGCGCGGATCATGCCGAGCACGTGGCGAGCTTCGACTTCGCAGGAGCGGCCGCCCCTCGCAACGGAGCGCGCATAGTGCGAAAAATCCTCCCCGAAGGGGCCTAGACAGGCGTAGGCGGCCCGCGCTTCATCCGCCAGCGCCGGCAACGCATCCTTCATCAATTCAAGCACCTTGCCCATGGAGCTCTCAGGCCCGTAAACATCGATGCCGTAGAACCCCACCTGCTCTTTGGTGGGGCGTTCGGCGTTATAGGCTCGCAGCCACTCGATCAGTTCGGCCGTTTCCCGGTTTGCCCACATCCAGGTCGGCCAACGATTGAAACTTTCCATGATGCAGCGCGCACTCTCGCCTTCGGCCGTCCGGCCGCGCACGTACTGGTTGAGTTTATAGATACTGGCCCAATCTCCCTCGACGGCGATAAAGCGAAAACCCGACTCTTCGATCAGTCGGCGACTGAGAGCGGCGCGCCAGGTATAGAATTCCGAGGTGCCGTGGGAGGCCTCGCCGAGAAGAACCAGAGAGCGGTCCTTCGCAGACCGCACCAAGGAATCGAGATCATCGGCACTTTTTATGGGGATGGCCTGGGCACGCAGCAGCTCCACAGGAGTCTGATCCTTGGCCTGCGCGATGGACAAGCAGAAAAGTAAGAGTAAAATCGTTGTAAAAAGCACGGAACAGCGCATCTTGGGTCCTCCAATGCAGTAAGTTCAGTCTGGAATAGCAGGGGGGCGAGAATCGAACTAAAACAGGATAAAATCCTGCCATCAGGCTAAATCAGGACAGGCGACAGGTCAATGACTTGCGCCTTTGCCCGTTCGGATCTCACGGATCCAGTTAAATATATTCAAAAAACCGAACCTACTTTTGAAGAGACTGATATGACCTCATTTTTTGGCTGATCGCCGACGATGGCAACCTGAAAGGCCTTTATGGCAACCGGCGGACCACCTATATCATCGACAGGCAAAGGATCGTCGGCTTTATGCAGGAAGGTTTTCCCGACAATAAGAAGCAGCTGGCTGAATTAGCCAAGTTGCTTTAACCAGGCAGGGGCCATGGAAATTTCGATGGACGACACACTCCAGAAACTGATTCATGAACTGCTGCAACAGCAGAATCTCGGGGTACTGGCCACCAGCGCTGCAGGCCACCCCTATACCACTCTGGTCGGGTTCGCGGCGACGGCCGATATGAAGCAGCTGCTCTTCGCCACCCACCGGGCCACCCGCAAATATGCCAACCTCAGCGTCGATCAGCGGGTCAGCCTGCTGATCGATAACCGCAGCAACCGGGCGGAGGATTTCCGTATCGCCGCCGCTTTGACTGCCTTCGGCACCGCCCGGGAGGTTCCCGCCGAGGAGCAGGACGGGATGCGAGCGATCTTTTTCGCCAAGCACCCGATGCTGAAGGAGTTCGTTTCCTCGCCAGGCTGTGCGCTCTGCCGGATTTCGGTGCAGCGTTACAGCCTGGTGCGCCGGTTTCAGGACGTGATGGAGTTGGTCCTCGATGGCCCTGACCCTTGCCCTTGAGCAGATAACCCCGGCCCTGGCCCTGCAGGTCGGCGGCAAGGCCTCCGCGTTGGCTCACCTGGAGCGACTCGGCTACCCGATCCCTCTCTCCCTGGCCATTACCACCAAAGCCTATCGTCGCTACCTTGAAGAAACCGGACTCGATGCCCTGATCCTGATGGAGTTGGGACGCAAGGACTTTTCCCAGATGCGCTGGGAGGAACTCTGGGACGCTGCCCTGCGCATCCGCAGTCTGTTTCTGAAAACTGCCCTGCCGGCGGCGCTGGAGGGGGAACTGGCAGCGGCGGTGGGCGGAATGTTCGGCTCCCGGCCGCTGGTGATTCGCTCCTCGGCGCCCGGTGAAGATTCGCCAACCGCCTCCTTCGCCGGGCTACACAACTCCTTCGTCAATATCCGGGGGAAAAAACAGCAAATGCTCGCGGTGCGCAAGGTCTGGGCGTCCCTCTGGTCCGACCGGGCGCTGCTCTATCGTCAGGAGCTGGGACTGGCCATCGACCGCAGTTCGATGGCGGTGCTGGTGCAGGAGTTGGTCGCCGGCGAGAGTTCGGGGGTCGCTTTCAG
Organism: Geoalkalibacter ferrihydriticus DSM 17813; assembly: GCF_000820505.1. Taxonomy (NCBI): domain Bacteria; kingdom Pseudomonadati; phylum Thermodesulfobacteriota; class Desulfuromonadia; order Desulfuromonadales; family Geoalkalibacteraceae; genus Geoalkalibacter; species Geoalkalibacter ferrihydriticus. The sequence goes on along the minus strand of NZ_JWJD01000003.1, from coordinate 302,135 downwards.
TTGCAGCCCGACCGACCCGGGCCGGGTTGCAGTCGAGGCCGTCAAGGGCCTCAATCAGGGTCTGGTCGATGGCAGCATCGAACCCGATTTCTGGGAGCTGGATCGCCAGGATCAGGGGATTGTGCATTACCGCCCTGGCGACCGGGCGGGCAAACTGGTTGCCGGGGGAACTGGTCTGCAGCGGGTTGCCTTGTCGGCAGAAGAGCAGCAAACGCCGGCCCTGACGGCGGGGAAAGTGACCCGGGTGGCCGCGACGGCCCTCGCCCTGGAGCGGGAACTGGGGCAGCCCCAGGACCTGGAATGGACCTGGCAGGGGGAGCGACTGGTGCTGCTGCAGGCGCGGCCGATTACCACCGCAAACAGCAACTCGAGCGACCCGCGCCGCTGGTACCTGACCCTGCATCGCGGCCTGGCCAATCTCAAACAGCTACAAACCCGCATTGAGCAGGACATCCTGCCCGGCATGGAAGCGGACGCCGAGGGATTGGCGACCATCGACCTGCAGGCTTTGGGCGATGAGGCCCTGGCGGGAGAAATCGAGCGTCGGCGGCAGCGACGCAACCACTGGGAAGAGGCCTACCGCAGCGACTGCATCCCCATGGCCCACGGCATCCGGCTGTTCGGAGAATTCTACAACGATGCGTTGGCGCCGGAAGACCCCTTCGAGTTCATGGAATTGCTGCGCGGCGGCCAATTCAGGGCGGTCAGCAGAAACCGCAAGCTGGCGGAGCTTGCGACTCTGATCCGCAGCGAGCAGCAACAGCTTGCCGGTGGCTTGACCCAACTCCGACAGCTATCCGAACCCCTCGCCTTGCAGCTCAGGGAGCAGGCCGAGGGAATCGGCCTGCCCGCCGAGTTGACCCTGCAGCTGCTGCTGGAAATGGCTCGGCAGCCAATCAGCGCTGCGGTCGGCGGCAATCGCGAGCTGGAGCAGCGCTATCGCCGGCATTTCTGCGCCGAGGAGCGCAGTCAGGCCGAAGAGCTGCTGGAGATCGGCCGCGCCAGTTACCGTCTGCGTGACGATGACAACCTCAGTCTGGAGAAAATCGCCCGGGAATTGCAGCGGGCCGAGGAGGAAGGGCAAAGGCGGCTGCAGCGGGGGGAGGTGCAAATTCTGCGGCAGGTTCTGGCCCCAGGGGCAGAGGCGGGCAGGGGCCTGAGCAGCCCAGTGCTCTCCCCCGGGAAGCCATCCCTCGGTGTGGTCAGTGCCCGGCAATTGCAGGGACAGCCGGCCAGCCCCGGGCTGGCGACGGCAACGGCCCGGGTGATTCAGCGCCCGCAGGATCTGGCCGGGTTCCGCGCCGGGGAGATCCTGGTCTGCGACGCCATTGATCCGGCCATGACCTTTGTCGTGCCCCTGGCGGCCGGGATCATCGAGCGCCGCGGTGGCATGCTGATTCACGGCGCTATCATCGCCCGCGAATACGGCATCCCCTGCGTCTCGGGGATCGCCTCGGCGGCCGAGTTGATCCGCACCGGCGACCGCATCACCCTCGACGGCTACCTCGGGCTGGTCTTTTTCTCCGCCACTTCCGGTCGCCTCTCCCCGTCCGGTCCGAAACCCGGGTTGCGCAAGGAGCTGGATGACACAGAAGAAGGCTAATCGTTGGCCTTGCCGGCCAGGGACCGCACGGTCTGCAGAGCTTCCTGCACATGGCGGTCGGCGGCGAGCTGGGCGCTGAACAGATGCCGCACCACCCCTTGCCGGTCGATCACATAGGTCACCCGTCCCGGCAGCACGCCGAGGGACTTGGGTACGCCGAAGGCTTTGCGTAAACCACCGTCTGCATCACTGAGCAGGTGAAAGGGCAAACGATGATGGCTGGCAAAACTCTGGTGTTTGTCGAGGGAGTCGGCACTGATCCCGATCACCATCGCTCCGGCCTCGGTGAAATCCTGGTAGGCATCGCGAAAGGCGCAAGCCTCCTTGGTGCAGATTGGTGATTCATCCGCGGGATAGAAAAACAGCACCACCGCTTTGCACCCGCGCGCATCCGCCAGGCTCACCATATTCCCATTCTGGTCTGGTTGTGACAATTCCGGGGCCTTATCGCCCACTCTGATGCTTTGCATAGTTAACCTCCTTTCAGCAATCGATCCCGAAACCCCTTGTCGATGGGCTCCGGCCCAAGCCA